>JAOUNH010000078.1 GCA_029881055.1 Gammaproteobacteria bacterium
CGCCCATGAGTCCGATTGACGGCCGGCCTATGAAGCGAATCGACAGCAGTGCTGTGCAGGAGTTGCTCGCGCACGACTGAGTCGGGTGCTGTTGGGGCGCAGCGTGTATCTCAAACTAAAGGGGACACGCGATAGCGTGTCCCCACTTCTATCTAACGTTTGTTGATCGGCGTGTAATCTCTCGCCGCTGGGCCCGTGTAAAGCTGTCTTGGCCTTGCGATCTTGCCTTTCGGATCGGAGATCATCTCGCGCCAGTGTGCCGCCCAGCCGACTGAGCGCCCGAGAGCGAACATCACGGTGAACATTGACGTCGGAATACCAAGTGCCTTGTAAATAATGCCGGAATAAAAGTCGACGTTCGGGTACAGGTTTTTCTCAATGAAGTAATCATCCTTGAGGGCTACCTGTTCCAGCTCCTGGGCAAGATCGAACAGCGGCGTGTCTTTCCGATCCAGCCTTTGCAAAACCTTGTGGCACATGTCGCGAATAATCGTCGCTCGCGGATCGAAATTCTTGTAGACGCGGTGCCCAAAGCCCATCAGGCGGAACGGATCATTCTTGTTCTTGGCCTTCTCCACGTACTTGCCGATCTGGCTGACGTCACCAATTTCCTCCAGCATCTCCAATACCGCTTCGTTTGCGCCGCCATGAGCAGGCCCCCACAAAGCAGAGATTCCGGCAGCGATTGCCGAGTAGGGATTCGCACCGGAGCTACCGGCCATGCGTACGGTGGATGTCGAACAATTCTGTTCATGATCTGCGTGCAGAATAAACAGCAGGTCCAGCGCCTCTGCCGCAACAGGGTCGATCTTGTATGGCTCGGCCGGCACCGCGAACAGCATGTGCAGGAGATTCTCGCAATAGTTGAGATCATTGCGTGGATAGATGAAGGGTTGGCCGGTATTCAGTTTATAGGCGGCCGCGGCAATCGTCGGCAGCTTTGCCAGGATTCGATGCGCGAATATATTGCGGTGCTCTTCATTCGAAGCATCCATTTCCTTGTGGTAATAAGCGGACATGGAGCCAACGACCGCCGACAGCATGGCCATCGGATGTGCGTCGTAACGGAAGCCCTTGAAGAAGGCCAGCATGCCCTCGTTGAGCATGGTGTGCCGGCGGATCATGTTGTCAAACTCGGCGAGTTCCGTTGCGGTCGGCAGATTGCCGTAGAGCAGCAGGTAGGACACCTCTATGAAGCTTGAATGCGCCGCGAGCTGTTCGACCGGGTAGCCCCGGTACATCAATACACCTTTCTCACCATCGATGAAGGTGATGTCCGATTCGCAACTGCCGGTTGCTACAAAGCCCGGGTCATAGGTAAAGACACCGTGATCGCGATACAGCGTCGCGATGTCGATTACGTCGGGTCCGATTGTGCCCTTCCTGACCGGCAGCTCGGTTTCCGTGCCGTCGGGGCGTTTAAGGCGATAGGCGTCCTGGCTCATTCTTGTCCTCTGGGTCGGAATTGCAAACCGTGCGAGCATAACAGAGGACCCGGCGTGCCGGGATTGTGGAAAGTCGCAATTTGAAACTTTTCTGCCGCCCGGGGAACGCCTGTCTCTGGCGAGGGCAGCAAAAGGCCTAGCTCATGCCGTATTTCTTGCGGAACTTGTCTACGCGACCGCCGGAATCAACGATTTTCTGCTTGCCGGTGTAGAAAGGATGGCACGAGGAGCACACTTCAATCTGGAGATCCCTGCCGAGAGTCGAGCGGGTTGTGAACTCGTTGCCGCAACTACAGGTGACTTTGGTCTCGATGTAATTGGGATGGATGTCGGCTTTCATTATCTGGCTCTCCCGAGCGTGCTACTGGACAAAAAGGGCGCGTAGGATATAGGGAAGCCAGGAGCGCCGCAAGCCCCCGTTCTTATCCACAGATCCTGTGGATAAGACTGTGGATGGAAATTGAGTGAACGCGCTAAGCTGCGGTTTTTCAAGAACCGTTGTCAGAATGACTAATTTGTGTCCATTTTTGAGATCTGTTTAAAAACAACGAGTTATGAGCGGTTTGCAAGGCTCCCGATGAGATCGGGCCCCTCTGAGGCTGAAAACTAAGGCTTCGTCTCAGCCTTGTGCATAAATGAATATTCGGTCCCGGGGCTTAAGAATTCGCCCAGCAGATCATTCAGGAACCGACTGCCGAGCTCTGTTGGCGCCCAGATGCCGGAATCGCGACGTTCGATCAGCCCTTTCTTGCCTGCCCGGCTGCTGGCTTCGAACAAGCGCGCCGCTGGCAGCCCGGTGCGAGCGACGAAGATTGCCTCGTCGAATCCGCTGTTCAGCCGCAACGCATTGAGCATGAACTCGAACAACAGGTCTTCGTCCGTGAGCCTGGCACCCAGGACGGACGGCTCGCCTGCCTCCTCTGCCTGCATGTACATCATCGGGTTGGCCGGTTTCTGATAGCGCTGGACACCGTGCGATGTCGTCAGCTTGCCGTGAGCCCCGGCGCCTACGGCGAGATAATCGCCGAATTCCCAGTAGTTGAGATTGTGGCGGCAACGACGCCCGTCTTTTGCATAGGCGGACACCTCGTATTGCCGATAGCCCTCAGCCGCGAGCAGCGCCTGGCCAGCGTCCTGTATCGCGTAACCGAGATCCTCGTCCGGGAGACCGGCCGGCGGACGGGCGTGAAATACGGTATTCGGCTCGAGTGTCAGCTGGTACCAGGACAGGTGAGCCGGACCGAGCGCCAGTGCCGCCTTAAGATCAGTTAGCGCCATCTCGACGCTTTGCCCCGGAAGACCATGCATAAGATCGATGTTGATGTTGTCGAATCCGCCCTGTTTCGCTGCATCGAACGCGCGCGCGATATCGTCGCTGCTGTGAATGCGGCCGAGCGTTAGCAATAGCGCATCGTCAAAACTTTGCGCCCCTATGGAAAGCCGGTTGACGCCGGCAGCGCGATAACCCTCAGGTGCTCCGCACTCGACCGTACCCGGATTCGCCTCCATCGTAATTTCGATATCCCCGGCCAGCGTAAAAAGGGCTCTGACCCCTTTGAGGAGCTGTTCGATTTCCTGCGGAGTGAAGAGGCTGGGTGTTCCGCCGCCCAAAAACACGCTGCTCAGGGTGCGGCCTTCGGCGCGCGCGGCCTCGCGCGCCAGATCCGTCAGTAAGGCGTCGATATAGCGTTGCCGCGGCGGCGCGTCGCCGGCTTTGTGCGAATTGAAATCGCAGTAGGGGCACTTCCTTACGCACCAGGGCAGGTGCACGTACAACGACAGCGGCGGCAGCGTCATGGGTAGCGTTCGGCGATGAGGTCAATCAGCTGGCGCAAGGCCTGGCCCCGATGACTGCGGGCATTCTTTTCCTCGGCCGTGAGCGTCGCTGAACTCTGGCCGCTCTCGGGATCGAGAAACAGCGGGTCGTAACCGAAGCCTCCATCACCGCTGGGTGCCAACAGTATGGAGCCACGCCACTCGCCGGCCGCAACCAGCGGTGGCGACCCGTCAGGATGAACGAAGGTTGCAACACAGTGAAAAGCGGCGCCGCGATCCGGCATCGCCATGCCCGCAAGCGCTGCCAGCAACTTCCGGTTGTTTTTCTCGTCCGTTGCGCCGGGATCCGAATAGCGTGCCGAGTAAACGCCCGGCGCGCCGCCCAGCGCATCGACCGCCAGTCCCGAGTCATCGGCGATTGCCGGCAATCCGGTCGCCGCAGACGCATGCGTCGCTTTCAAAAGAGAATTTTCCGCGAAGCTGGTACCGGTTTCGTCTGCGTCCTCGACGCCAAATTCGGACTGCGCGACGACCTCGATACCGAGGTGTCGTAACAAAGCGGCCATTTCCCGAAGCTTGCCGGGATTGCCGCTGGCCATGACGATCTTTTTGGGCCGCGCGCTCACTACAGTGCCGTACGAATAGCCTCGTTCTGCATCCTGATGATTTCATCGATGCCGCCGCGAGCCAGGGCCAGCATGGCGCTGAACTCTTCGTCCGAAAACGCATGACCCTCGGCTGTACCCTGTACTTCGATGAATCGGCCTGCACTGTTCATTACGATGTTCATATCGGTTTCTGCTTCGGAATCTTCGGCATAGTCGAGATCGAGCACGGCGCTGCCCTGGTAGATGCCAACGGAAACTGCAGCGACCTGGCCATGCAGGGGATTCTTCTTCAACTTGCCATTAGCGGCCAGTCTTTCCATGGCGATCGCAAGCGCCACGTAGGCGCCGCTGATCGATGCGGTTCTTGTTCCACCGTCCGCCTGGATCACGTCACAATCCAGCGTAACCGAACGCTCACCGAGCGCCCTCATGTCGGTAATCGCCCGCAGCGAACGACCAATCAGTCTCTGGATCTCCAGGGTACGTCCGCCCTGTTTTCCATGCGCCGCTTCTCGGCCGGATCGTGTGTGCGTCGATCGTGGCAGCATGCCGTACTCGCCCGTAACCCAGCCCGTACCCTTGCCTCGCATCCAGCCGGGCACCCGCTCTTCGATGCTCGCCGTGCACAGCACCTGCGTGTCGCCAAAGGAGGCGAGGACGCTGCCTTCCGCGTGCTTCGTGAAATCGGGAATAAAGCGAATTTCCCGCATAGCGGCAGGATCGCGACCACTAGGACGCATGATGATTCTCCATAAACTTTCTCGGCCGGATATCGGTCAGAGACCGAGCCACCTTAACGCCGTGCCCGTGGTGTTGTCACTGTAGGGCGCATTAATTCCGAGTGCTTTGACACTCAGGGCTTTCAGGTTGTCGACGAGATTCTTGTCGCCGGGTTTGCCGATTTGCGCCATTTCCCTGTCACTCAATCCGGACCAGAGGCCATCGGAACAGGCCAGCAGGACGTCGCCATGCTGCAACAATTTGTGTGCAGTAATGCTCATGTCAGGAACAGGCGCATCGCCGCCGATGCAGCACTCGACAAAGTTGCGCATCGGGTGGTTTTCCGCCTCCTCCTCGGTAATCGCGCCTTCCTGGATCAGTACTTCAACATGGCTGTGATCGCGAGATCGCGTCAGTACCTCGCCATCCCGAACCTGGTAGATGCGACTGTCACCTATATGAGCCCAGAACGAGCCGCCCTCCTGAACCAGGCAAACGGCGCAGGTTGCTCTTGGCCTGAAATCAACAGCGACCGCACGCCCGACCCGCACAACCTCGTCATGCGCTTGCGATAGCGCCATGTAGAGAAAACCCTGTGGATCGAAAATGGGCTGCGTTGCGGCCATGAACATATCCTGCACAACCTTGAGACCGGTCTCCGCCGCGAGCGCGCCATCAGAGTGACCACCCATGCCGTCAAATACGAGCATCAGCGCCGCCTTTTCGGAAACTACGACCGCGGCGCGGTCCTGGTTGTCCTGACGATCACCGAGAGCTGAGACTTTTGCGTATTCGATCTGCATGTTGATTCGTTGCGATAAGTGGCCTTAACGGGCGGGCACAGCTTAGAATGTTGTCCCCTTAAAAAACGTGACCCACACAACAGTATGGCCCGCACTTTTGGAGAACAACGCTGATGTTACACAGTATGACAGGCTTCGCGCGAGAGTCCGTCGAAACTCCTCTCGGGACGCTGACCTGGGAGATACGTGCGGTTAATCATCGCTACCTCGACGTGCAATTCAAATTACCCGAAGACCTGCGCCCCAGGGAACAACATTTTCGGCAACAGGCGAGCGCAGCACTTGGGCGCGGCAAGATTGAATGCGGACTGTATTTTCGGCGGGCCACCGACCAGCAGTCCGACTTGCAGGTCGATACGGAACTCGTCGCAGCAATCAGCGCCCGCGTTGCGGAGGTCTCGGCACTGGTGCCCACGGCTACCGGCGTGAGTCCGATTGAAATCCTGCGCTGGCCCGGTGTGCTGCAACAGCGTGAAATCGATGCGGAGCCCTTGTTCGAGGAAGCAGGCAGCTTGCTCGACACGAGCTTGCGCGCGCTCAACGAAATGCGCTCGAGCGAGGGTCAGCGGATCGCAGAAATGCTTGAGTCGCGTTGCGTCGATATAGAAGGTATTTCGGTGTCGGTGCGAAAACGGCTGCCGGAAGTGATGGCAGCATCCCGCTTGAAACAGAAAGAGCGTATCGACAAGCTCGATGTCGAAGCCGATCCCGCGCGCCTCGAGGTTGAGCTCGCGCTGGTAGCGCAAAAGATTGACGTCGATGAAGAACTCGATCGACTCGACAGCCACCTGGTTGAAATTCGGGACGCGCTGCGTGATGACAAGCCGGTGGGCCGCCGTTTGGATTTTCTAATGCAGGAGCTTAATCGTGAAGCGAACACGCTGGGTTCCAAGTCGGCGGACGCCGAAACAACCAAAGCGGCTGTCGATCTGAAAGTTCTCATCGAGCAGATGCGCGAGCAAATCCAGAATGTCGAGTAACAAATCCGGCGGCAAGCTGTTCGTTTTTGCGGCGCCGTCCGGCGCCGGCAAGACGACGCTGGTGCACGCGATGGTGAGGAAGCATCCAAAATTGCGCTTTTCGATCTCATACACGACGCGCGAGCCGCGCATTAATGAAGCCAATGAAGTCGACTACATATTTGTCAGTGAAGATGAGTTCATGCGCCTGCGCGATGAAGGGGAGTTGCTCGAATACGCCCGGGTGTTCGACAACTATTACGCAACGAGTCGCCGCCAGGTTGAAAAACATCTTGCGAATAATCGCAGCGTTGTGCTCGAGATTGACTGGCAGGGCGCGCAACAGGTGCGTAAGTCGATGCCAGAGTGCGTCACGATCTTCATCCTGCCGCCATCCACCACCGAACTGGAGCGTCGCCTGCGCAACCGGCGCACCGACAAGCCGGAAATTATCGAGCGTCGCCTGCGCGATGCCCGAAGTGATATGGCGCACTGGACGGAGTTCGATCACGTCATCATCAACGACAAGCTCGACGACGCCGTGGCCGCCCTCGAAGACATCCTGCAAGGTGGCGGTGAGGCCTCGTCCACCCGCAACCCCGAGCTCCGCCAGGCCGTGCAGCGCATCGTCGGTTGAAGCGCTTATAACGTTTGCTTATATGGGCTCGTGGTGCCGCACTCGGCTGGCGTAGACTCTCCGCCCTCTCAACCGGCACCCGCCGCTCGCAAGGATACTGACAGATGGCCAGAATTACGGTCGAAGATTGCCTCGACAACATCGAAAACATTTTTGAAATGGTGCTGGTTGCCGCGAAACGTGCCCGCCGCGTCGCCCACGGTGCTGAGCCGATGGTTGACCTCGAGAATGACAAACCGACCGTCGTTGCACTGCGTGAAATTGCAGAAGGCCTCGTGGGTCCGTCGATATTGAAGGAAGTTGAAGAACCGGCTGCCCAGAGCTTGCTGCAGTCCGAATCGCTGGACGACATCCTGCCAGTGCGCGGCATTTCGATCGGCGATTAGCCAGCAGCGACACAATCCCCGCTCCGCGGGTATGATCAGGGCATGGATTATGCCGCTGCTATTTTGTCAAAACTGCCGGGCGCGAACAGGCGCGACCACGGCGTGCGCCGGCTTATTGAGACGCTCGAAACCTACCTGAACGATGAGCAGCTGGCCCAGATTACGGCGGCCTACGAGTTCGGCGCGGCGGCCCACGCAGGCCAGTCGCGAAAAACCGGCGAAGCCTACATTACGCATCCCGTTGCGGTTGCTCAGGAACTCGCCGAGATGCGCCTCGACGCGCAAGCGATCACGGCCGCGATTCTGCACGACACCGTTGAAGATACTTCCGTATCGCTGGAAGACATAGAAAAGCAATTCGGCAGCGAAGTAGCCTTGCTTGTCGATGGCGTCAGCAAGCTGGACCAGATTGAATTTCGCAGCCGCGCGGAAGCGCAGGCAGAAAGCTTTCGCAAAATGATGCTCGCGATGATCGAGGATATTCGCGTCATCCTCGTGAAGCTCGCTGACCGTCTGCACAACATGCAGACGCTCGGGGCAATGCCGACGGAAAAGAAGCGGCGTATTGCGCGCGAAACTCTTGATATCTATGCACCGATCGCCAACCGCCTTGGCATCAATCGCATGAAGGTGCAACTGGAAGACCTTGGCTTCAAGCACCTGCACCCGTTCCGTTATCGTGTACTCGAAACCGCGCTGCGGAAAAGCCAGGGCAGTCAAAAACAGATCGTCAAAAAGATTACGGAAGAAGTTGAAGCCGCGATGGCCGACGAGGGCGTTGATGGCGAGGTAATCGGTCGGCAAAAGCACCTGTACAGCATTTACAAAAAGATGGCAGAGAGAAAGCGCCTGCTGTCGGATGTGGTTGACGTATACGGCTTTCGCATTGTCTGCAATGACGTCAACAGCTGTTACCAGGTTCTCGGCATCGTGCACGGCCTCTACAAGCCCATGCCCGGTCGATTCAAGGATTACATCGCGATTCCCCGTATCAATGGCTACCAGTCACTGCATACAACCCTGTTTGGACCCAAGGGACTGCCCCTCGAGGTGCAGATTCGCACGCGCGATATGCACCGGCTCGCAGAGTCCGGCGTCGCATCGCACTGGATTTACAAAGCCGACGAGAAGTCGGATACGACTCCGCAACGCAGGACACGAGATTGGCTTTCCAACCTGGAGGAGCTGCACCAGTCCGGTACGTCGGAGGAGTTTCTCGAAAGCGTCAAGGTCGACTTGTTCCCCGACAAAATTTACGTTTTCACACCCAAGGGCGACATCATGCCGCTGCCAAAAGGCGCGACTGCGGTCGACTTTGCTTACGCCGTGCATACCGACGTCGGCGATCGCTGTGTCGCTGCGAAGGTGAATCGCGCGCTCGTGCCGTTGCGGACCGAGCTGCAAAACAGTCAGACCGTCGAGGTCGTCACGTCCAAAGGGGCCAAGCCGAATCCCAACTGGCTGACATTTGTACGTACGGCCAAGGCGCGAACTGCAATACGTCAGCATATGAAGAACCTGCGCTCCTCGGAGTCCGTTGATCTTGGCAAGCGCCTGCTGGATCGTTCATTAAAGGACCTCGGGTTGTCGCTGCGCAAAGTCGGCAAGGTAAGAATCAAAGAGGCACTCGAAGAACTTGGACTGAAAACCGACAGCCAGCTTTTTGAGCAGGTTGGCCTCGGCGAAAGGCTGGCACCCCTGGTCGCACGTTTTCTGGCCGATGTTGGTGACGAGCCAAAGGACGAGGGCAAGCAGACGAGCCTCGTCATCGCCGGCACCGAGGGCATGGTCGTAACATACGGGAAGTGCTGCTACCCGATTCCCGGCGACAGCGTCATGGGCTATTTGACCGCCGGTCGCGGCGTGGTTATTCACCGCAATCAATGCGGCAATCTCTCGAACTTTCGCAAGCAACCCGAGAAGTGGATATCGGTTAGCTGGGAGAAGGAGATCGCCCGCGAGTTCCCCTGCCAGATCCAGACCGATACGCGCAACAAGCCCGGCGTGCTTGCGGAGGTTGCGGCGACCATCGGCGACTGTGGTTCCAATATCGAACAGGTAGAAGTGCTGGGCCGCCACGACGACTGTTCGGTACTATCGTTCTTGCTGCTGGTTAAAGACCGCGTGCACCTCGCAAACATCATGCGTAACGTGCGTAAGATGAAAAACGTAATCCGTGTTTCGCGCGACTGCGCGTGACACCCGGAGACAAGACAATGAAAAAGAAAGCTGTACACACTGACAATGCGCCGGCGGCGATCGGCACTTATTCGCAGGCCATACAGGCCGGCAATCTCGTGTTTTTGTCGGGTCAGATTCCGCTGGTTCCCGAGACCATGGAAGTTGTTGCCGGCGACTTCGAGGCGCGCGCGCGACAAGTGTTCGACAACTTGAGCGCGGTTGCCGAAGCCGCGGGCGGCAGCCTTAACGATGTCGTCAAGCTCACGATATTCCTTACTGACCTTGGCAACTTCGCTACCGTAAATTCCGTTATGGAGACTTACTTCGAGCGACCCTTCCCGGCTCGTGCCGCGGTTGGCGTTGCCTCCCTGCCTAAAGGTGTCGACGTCGAGGCAGACGCAATCCTTGCAATCTGATTTGCCTCTTACCGAGCTGAAGGGCGTCGGTCCGGCGCTCGCAAAGAAGCTCGAAAAGCTGGGCCTGCATCGGGTTGACGACCTGTTATTCCTGCTCCCCCTGCGTTACGAAGATCGCACGCAACTCGTTCGGCTTGGCGCGCTGGAGGCCGGCGCCCGTTGCCTGGTCACAGGGGAGGTGCTGCTGGCCGAAACGCTGTTTCGGGGTCGGCGAAATCTACTGGTGCGCATCGGCGATGGCAGTGGCCAGCTGACCTTGCGATTTTTTCATTTCTCCCGGCAGCAGCAGGCGCAGTTTCAGCCCGGCGTTCACCTCACCTGCTTTGGCGAAGTGCGCCGGGGCAAGGCCGGCTTCGAAATGATCCATCCGGAATATCGTGTTGTGCGAGAAGAGCAGGGTGGTGCATACGACGACTCGCTGACGCCTATTTACCCGGCCACGGAAGGCGTCCAGCAGGGGCGCCTGCGCAACCTCACCGAGCAGGCCCTGCAACGCATGCGCTCGCTGCCGCCGGCCGAGTTGCTGCCCACTGACGTCACCCGCAAACTCGGCATGCCATCGCTCGCGGATGCCATTTTGTATCTGCATCGCCCACCCCCGGATGCCGACACACAGAAACTGATTTCCGGTACGCACCCCTGCCAGCAGCGTCTCGCTTTTGAGGAACTGCTTGCGCACTACCTTAGTTTGCGAAAGCTGCGCGCGCTGGCCGCAACCGAGGACGCCGTTGCGCTAACAGACGGCAACGAAGAGGTCAGTGCTTTTATTGCAGAGCTACCGTTCAAGCTTACCCGCGCCCAGGAGCGCGTTGTCAGCGACATAAGCTCGGATCTGTCGGCGCCACATCCAATGATGCGGCTGATTCAGGGTGATGTCGGGTCGGGCAAGACCGTGGTTGCTGCGATCGCCTGCATCAAGGCAATCGCTTGCGGCGTTCAGGCCGCTATCATGGCCCCTACCGAGATCCTGGCAGAGCAACACTGGCGCAGTTTTTCAGACTGGTTTCGTCCGCTCGGAGTGGAGCCGGTGTGGCTCAGCGGCAGTCAACGCACGGTCGCGCGACGCGAAGCCCTACAGGCGATTTCTGACGGCAGCGCCCAGCTGATCGTGGGAACGCATGCCCTGTTTCAGGAGGGCGTCGACTTCCATCGGCTCGGGCTCGTCGTCATCGATGAACAACATCGCTTTGGTGTGCATCAACGAATGGCCTTGCGCGACAAAGGGATCAATGCCGAAGGTCATCCACACCAGTTGGTGATGACGGCGACACCGATACCGCGCACGCTGGCAATGGCTGCCTACGCCGACCTCGACACCTCGATCATCGATGAATTGCCGCCAGGGCGGCAGCCGGTTACGACCGTCGCCGTGCCCGAGACGCGTCGAGCTGAAGTTGTCGAGCGCGTGCGATCGGCCTGCGCGTCCGGGCAACAGGCGTACTGGGTCTGCCCCTTGATCGAGGAGTCCGAGGTGCTCGATTATCAGGCGGCACAAGCCAGCTACGGGATGCTCAGCAAAGCGCTTCCGGAATTGCGTATCGGCCTCGTGCACGGCCGCATGCGCCCTGTCGAAAAAGAGCGCGGCATGCAGGCGTTCAAGGAAGGACTGATACAGCTGCTGGTTGCAACGACCGTCATAGAAGTCGGTGTTGATGTGCCTAACGCGAGCCTGATGATTATTGAAAACGCCGAGCGCATGGGCCTTTCTCAGCTGCACCAGTTACGCGGACGCGTTGGGCGCGGCGCGGCACAGAGCCATTGCGTGCTGTTGTACAAAGCACCGCTTGGACGCATCGCCAAGGAGCGACTTGCTGTTTTGCGTGACACGAACGACGGCTTTGTGGTTGCTCAGCGTGACCTGGAACTTCGTGGTCCTGGTGAATTACTGGGTACGAAGCAGACCGGGTTACCGGACTACCGCATCGCAAACCTGGCGCGCGACGCCGAGCTGATGCCGCAGGTGCAAATGACCGCAGAGGCATTAAGGAAGGACTCGGACGACCGTGCGACCGCGATCGTACGTCGCTGGTTGGGTGGCGCGAGCCGATACGGGAAAGTGTAAACTTCAGGCCATGAACAAGA
>JAOUNH010000136.1 GCA_029881055.1 Gammaproteobacteria bacterium
CGCGCCGCACGTATCGGTCTGCTCGATCAGATTTCCGACCAGTACATCAATGCTTCTATTCAGCGCATCGCTGATCAAAACGGAATTCCGTTTGACCAAATGCCAAGACTGCTCGCGGAAGACGGTATCGACTACGCCGAGTTCCGTGAAAGCGTGCGCGAAGATTTGACCCTGAATGAGCTAAAAAACATCGAGGTGATGCGCAGGATCCGGGTTTCCGAGCGCGAAGTCGAACAATGCATCATCGATATCGAGAGCAATGTCGTCGTCAATTCCGACTGGCAACTATCACACATTCTGCTTGCTATCCCGGAATCAGCCGATGCATCGGTCATCACTGCCATTGAACAAAGCGCGGACGATATTTATGCACGCCTTCAGGACGGTGCGGATTTTCGCGAACTCGCGGCACGTTACTCAGAGGGTCCGACCGCGCTGGAAGGCGGGTCTCTCGGCTGGCTCAGCGGACAGCAAATTCCGTCGATCTTCACTCCGGTGCTGCAGGACAAAGCCGCCGGCGATATCACGGAACCCTTTCGCACCTCAAACAGTATTCACATCGTAAAAGTCGACAATCTGCGAAGTGCAGTGGAGCGAAGTGAAATCAACCAGTCGAAAATCCGGCACATCCTGATCCAGCCGAACGAAGTCATCGACGATGCGACGGCGAAGCAACGGCTTGAGGAAGTGCTTGTGAAAATTCGTGCGGGTGAAGAAGACTTCGCCGAGCAGGCCAAGTTGCTGTCCGACGATCCCGGTTCTGCCAACCTCGGTGGTGATCTCGGTTGGGCGGAAACCAGCATTTTCGCACCCGAATTCAAAGCCGCCGCGGATGCTGCTGAACTCAACCAGATTACCGAGCCGTTTCGCAGTCAGTTCGGCTGGCATATCCTCGAAGTCACGGAACGCCGCGTCTATGACAACACCGACGAAGTCAAAGAACGCAACTGTATCGCGCGCATTCGCAACAGCAAGCAGGAAGAAGAGACGATGCTATGGATGCAACGTATGCGAGATGAGGCCTACGTCGTCTCGCGTATTTAGTGCCGCTGGCTAAACCTCTTGTAGTCACCGCTGGAGAGCCGGCCGGAGTTGGCCCAGAACTCTGCTCTTTGCTTGCCGAGACTCCGTTCGTTTCTGACATCGTTGTTGTCGGCGACGCCGCTTTGCTCGATCCGCGTTTGCAGATTCTCAATACACCCTTCCCCGCCCCGGTGATTCCCGGCAAGCCGGATCCGGCGAACGCGAAGGTGCTGCTGGACGGTCTAAAAATGGCCACGATGGGCTGCATGGAGGGCCGTTACGCCGGGCTCGTGACCGCCCCGATTGCCAAAAGCGTAATAGCCGCTAGCGGCGTTCGCTTCACCGGACACACGGAGTTTCTCGCCGAACTGACCGGCGTCGATTTGCCGGTAATGTTGCTGGTTGCCGGGAACTTGAGGGTTGCCCTCGCGAGCACGCACCTGCCCTTGCGCGAGGTTCCGGATTTCATCACCCGGGATCGCCTGACTCGCGTGCTGCAAATCCTGCATGACGATTTGCAAGCCAAATTCGGCATTGAAGAACCCGAAATCGTCGTCTGTGGCCTCAATCCGCACGCCGGCGAAGGTGGACTCCTGGGTGAGGAAGATGACGCCGTGATCGCACCGGTGATCGCGAACCTGTCTCGCAAAGGCATGCGCGTACGCGGGCCGTTACCGGCGGATACGGCATTCACTCCCAATGCCGGGCACAAGGATGCCGTGCTCGCCATGTACCACGATCAGGGACTACCCGTCCTGAAGTACGCAGGCTTCGGGCACGCGGTCAACGTCACGTTGGGACTCCCTATTATTCGAACCTCTGTCGATCACGGCACCGCTTTCGATATTGCAGGTACCGGCAAGGCCGATCCGGGCAGTCTTATCGCAGCAATAGAACTCGCGATGCACCTCGCGCGAACGACGGGGTAACTGGATGCCCGGCCACAAAGCTCGCAAGCGATTCGGTCAGCACTTCCTGAGCGACCCGGGCGTCGTCGACGGCATTCTGCGCGCCGTGCACGCGACCCGGGATGACGTCGTCGTTGAGATCGGGCCGGGCCTCGGCGCCATTACGACAGCCCTGGCCGCGAGCGCCGGTACCTTGCACGCCATCGAGTTCGACCGCGACCTGGTCGCACGTCTGCGCCGCCAGTACGATGGACATCCGAGCGTCATCATTCATGAAGCGGACGCGCTGTCATTCGATTTCTCGACGCTCGGCGACAGGCTGAGGATCGTCGGCAACCTCCCCTACAACATTTCGACACCACTTTTGTTTCATCTCCTGAAATTTCGCGACCGTATTGTCGACATGCATTTCATGCTGCAAAAAGAGGTCGTCGACCGTATGGCCGCCGGGCCAGGCAGTAAAGCCTATGGACGGCTGGGCATCATGCTCGGTTGCCACCTGCACATCGAATCGCTGTTTGACGTTGACCGATCCGCATTCAGTCCGCCACCCGAGGTTACTTCCGCCGTGGTCCGACTCGATCCGCTGCCACCCGGCAGTTTTCAAATTCGCAACGAGGCTTTGTTGTCGAAACTCGTCGCCAGCGCTTTCATGATGCGCCGCAAGACCATCCGGAATTCCCTAAAGGAGCTCCTGGAAGTGAGGGATCTCGAAGCCGTTGGCATCGACCCCGGCATGCGCCCCGAACAGGTCAGCATCGCCAAATATGTAGAACTCAGTAACCACCTGGCGGCGTCCATACGTTAGAATGCAACAATGAAAAACATGCAATGCGATATCCGGATTCAGGTAGCCACCAGCTACGTAGCCACCGAGTCGGAACCCTCCTCCGATCGCTATGTTTTTTCTTACACAATATCGATTACGAACCTTGGTAACGTCGCGGCCCAGTTGATCAGCCGGCACTGGATCATTACCGACGCCAACGGCAAGGTTCAGGAAGTCAACGGTGATGGCGTTGTCGGCGAACAGCCTTATCTGAATCCGGGCGAGGAGTTTCGCTACTCCAGCGGTGCGGTTCTCGCAACACCAGTGGGCGCGATGCAGGGCTTGTACCGTATGGAAGCCGATGGCGGTATCACATTCGAGGCACCGATCGCGCCCTTTACACTCGCCGTTCCCGGCCTGTTGAATTAGTGGCCATATACGCGATCGGCGATATTCAAGGGTGTTATGACCCGTTCCGCCGGCTCCTCGACGAGCTCGATTTCAATCCGGATGGCGACACGCTATGGCTGACCGGAGATCTCGTCAATCGTGGTCCTAAATCACTGAAAACATTGCGTTTTGTGAAAGGCCTTGGCGACGCCGCGATCACCGTGATGGGCAATCATGACCTGCACCTGCTCGCACTTTGGGCAGGCGCAATCGACTATGACGAACGCTTCGAGTCGCTTAAAAAAACGCTCAACGCACCCGATGCTGACGACCTGTGTGACTGGCTGCGCCGACGGCCGCTGGCACACTACGACGAAAAACTCGACACCCTGCTGGTACACGCCGGCACGCACCCGCAGTGGAGTGTGCCAAAAACGCTGGCCTTGGCTGCCGAAGTCGAAAATGAGCTTCGCGATGGCGATTTCGACATTTTGCTGGCAAAAATGTACGGCAATGCTCCAGCCAAATGGTCGGAAGAATTGCGTGGCTATAAACGACTGCGTTTTATCATCAATTGCCTTACGCGCATGCGCATGATCACGGCCAACGAAAAATTGAATTTTTCTTTTAGTGGCTCGCCGTGGCGTGCGCGCAAAGACCAGGTTCCGTGGTTCGATGTCGACGATCCGGCGATCGGGAGGACGCGGGTTGTCTTCGGGCACTGGTCGCAACTCGGGCTGATCGTTCTGCCGAAACTGATTAATGTCGACACGGGCTGTGTCTGGGGCCGGCAACTCACTGCCGTGCGCCTCGACAAGCGGATTCCGCGAGTGATCCAGGTCGAGGGACAGTAATGCAGTTCGAGGACAGTCGCGACTTCGCTGCCCGTCTCGACGCAGCCGACCCAATCGCAAAGTATCGCGAGCAGTTCAATTTTCCCCTTATTCGCGGTGGCCGGCGTCCGGTGTACCTGGTCGGTAACTCACTCGGACTGCAACCGAAGTTGGCGGCCCTGTACGTCGAACAGGAAATGCAGAAGTGGAAAGACTACGGAGTGGAAGGTTTTTTCCATGCCGATCGTCCCTGGCTGAGCTTGGCGCGCCAGTGTGCAGCCGGGTTTGCAGAGCTCACCGGTGCCCTGCAGAGCGAAGTCGTGGCGATGAACACGCTGACCGTCAATCTGCATCTACTGATGGCAAGCTTCTACCGGCCAACGGCCGAGCGTTTCAAAATTGTCATCGAGTCACAGGCGTTTCCATCGGATCGCTATGCTGCGGCGTCGCAGATTCGCATGCACGGCTGCGATCCCGAGTCGGGACTCGTCGAGTGGGCGCCGCGCGACGGCGAGACGCAGCTTCGCATCGACGACCTTGCCGCAATACTCGAAGCCGAGGGCGACTCGGTCGCGCTATTGCTGCTGCCTGGCGTGCAGTATTACACCGGACAGGTCATCGACATGGCCGCCGTTTGCGCACTGGGCCGCAAGCACGGTTGCCGGGTAGGCTTGGACCTGGCCCACGGCGTAGGCAATGTTGAACTGGCATTGCACGACTGGGCGCCCGACTTCGCGGCGTGGTGCACCTACAAGTATCTGAACGCCGGCCCGGGAGCGATCGGCGGGGCCTTTGTCGCCGAAAGGCACTGCCAGCCTGGAAATCTGCAACAGCTGCACGGCTGGTGGGGCCATGACGAGGCGACGCGTTTCAAGATGTCCAAAACCTTTACGCCAGCCGCGGGTGCGGAACTCTGGCAACTCAGTACGCCACCGGTGTTGTCTCTCACGCCTGTCATTGCCTCGATGCAACTGTTTCGTGAGGTCGGCTTGCCTGCGTTGCGTGAGAAATCAAAGCTACTGACGGGCTACCTGGACTGGCTGGTCGACACACGCTTCGGCGATCGCATCGGCACCATCACGCCAGAGGATGCGCGCGGCTGCCAGTTGTCACTGGTCGTGAAGGACAGGACTATCAACGGCAAAGCACTGTTCAATCGCCTGTGCGAACTCAATGTGACGCCCGACTGGCGCGAACCCGATGTCATCCGCGTCGCGCCCGTGCCCTTGTACAACAGTTTTGACGATGTCTTTGAGTTCGCCGAGCGATTGAGCCTCGCGCTTTAGCGCCGCTCGTACGTCAGGAAATCGAACGCAAACTCGTTGGCCTCGCTCGGCCCGTGCGGCTCGCGCTCAACCAGCATCCACTCGTTATCATCGATTTCGGGGAAGTAAGCATCGCCGTCGATCCTGGCATGCACGCGGGTAAGGTAGATGCGACCGACCTTCGAGAGGAACAAATCGTATATCTGGCTGCCGCCGATAATCATGACTTCGCCTGCATCATCGGCCGCACGCAGTGCGGCAACGGGTGAGTCCACAACATCGCAACCTGCCGCGCTGAAATCGGGCTGCCGCGTAATGACGATGTTCTGCCGTCCCGGCAACGGTCGCCCGATCGAATCCCAGGTCAGCCGACCCATGACGATGGGTTTGCCCATCGTCAGACGCTTGAAGCGTTTCAGGTCATCCGAAATTTTCCAGGGTAGCTTACCGCCTGCGCCAATGACGTTGTTCGTCGATGCTGCAACTATGATGCTGACGAGCACGATGCCCTCTACACCGCGACGGCCGCTTTGATATGCGGATGCGACTCGTAGTTGAGTATCTCGAAATCGTCATACTGGTAGTCAAAGATGCTGTCGGGCCGACGGTGAATCGCGAGGCGTGGCAGCGGCAGGGGCTTGCGGCTGAGCTGCTCATCGGCCTGCTCCAGGTGATTCGAGTACAAATGACAATCGCCACCGGTCCAGACAAAATCGCCGACATCGAGGTCAGCCTGCTGTGCCAGCAGGTGTGTCAGCAAGGCGTACGACGCGATGTTGAACGGCACGCCGAGGAAAATATCGCAGCTGCGCTGGTACAACTGGCAGGACAAGCGGCCTTCGGCAACATAAAACTGGAACAGGCAATGACACGGCGGTAAGGCCATCTTGTCGATCTCGGCGACGTTCCATGCACTTAGCATGATGCGCCGCGAGTCCGGTGTTTCGCGCAACTGCCTCATGATTTCAGCAACCTGGTCTACTGTTCGCCCGTCTGGCGCAGGCCAACGACGCCACTGCACGCCATAGACAGGACCGAGGTCGCCGTTTTCATCGGCCCAGTCATCCCAGATCGACACACCATTTTCCTTGAGATAGCGAATATTGCTGTCACCACTCAGGAACCAGAGCAATTCGTGGATGATCGACCGCAGGTGCAGTTTCTTGGTCGTTACGAGCGGAAATCCTTCTTCAAGATTGAAACGCATCTGGTATCCGAAAACGCTGAGCGTCCCCGTCCCGGTGCGATCGCCTTTAACCGTGCCGTTGTCGCGCACGTGACGCATGAGATCGAGATATTGCTTCATGCGGGACGCCGGTAGGCCAGCACCATCAAGGTCGCTCCGAGGATGATCATCGGCAGGCAAAGAACCTGTCCCATGGTTACCCAGTCGAATGCCAGGTAGCCGATATGACGGTCCGGCACACGCACAAACTCAACCACGAAACGAAACACGCCGTAGAGGATCAGGAACAGGCCGGACACCGACATCACGGGACGCTCTTTGCTCGTAAACCACCAGAGAATCGCAAACAGCACCAGGCCCTCGAGTATCGCTTCGTACAACATAGACGGGTGCAACACCTGCCCGCCCACATCGAAGCCCCAGGGAAGGTCTGTCGGCTTGCCCCACAACTCGCCGTTGATGAAGTTGCCAATGCGACCAAAAAACAACCCCAATGGTGATATCGGCCCGACAAAGTCGATGACAGCCCAGGTCCGTACGCCGAGTTTTCGGGAATACAGCCACATGGCGATCATGACGCCGGCCAGACCGCCGTGAAATGACATGCCGCCTTCAGTGATCTTGAGCAGGTAGAAAGGATCGCTGATGAATTGATCGAATCCGTAAAAAAGCGCGTACCCGACCCGCCCGCCGACAATAACGCCGAGCATGCCGTAAAACAGCAGGTCATCAACCTGGGCTGGCTTGATGACAGACCAGCTTTGCGCGGCGCGCCGTCGTGCCAGCCACCAGGCGAACAGGAAGCCGATGACATACATCAGCCCGTACCAGCGAACCTTGATAAAGCCTATTGAGAATATAATTGGGTCGATGTCGGGGTACGTGAGCATGAATTCCAGCTGGTCGTCGATGTAAGCTGCGTATCATAGTCAGTTTCACGGGCCTGTCATAGTTGACGCAGCCAAAGGACCATTGAAGATGCCAAATCGCCTTGCCGCAGAGTCCAGTCCCTATCTGCAACAACACGCCGACAATCCTGTTGACTGGTTTCCCTGGGGCGATGAGGCGTTCGACCTGGCACGGCAATCAG
>JAOUNH010000079.1 GCA_029881055.1 Gammaproteobacteria bacterium
GTCAGTCACTTAAGGAAGCTGTCCGGTTCGCTGTTGCCGCCGCGACACGCTCGGTACAGACGGCCGGCGCCATTGCCAGCATTCCGCATCGCGTCGACTTCATGTAAGCATTGCGACCAGATCGGCGCCGAACAAAGAGATCAACACAAAACTGACGCCACCGATCAGCAGCGCCGCAAACAAACCTAAAGCGAACGGTCGCAAGCCGATCCTGATTATCCCCGCGAGCATCGATGTCAGGCCCACGGCAGCCATCGCGATGAGCAGGCAACGCTCCGCCGCGTTTTGCAGGAAGGAAACGACGTCCTTCCATTGCTGCACGTCCAGAAATCCGAAGGGCTTGTCACCCATGTCGCCAATGGTTCGCAACGCGGACATCAGCGCGAAGCCGACGATAAACCAGGGAATCATCGCGAGATAGTTAATTTGCGTGGCATCTTCTTTGGCGCGTTCCCGGCCGTACAGTACACCGACCAGCGGGATCACGGCGATCATGCACAGGTTGCGAACCAGCTTGGTCACGGTCGCGATATCGAGCGCGACCGGCGCGTTGTATTGCGCTTCATACATCATGCCAGCGCCCGCGACCTGCGCCGTCTCATGAATCGAGGTGCCGAGAAACAACCCGGCGAGCTCCGGCTGGTTGGCGAATGCCTGCTGCGCAAGCAATGGGTAAATAAACATCGCCGCGAGACCAAAGACCGTAATGCACGCGACCGCATAGCTGACTTCCGATTCCTTTGCCTGGATCAGGGGAGCCGTTGCAACGATAGCCGTGCATCCGCAGATGGCCGTACCGACTGCAATCAGCCCACTGAGTTGCCTGGAAAGGCCCATGTAACGCCCCAGTAATCCGACCGTGAAAAGCCCGATCGCGATTGCGGCGATGACAAATGGCAGCGCGACCAGCGTGAACTGACCGGCACCCGTAAGACTGAGTCGTATGCCGAGCAGCATGATGCCGACACGAAGGATCGTCGACGCGCAAAACCGCAAACCCGGCTGCAGGGATTCGGGCAGGCGGACGATATTGGCAATTACCATGCCGAGGACTATGGCCATCATGATTGCGCTGATAGGGCTTTTTGCGAAGCCCAGCAAGGCCACGCCGACCCAATCGGCCGCGTAGCCAGCGGCGAAGGACACCACCATGGCCAGTGCCAGTCCCGCCCACCATCCGGACGCTCTAAGTTGTGCAATCACTGGTATAGTTCCAACTGCAATTAACGCGCGCAATCATACCGTAGCCTGCCGCTCAAATTCGCTTCCATGGGCGTTTATTGGCAGGCAATATCGACCGTCACGCCGCAAACGAGACTTAAATGCCCGAATCCGCAGTCAAAACGCCCCTGGTCAGCGGTCCCGATTACACCGAGCTCTTCGAGGGCCTGGCAGCCGAGTTTCTGAGCGGCAAGACCCTTGACCTGGCCTGGCGTCGCGCGCAGCTCAAGGCCGTGCAACGCATGATGCGCGACAGTGAAGCCGACCTGTTTGCCGCCCTGAAATCCGACCTGGGCAAGTCCGCCCAGGAAGCGTTCGTGACGGAAACGAGTTACGTCAGCGCAGACGCGGCCTACAGTGGCAGGAAACTGAATCGCTGGACGCGCCGGCGACGCGTGTCGACTCCGATCATCGGACAACCTGGCCGCAGCTGGGTCCAGCCGGAACCGCTCGGTACGGTACTGGTCATCGGCGCCTGGAACTATCCCGTACAACTCACCCTCTCAGGCATGTCCGCGGCGATAGCCGCCGGCAATTGCGTCGTTATCAAACCCTCGGAACTCGCCCCGGCAACATCCGCGCTGCTCGCAAAGCTGGTGCCCCAGTACCTGGACGACGATTGCGTCAAGGTCATCGAAGGCGCAGTGACCGAAACGACGGCGCTGCTCGACCTGCCCTTTGACCACATTCTCTATACCGGCGGCGGCACTGTCGGCCGCATCGTTATGGCCGCAGCGGCGAAGCACCTCACGCCCGTCACGCTGGAGCTGGGTGGCAAATCGCCCTGCGTTGTCTTGTCGGATGCGGATCTCGAAGCAACTGCGAAACGCATCGCCTGGGGAAAGTTCACCAATGCCGGCCAAACCTGTATTGCCCCGGACTACATACTCGCGGACGCCGACACCGAAGCCCTGCTGCTGCCGTTACTTGAGAAAAGTATTCGCGAGATGTTCGGCGACGATCCGCAGAAATCCGATTCCTACGGACGCATGATCAACGAGCGTCATTTCGAGAGAGTCAGCGCATTCATCGACTGCGGCTACACGGTCATCGGTGGCCAAACCGATGCGGCGGAGAAATACATTGCCCCCACGGTTCTGACCGACGTCAAGCCCGGCAGCGCGATCATGAAAGAAGAAATCTTCGGACCTGTGCTGCCGATCGTGCGCGCCGAAAACCTGGAAGATGCGATTGCACAGATTCGCGGCGGCGACAAACCGCTGGCAGCGTACCTGTTTACCAGCAACAAGCGCGCCGAACGAAAATTCCTGGAACAGGTCAGCTGCGGCAGCGCCTGCGTCAATGACGTCATGATGTTCATGGCGGTCCACGATTTGCCTTTTGGCGGCGTGGGCGCCAGCGGCATGGGTGCGTACAGTGGACAACGGGGTTTCGAAACCTTCAGCCACATGAAGGCGGTCATGAAGCGTGGATGGTGGCCGGACCTCGAGCTTCGCTACGCCCCGCACAGTGAAAAGAAACTTAAGATTCTCCGTAAACTCAGATAACAAGGGGCCAACGATGACTTCACTTCGCCGATCAATTGCGGTTGTCTTCCTTTTGGCGTCAGCCATGCCAGGTTTCGCCGACACGACGCTGATTCACGCCGGGCAGCTGCTGGCTGTGCCAGGTAAGTCACCCTCCTCTCGCCAGACGATCGTTATCGAAAACGACAGGATCGTCGCCGTTCGAAGCGGGTTTGCGAGCGCAGACGAATTCGACGGCGAAGTTACCGTCGTCGATCTCAGCCGGCAATTCGTGCTTCCCGGACTTATGGACATGCACGTGCACTTGCAGGGCCAACTTGGTCCCGGACGAGACAGTGACCGGCTGAGAATGTCGGATCAGTTGAAGCAAATGCGCAGCATTCATTACGCAATGAACACTTTGCTGGCTGGATTCACGACGGTCCGTGACGTCGGCTCATCGCCGCAGGAAATGTACGCCTTGCGCGATGCGATCAATAACGGCTGGATAGACGGGCCGCGCATTGTTGCAGCGGGCGGCGTTGGCATCACGGGCGGTCATGCCGATATCAGCGGCGTGAGTCCCGAGCTCATGGAAATGTTTACATCACCGAATGTCTGCGACGGCCCGTACGATTGCCGCCGCGCCACGCGTAACGTGATCAAGTATGGCGCTGACCTCGTCAAGATTACGTCGACGGGCGGTGTACTAACCGACCGTGCTACGGGTACCGGTCAGCAGATGGAGCCGGATGAACTACGGGAGATCGTCCTGGCCGCTGCGCGCATGGGCCGCAAGGTCGCATCGCACGCACATGAAGAGGAAGGCATCATTGCCGCACTCGAAGCGGGCGTCGCCAGCATCGAACACGGCAGCTACACGGGACCGCGCGCCATCAAATTGTTCAAGGAAACGGGCGCTTATCTCGTGCCGACCTTGCTGGCGGGCAAGACTGTCGCAAGCATGGCTGTGGAGTCCGACTTCATGAGTCCGGCTATCAAGGAGAAAGCCATTCGCGTCGGCAATGACATGGCCGGGTCCTTTGAACGAGCGCACAAGGCCGGCGTCAATATTGCTTACGGCACGGATAGCGGAGTCTCAGCGCATGGCAGGAATGCCGAGGAAGCTGTGCTCATGGTGGCTGCCGGTATGTCGGAAATGGACGTCATCGTGTCCGCAACCATCAATGCGGCAGACCTCATCGATATGAGCGACTCGATCGGCACGATCGAAGCCGGCAAGTTCGCCGACATCATCGCGGTCGATGCGTCACCACTCGAGAATATCGATGAATTGCTCGATGTCGATTTCGTCATGAAGGGCGGCAAGGTTTACAAAAACTGATGGACTTCACGCTGTACTGGTTCATGTTCCCCGTGTCGATTTGCGTTGCGACGTCTGCAATGCTTAGCGGCATCGGTGGCGCTGCACTGTTCACGCCCATCTTCGTTCTGATCTTCCCCATGCTCGGCCCGCAATATGCCCTTGCGACGACCATGACAGCGATCGGTGCGGCGCTGCTGACAGAAACTTTCGGCTTCACGTCGGGATTCGTCGGCTACTACCGCCGCAAGCTGATCAATTTCGGCCTGGCCAAACCGTTTCTCGGCATAGCCGTTCCGATTGCGATACTGGGTGCAATTGCCGCAAATCACGTGCCCGGCCAGGTGTTGATCGCAGGTTACGCCGGCCTGGTCCTGGTGCTCGCTTTCTTCCTGATTTTCCATGAAAAACAACACGTTGAACATGCTACCCTGAGCCGCGGCAACAATATTGCTACCGCTACCGGTGCCTTCATGACGGGCATGGTATCCGTCGGTATCGGCGAAGTTATCGTCTCGCAATTGACGAAACGCGGCATCCCCGTCGGCGTCGCCGCAGCTACGTCTGTGCTGGTGGTCATCATTACCGTTGCGTTTGCATCACTGACGCTGGTTTTGCAGATCATTCAAGATGGAGGTGCGAATGCCATGCCATGGAACCTGGTCTGTTGGTCCATCCCCGGTGTCATTATCGGCGGGCAAATTGGTCCACTCTTGCAGGGAAAATTCTCGCAACGCGGGATGGAACTGAGCATCGCGACACTGTTCTTCGTGTTGTCGATCGCGATGTTTTTTGTAGCCTTCACGCGTCCAGCTATGGCTGAGGAAACGATTACCTGGCCAAACGGCGCAACCGTCGCCGTCAGCCTGTCCTACGATGACGCGCTCGATAGCCAGCTCGATCATGCGATTCCAGCGTTGAACAAATACAGCATCAACGCGTCGTTTTATCTCACGCTTGCGCACCCGTCGGTCTATTCGAGATTGCCGGCGTGGCGTGCTGCCGCCGCGGCGGGACACGAACTCGGCAACCATACGATTTACCACGGCTGCAGCGCCGGAAAACCGGGCAGGGAATGGGTCGCGCCCCACCTCGATTTGGACAAGCGTACCGTCGCTGACGTGGTCGCCGAAGTAACCATGGCGAACACCATGCTGCACGCCATCGATGGCCGTGAGTCGCGCACCTATACGCCGCCGTGCAGTGACGAGATGGTTGGCGGAGAGAACTACCTCGATGTCGTAGCGCCGATGTTTGTTGCCATGAAGTCGCGCGACGAAGGCATGCCAACGGGTTCGAGTCTTCTGTTTTTTCCTTCGGGTAACACCGGTGCCGAGTTGATCCGCATGGTGACCGAGCACCGGCAGAGCGGCGCATTGGTCAACCTGCTGTTTCACGGCGTTGGCGGCGATCACCTCTCGGTAACACCGGAAGCGCACGAGGAGTTGCTGCAATATCTCGCTACCAACCGCGATATCTACTGGGTCGATTCCTACATCAACATCATGAGCTATGTTCGCGATCAGCGGTCGGGCAACTAACCCATGGCCACAATGACACCCAGCACGCTGCGCATCGGTCGACGCTATCGCCCTGGCCGCCTCGCCAAACAATACGACGCTGTGGTCATCGGTTCAGGCATGGGCGGCCTGACATCCGCGGCATTGTTGAGCGACCTGGGCTGGAAAGTGTGCGTACTCGAGCAACACTACACGGCCGGCGGCTATACGCATTCCTACGAGCGCAACGGTTACGAGTGGGATGTCGGCGTCCATTACATCGGTGATGTTGGCGCGAAGACCGGCACCCGGCAAATGTTCGACTACCTGTCCGGCGGCACGCTGGCTTTCGCGCCGATGGCAGAGGAGTACGATCGCTTTTACATCGGTGACAAGGTTTTCAACGCAATAGCGGGCAAAGATCAGTTCCGCGCCAACCTGGTCCGCCAGTTTCCGCGCGAAGAAAAGGCCATCGACCGTTACCTCAAGCTGTTGGCCAAAGCCGGTCGCGCCATGCCGGCGATTGGCATGCGACGAGCGCTCGGATTCTGGCAACGCATCCTCATGTCGCCTTACCTGCTGCTCAAAACGCCTCGTTTTCTCTTCCGCAACACCTGGGACGTACTCAGTGAGTTGACGGACGACAAGGACCTGCTCGCGGTGTGGTGCGGCCAGTGGGGCGACATGGGACTGCCGCCGAAGCAATCCACGTTCCTGGTCCACGCCATGATCGTGCGCCATTACCTGCACGGTGGTTATTACCCGGTCGGCGGATCATGGCGCATCGCCGATTCCATTATTCCGAAAATCCAGGCGGCGGGTGGCGAGGTCTTCACCTACGCGGAAGTGAAGGAAATCGTCGTCGAAGCCGGCAAAACACGCGGCGTCATGATGAAAGACGGACACTTTATCGAATGTCCCTGTGTTATCTCATCCGCTGGCGTCGCGAATACGTTTCGCAAACTCCTGTCGGCCGACGTTGCGGAGCACGCCGGTTACCAAAAGAAACTTGAGAACGTTGAACCCAGTTTTGCGCATCTGGGTGTTTACATCGGTCTCAAAGCTACGGCCGTGGAGCTGGGTTTGCCGAAAACGAACTTCTGGATTTATCCGGACAACGATTATGACGCAGCGGTCGAGCGCTTCATGAATGACCAGCATGCAGCCTTCCCCGTCGTCTACATCTCGTTTCCGTCGGCGAAAGATCCCGACTACCTCGAACGGCATCCTGGTACCGCGACCATCGAGATCGTGGCCCCGGCACCCTACCAGTGGTTCGAGAAGTGGCGCGACGAAACCTGGGGGAAGCGTGGTGAGGACTACGATGCTCTGAAGCATGCGCTCGGCGAGCGGCTCATGGAACACCTGTACGAGAAACTGCCCGGGCTGCGCGGCAAGGTTGACTACTACGAGGTTTCAACGCCGCTGTCGACGAACTGGTTCGGCGGCTACCAGCAAGGCGAACTGTATGGTTTGTCGCATACTCCAAAGCGGATGCAGCAAAAGTGGCTGCGGCCGAAAACCACTGTACCGGGACTATGGCTGACTGGTCAGGACATACTGACTTGCGGTGTCACGGGCGCGATGATGGCGGGCGTATTAACCGCGACCACTATCGTCGGCGTGAGAAAAATCGCGCCGCTGATGAAACGTATCTACTCCTGAATAATCAGAACTGCGTTTCGTCGAGCGCCATTACGGCGTCGGCTCCGGCCATCGCCGCCATCGCCAGTCCGTTCGCCCTCGGCATGATGTGCAGCGCGTAAAAACGTACGGTCGACAGTTTTGCGTTGGCGAATACAGCATCGTCTGACGCCGCACCTTTGATGACAGCGATACCGGCACGAGCCATTTGCCAGCCGCCGACCACTGTGCCGGCCAGCATCAGGAGATTCACCGACGCCGATCCAGCGGCGTTGGGATCAAGCGGCCCCTGCTCCAGCAACCAGTCCGCCGCCGACTCCAGCTGATCGATGCCCGCGGCCAGGGCCGTGCGGATATCAGCCAGGCGTTCATCTGCAGCCAGTGCACCGTCCAGCGATCGCATTTCGGCGATCAACTCGCCAATAGCCTTGCCCTCGTCGGCCAGGATCTTGCGGCCCACAAAATCAATTGCCTGGATTCCCGTCGTCCCTTCGTAAATGGTCAGGATACGGGCGTCGCGCATGTGCTGAGCCGCGCCGGTTTCCTCGACATAACCCATTCCACCCTGTATCTGCACGCCGAGGGAGGTCAGTTCCTGCGCCACTTCGGTGAGCCAGGCTTTGATGACAGGCGTCAGCAGCGCGACACGCGTGCTCGCGGCCTCCCGTTCTGCCTCGTCGTCGGAGTAGTGCCACAGGTCCTCCATACCGGCCGTGTAAAACGCTGCGGCTCGCATCGCCTCTATCTGCGACTTCATGACGAGCAGCATGCGGCGAATGTCCGGGTGATGAATGATCGTCGCGCTGCCTTTGACGCCGGGTGCACGACCCTGCTTACGGTCCAATGCATAGGAGCGAGCCAGTTGGTAAGCGCGCTCGCTGATACCGAGGCCCTGCATGCCCACGCCAAGACGCGCATGGTTCATCATCGTGAACATGCACGCGAGGCCCTTGTTTTCCTCCCCAACCAGGTAACCAACGGCACCTTCCTGTTCTCCGAACGCCATCACGCAGGTTGGACTCGCATGAATGCCGAGTTTGTGCTCGACACTCGGCGTGTAGACATCGTTGCGCTCGCCGATGCTGCCGTCGGCGTTCAGCAAGAACTTCGGTACCAGGAACAGGGAAATGCCGCGCACGCCTTCCGGCGCGTCCGGCAGGCGCGCCAGCACCAGGTGAATAATGTTCTCGCTGAAGTCCTGGTCACCCCAGGTGATGAATATTTTTGAACCGGTAATGCGGTAGTGATCCCCTTCCGGAACGGCCTTCGTCGTGACGACGGAAAGGTCCGATCCCGCCTGCGGTTCCGTCAGGTTCATCGTGCCGGTCCAGCCACCGCTGGTCATGTTCGGCAGGTAAGTATTGCGTATCGATTCCGATCCGTGCGCTTCTATACAATGAATGGCGCCGCTCGTTAACATCGGTGCCAGCATGAACGACAGGCACGCCGCCTGCCAGGTCTCCGCCGCCGCGGCTCCGGCGACGCCAGGCATGCCCATGCCGCCGTATTCGGGCGATACGACCAGGCTTTGCCAGCCGTTCTCGACGAATTGACTGTAAGCTTCGGCAAACCCCGGAACGGAAATCACGCCTTTGTCGACGACCTGCGGCCGAGCCCTGTCGCCCGGAATATTGAGCGGGCTCAGGATGTCGGCGGCAAACTTTCCGGCCTCGTCGACGACCTGATCGACCAGGTCTTTGTCAAACTCGGCGAATCTGTTCAGCCCTAATACGCGCTCCAGTCCGGATAACGCATGCACGTTGAACATTATGTCTTTGAGCGGGGGAATGTAGTCGGTCATTGATCTCTCAAATTGGAACGTCGGATCCATTCTACTGGGTCGTTGCAGTTGGCGGCGTACCCGAAATAAGGTAGAACTGGGTGCGCCGGGGCCAGTCCAACCATAAGCTCTGCCGTCCAACAATAACAATAAGGGTATATGACATGGCCACAAGCGAGAGCAATCACGCGTCGATTTCCGCGAAGGATGTCAAACAACTGGGCATCTGGGCCGCGCTCGGCAGCCTGAGCTACGTCTTCTGGGTTTGCGGTGGCATGGAGCTGATTGAGCGCCTGGCCTATTACGGCGTGCGCCAGGTATCGAGCCTGTATGCCACGGACGCTGTCTCCAATGGCGGTCTCGGTCTCAAGGGTTCCGAGATCGGTATCATTTTCGCGGTCTGGGCATTGATGCAGTCTTTTGTACCGGTACTGACCGGCGGCATCTCCGATCGGGTTGGCTACAAAGAGACAATATTCGCGTCAACGGTTTTCAAGATTCTGGGCTACCTGATCATGGCCTGGTTCGCCACTTACTGGGGCTTCATGCTGGGCGCCATGGTACTCGCGTTTGGTACCGGCATCTTCAAGCCCGGCATCCAGGCGACCATCGTCAAATCGACCAACCGCGAGAACAGCTCGATGGCCTGGGGCGTGTTCTACCAGACCGTGAATATCGGCGGTTTTATCGGCCCCTTGCTGGCTGCTCAGTTGCGCCAGCTCGAATGGGCTTACGTTTTCTATGCCTGCGCCGCCATCATATCGCTCAATTTTCTTTTGCTGCTCACCTACAAAGAGCAGGACAAGGAAGCGCGCCTCGAGCATCGCCGCAGGGTTAAAGCCGGCGAAATCAAGGAAGAAAGCCTGTGGCTCGACAGTCTCAAAGAGCTGAGCCGCCCCATCATGCTCTGGTACATCATCCTTTTTTCCGGATTCTGGTTCATGCTCAACGCATTCTGGGATGTCGGCCCGCTGTTCTTCAGGGACTGGGTGGACACATCGGTCATGGTGAGAGCCATGTTCGGCGAGGACGGCACATCCAGCGGCTTCTGGAAGTTCATTTTTGGCATGACGCAGGACGGAAAAACCATCCTTCCCGAAGGACTCATCAATATCAACGCCATGCTTATCATGTTTGTCTGTTTCATCGTCGCCGGCTGGAGTGCATTGATGAGAGCGACCACATCCATGGCGCTGGGAACCTTCCTCGCGGCCTCGACGCTGCTGCTATTTGCCGGCTTCAACTCAGTCTGGATCGTATTAGTTGCCATCATCTGTTTCTCGATCGGCGAAATGCTCTCAAGCCCGAAGTGTTCGGAGTACCTGGGCAATATCGCACCAGCGCAAAAGAAGGCGATGTATCTTGGTTTCAGTCAATTGCCGCTGGGCATCGGTTGGGTACTGGAAGGTTATTTCGGCCAGGTGCTGTACGCCGAATATGGCGCGAAAGATACGATCGCACGGCAATCGCTGCTCGATGGCGGCATGTCGCAGACTGACGTCGCTGCCGTTCCCGTGGGTGAGGCGTTTCAGAAACTGGTCGAGATCACAGGCCAGACCGCTGATGCACTTACCGCACAGCTGTATATGAACAACGACATCGGCGGTGCCTGGTACATCATGGCCACCGTCGGCATCGTCTCCGCTGCCGGCATGTACGTTTACGGCCGCTGGACCTATCAACTCAAAGATTAAAGACCCGGAGTTAATCATGATCCCGATTTTTCGCATCACCCTCGCTATCGTCGTACTTCTCACCATAATGGCTTGTGACCGTCCCGTATTGGCTGAAGAACAGAAAGCCATCCTCGTGACGGGAGCCAGTACCGGTATCGGCCGGGAAATTGCAGAAACGCTCGCGCGCGAGGGCTATTTCGTCTACGCCGGTGCACGCAAACAAAAAGACATGGATGCCCTGAACGAAATCGAAAACATCCAGGCCATTCGCATTGACGTCACGATCCAGAGCGAGATCGACGCCGCCGCCGAGACCGTAAAGGCAGGCGGCAAGGGGCTCTACGGATTGATCAACAACGCGGGTGTCTATTTCGGCGGCCCGCTGATCGAAGTCGATGTCGCAGACGTGCAGTGGTTGATGGACGTCAATGTTTACGGTGTCATGCGCGTAACCCAGGCTTTCGCGCCCATGATTATCGAATCGAAAGGCCGTATTTCGACGATAGGTTCCATCGCGGGCATCCTGACCGGTAATTTCTCGGGTCCGTACAGCATGAGCAAGCACGCGATCGAGGCTTACACCGACGGCCTGGCACGCGAGATGGAAAAGTTTGGTGTGCACGTCAGCGTCATCGAGCCCGGCAACTACGATTCGGACATAGCCAAGACAGCGGTCGAAAAGATATTCGCCGATAAGAAATCGTTTGAAGGCTCCTACTACGAGGAAGAACTGACGGCCTGGGCAAACCGGCCCTGGGATCGCAGCATCTACAAGAGCCCGGAGGAAGTCGCCGAGGCCGCATTACATGCAATGTCCAGCGATTCTCCCGTGCGCCGCTACATGGTCGTGCCGAGTGAAGAAGAAGCCGGCTGGACGATCAACAAAGCTGTCGAAGAGCTCGTGCAACTCAACGAGTGGCAGGCCTATTCCTACACGCGCGACCAGCTGATCGAAAAACTCGACGCGGCGATGGCGCCCGAAGCTGCGGCAGACGACTAGAATCGTGAGCACCGTCGTCAGATCCTCGCTGGCCGTACTGCTGCTGACGATTGCGTCAGCAGCGTGGCCGGAATGGCGCCAGCCCGACCCGGCGAATCTGCTTTATATGCAGCTCCCGCAAGGCGAGGTCGTGATGGAACTCGCCCCGGGATTTGCGCCGAAGAATGTTGCGAATATCAAGGTACTGGCCCGGGAGAGATATTTTGACGGCCTTTCCGTCATTCGCTCGCAGGACAATTACGTCGTGCAAT
>JAOUNH010000080.1 GCA_029881055.1 Gammaproteobacteria bacterium
TCGCACATTGGCTGGGATCGTTAGTCGCCAGGGCGCCGTCAATCAGCCAGCGCCGTTTGGGCGAGGACGTTGCCACAGGCGGGTACAGGGTTGGTGCAGCCGTCGCTGCATCGCAGACTTCCGCCAACGAGGGGTTGTAGACAGCATCATGTCCGCGATTGTTCTTGAAAGTCACCAGTTCGCGGTTGATAAAATCGTATGCAAGTATGAGCAGATGCTTGTCGACAATATCGTTGATGCACGCCCCATCCGCCTGCTCATCGATGAAAGCCCGCTTGTTGATACCATCGTACTTTGGCTGGTTCTGCATACGGCCCAGCATCTTGTCCCATATGGATTTGTCGAAAATCTTCGACATCGCCTCGGATGAGTAGCCGTTGGCAACGAGTTCCGCCATGCTTCCGACATCGCGGGCCAGATACGCAGCCACCAGAGCGCCTGTGCTGACCCCGGCGAAGAAATCGAACTCCTTTCGAATCGAGACCTGTTCCTCGCTCTCAATATAATTCAGCACATTGGCTGGAATTACGCCGCGAGTCCCGCCGCCGTCAATACTCAGGATGAAAATTGGACCTTTATCTGACACTTAAGCCTGCCTCCTGTCTGCATCGCAGCAGCGCGGTAGTATTGGCCCTGAGGGCAAACTTCTCAAGCGCAGCACAGGGTGGCCTTCACCACTTCGTGGCTCAGTTTTGTCGGCGGACTTCGCCGGCCTCGGAATGAACCAGCTTCGCAGAACCCAGCCCTCAAACCACCCCTCCAAATGAAAAAGGGCCCCTGAAGGGACCCTTTGTTGTTTGGTAGCGGGGGTAGGATTGATTCGAATCGGCCAGGGCCGATTCTCACCCCTTCGGGGCGCCGGGCTAGCCGGCGTCCAAAACGCTCTCGCGTTTTGTTGAACAAGGCTCAACCCCTCAAACCACCACTGCAAAATAAAAATGCCGGACCCGATAAAACCGGGCCCGGCATATTTATTTGGTAGCGGGGGTAGGATTTGAACCTACGACCTTCGGGTTATGAGCCCGACGAGCTGCCAGGCTGCTCCACCCCGCAATCGCGAACGGCATAGTACTCAGCCGGGGCTCGCATTACAAGGGTGTTAACCCAGAATCTGGATGCACAGCGCCATTAGCCATCCCGGCACGATTCCGAGGACCAGAACGGCCACAGAATTGAGGCTCAGCACCAATCGGGTATCCGTTCCGGCCTGAATGACGGCCTTGTCTTCCGCCTCTTCGAAGTACATGTACCAGATGACGCGCAAATAGTAATAGGCACCAACCACGGAGGCCAGAACCATGAGGACCGCGAGTGCGGTGTATCCGGAATCGATGACGGCGCTGATAACGTTCAATTTAGCGAAAAATCCGACAAACGGCGGCACGCCCGCCATGCTGAACATCAGGAACATCATCATCAGCGCGAACCACGGACTGCGGGCGTTAAGTCCCTTGAAATCCACTAGATTCTCGGCGTCATAGCCGCGCCGGCTCAGCAGGATAATCATGCCGAAGGCACCTGCCGCCGCGACGATATAGGTCAGCGTATAGAACAATGCGGCCGCATTGCCCTGCTCCGTGCCGCAGAAAAGCGCGAGTAAAATGAATCCGACATGAGCGATTGTCGAGTAACCCAGCATGCGCTTGATGTTGCTTTGCGCGATCGCGACAAAATTGCCGACCAGCAGCGACAACACCGCGATCACGAGGATCATGCCCGCCCAGGTTTCGTGAAGACCGCCCAGGCCGTCGCCGAGAATGCGCAGGAACAGCGCCAGGGCTGCGAGCTTGGGCGCAGACGCGATATACAGTGTCACAGGTGTGCGTGCACCCTGGTAAACGTCCGGCAGCCACATGTGAAACGGCACAGCACCGAACTTGAACCCGATGCCGACGATCAGGAATGCAAGACCGAACCACAGCGGCAGGCTATTCAAGGTCGGATCCATGCGGATCGCAGCAGCTATCTCATGGAACTGAAGACTGCCGGTCACACCGTAGACCCACGAAATGCCGTAGAGCAGACATCCGGATGCAATTGCGCCCAGGACAAAGTACTTCATCGCCGCTTCCGCGGAGGTAACACTGTTTCTGTCGATTGCGACCAGCGCATATAAAGACAATGCCAGGGTCTCGAGTCCGAGATACATCGTCAGCATGCTGTTCGCTGACATCATGATCATCATTCCGAGCAAGCCGATCAAACCGATCAGGTAGAACTCGCCCTTATGAATTTCGTTCGAACGCAGATAATCGCGCGAGTACAGGAACGCTATGCCAACAAAAATCACTGCTGAGATCTTCAGAACTTGCGATAGCGGGTCGCTGACGTAGCTGCCGCTGAAAATCACAGCTCGTGTGGCAGAGCCTGTTCCTTCGAGAACCAGCAGCATACCAATCAGCGCAAGGATACTGACCCAGAACGTGCGCACACGATGCTCGTCATCAGTAAACAGGTCCACAATCAATACCAGGCAGATGAGTCCCAAAAGGACAATCTCCGGTGCAGCAACGATGTAATCCTTCCAGTCCATAATGTGACCCGTCAGAGCTTCGACTGTCCGACTTGTTGAATGAGTTGATCAATAGTCGCGTTCATCATATCGACCAGCGGCGCTGGCCAGAGTCCAACCAACAGAACACTGCCGGCCAATATTGCAAGGACAATGAATTCGCGTGCATTCAGGTCCGTCAGCTCGGCAACGTTGTCATTGGCGACTTCGCCATAGACGACCCGTTTAACCATCCACAAAGTATAGGCAGCACCAAGAATCAGGGTTGTTGCGGCGAGGAAGGCATACCAGAAGTTCGCCTTGAAGCTCGCGATAATCACCATGAATTCGCCGACGAAGCCTGAAGTACCCGGCAGACCTGCATTGGCCATCGCGAACAACACCATGAATGCGGCGAATACCGGCATCGTGTTCGCGACGCCGCCGTAATCGGCAATCTCGCGGCTGTGCATACGGTCATACAAGACACCGACGCAAAGGAACATCGCACCGGAGATGAGGCCGTGTGAAATCATCTGCACCATTCCGCCGGTCATGCCAAGGCCCGCGCCTGCATTTCCGCTCACGGACCAGAGGATAAAGAATCCCAGCGTGACGAAGCCCATGTGTGCAATGGACGAGTACGCGATCAACTTCTTCATGTCCTTTTGCATCAATGCGACGAACCCGATGTAAACCACCGCAATCAGGGACAGGGCGATCATCATGTTTGCAAAGTACTCGCTGCCATCCGGAACGATAGGCAGGGACAAGCGTACAAAGCCGTAACCGCCCATTTTCAACATGATGGCGGCCAGTATCACGGAACCACCGGTTGGCGCTTCGACGTGTGCATCCGGCAGCCACGTGTGCACCGGCCACATCGGCACTTTCACCGCGAATGCGAGCAGGAAGGCAATGAAGATGAGTTTTTGCGCGGTCAGCGTTAACGGCGCAGCCATGAAACCGAACAGATCGAAACTACCGGTCTGCCCGTAGAGATAGATAAATGCAACCAGCATCAGCACAGAGCCGAGGAAGGTGTACAGGAAGAATTTTAACGTGGCGTAAACGCGCCGTTTGCCACCCCAGACACCGATAATCAGGAACATCGGTATCAGCATCGCTTCCCAGAAGACGTAGAACAGCAGCGCGTCGAGGGCTGAGAATACGCCGACCATTAACCCCTCGAGAATCAGGAAGGCCGCGAAATACTGCGCGGGCCGGTTCGTAATCGTGTTCCAGCCTGCAATTACAACCAGCGGCGTGATAAAGGTCGTCAGCAATATCAGGGGCGCGGAGATACCGTCGACACCCAGCGAATAGAAAACGTTCAGCGACCCGACCCAGGGCTGTTTCTCGATAAACTGCATGCCGGACGTGGCGTTATCAAAACCGATATAAAGTCCGACACTGAACAGGAAGGTCGCAACTGCTACGAGCAAGGCCACGATACGCATCAGCCCGGCGCGCGGCGACATGGCATCATTATCGTCACCAATGGCGATCAACGCCGCACCGCCGACGATGGGCAGCCAGATCAGAATACTTAAGAGATGTTGCGAGAAATCCATATTCGTCCCTGAACTAACGCAGCCAGATCAGCCAACCGAGAAACGCGGTCAGACCGATAATCATTGCGAAGGCATAGGTATAAAGATAGCCGGTCTGGATCTGACGGATAGCTCCCGCCAAACGGCCAACCGTCCTTGCCGTGCCATTAACCAGCATGTCGTCAATGATCAGTTGATCGCCCTTCTGCCAGAGGAAGCTGCCGATTGCCCGTCCGCCGCCCGCAAAACCCTTGATCCAGAGATCATCAAAGTAATACTTGTTCTCGAGCAGCGTGTACACGGCTGACAACTTGTTCTTGATGGTTTCCGGAATATCCGGACGTTTGAGATACAGGAACCACGCCGTGACCGTGCCACCTGCCGCCAACCAGAACGCAGGCGACTTGTGAATGTGCAGTACGAGAGCCAGGCTGCCATGCCAGAATTCCTGCGCAATTTTAGCCAGCACGTCCGGGCCCTGACGAACGACGATGGCATCGCCGAAATAGCCGCCGAATAGCACAGGCTCTACCGTAAACCAGCCAATAATGGCCGACGGGATCGCGAGCATTATGAGCGGCACCGTTACCACCCAGGGGGACTCGTGCAGATGTGACTTCGTGTGGGCATCCATGCGCTCCTCGCCGTGGAACACGAGAAAGAACATGCGGAAGGAATACAGCGCCGTCACGAACACGCCCAACAGGACGCTCAGGTAGGCGATCCAGTAAATGGCACCGTCACCGTGCCAGTGGGATTCTTTTACGGCTTCGATCAGCAGGTCCTTCGAAAAGAAACCACTGCTGCCCGGGAAGCCGATGAGCGCGAGCGAACCGATTAACGCCGTCCAGTACGTGATCGGCATGTACTTGCGCAGGCCACCCATCTTTCGAATGTCCTGCTCGTGATGCATTGCGATAATGACTGAGCCGGCCGCCAGGAACAGCAAGGCTTTGAAGAACGCGTGCGTCATGAGGTGGAAAATCGCCGCGCTATAGGCTGACGCACCCAGCGCCACGGTCATATAGCCAAGCTGCGAGAGAGTCGAGTACGCAACGACGCGCTTGATGTCGTTCTGCACAATACCCAGCAGCCCCATGAAGAAAGCCGTGATCGCACCAATCGTAATAACGACCGCCAGTGCGGTCGCCGACAATTCAAACAACGGCGACATGCGCGCCACCATGAAGATGCCAGCCGTAACCATCGTTGCAGCATGGATCAATGCCGAGATCGGTGTCGGGCCTTCCATCGAGTCCGGCAGCCACACGTGCAGCGGCGCCTGTGCCGATTTACCCATCGCGCCGATAAACAACAGGATGCAAATGACGGTCATCGCATTCCACGGCGTGCCCGCGAACACTTCGATACTTTGGCCAGCCACTCGGTCCGCGCTCGCGAACACTTCGGCGTAATCCAGGCTGCCCGTGAACATGACGACGCCGGCGATGCCGAGAATGAAACCGAAATCGCCGACCCGGTTCACAAGGAAGGCCTTGAGGTTCGCGAATATGGCCGTTTCTCGCTTGAACCAGAATCCGATCAGCAAATAGGAGACCAGGCCAACGGCTTCCCAGCCAAAAAACAGCTGCAGGAAGTTGTTCGACATCACAAGCATGAGCATCGAGAACGTGAACAGCGAGATGTAACTGAAGAAGCGCTGGTACCCCGGGTCCTCGTGCATGTAACCGATCGTGTAGATATGCACCATGAACGACACGAATGTGACCACGCACATCATCAATGCCGTCAGGCGGTCAACCAGGAATCCAACTTCCATACGCAGGCCGTCGGTCACGGCCCAGGTGTACACGCTGATATTTTCGGGTTCTGCGCCGCCCCAGAACATATTCCTGAGCACCAACAGGGACAGCACGCACGATGTGCCGACGCCGAGGATCGTTACCCAATGCGCTCCGGCACGGCCAATCTTCTTGCCGGCGAGACCGGCAATGATGGCCGCAGCCAGCGGTGCCAATACAATGGTCAGATAGTAATCGTACATATCAGCCTTTCAGCGTATTCAGTTCCTGCACCGCGATCGAGCGGCGATTACGGAACAGCACAACAAGTATCGCGAGGCCGATTGCCGCTTCGGCAGCCGCCACCGTCAAAATAAAGAACACGAAAACCTGCCCGGTTTCGTCGCCGAGATAACGGGAAAAAGCAACGAAGTTGAAATTCACGGCGAGCAGCATGAGTTCGATGCACATCAAAAGCAGGATCAGGTTGCGACGATTGATCACAATGCCGGCAATACTCAGGACGAAGAGCATGGCGGCCAGTGTCAGGTAGTGCTCAAGGCCAATCATTGTTTCTTCTCCGCATCCATTTTGACTATGCGAACCCGATCCTTGGCCCGTACAGACACCTGCGCTCCGATATCCTGTACCTTGAGTCCGGGCCTTTTGCGCATCGTCAAGGTGATCGCCGCGATGATGGCAAGCAGCAATATGACCGCCGCAATTTCGAATGCATAAACGTGTTCTGTGTACAGCACCGCGCCGAGTGCCTTGGTGTTGCTGTAACCTTCGGGCGTTGCCGCGAAACCGGATGTGCCCGAGAATCCCTGGCCCCGCAACCAGATCAGCTGCACGAGTTCGAAAACCATCAATAACGCGATGCCAATGCCCAGCGGCGCGTAGCGCGTGAGCCCCCGCTTCGCGGCCTCAATTTTCACCTCGAGCATCATGACGACGAACAGGAACAGCACCATCACGGCACCGACGTATACAAGCACCAGGACGATCGCCAGGAATTCGGCTTCGGCCATAAGCCACAGCACCGCGCTCTGGAAAAACGTCAGCACCAGGAACATGACGGAATGCACGGGATTACGCGAGAAAACCACGCCGCATGCCGCGCCGAGCAGTATCAGTGCAAACAGGTAAAACAATACAGACTGAAACATGGCTTCTGTCCTACCGGTACTTGGCGTCGGCGGCTTTGTCAGCCGAAATCATGGCGTCGTATTTATCCCCGATCGCCAGCAACTTGTCTTTGGTCATGATGTTTTCGCCCGGCGCTTCCATGTGATACTCGTGTATACGTGTCTCAACGATGGCGTCTACCGGGCAGGCTTCTTCACAAAAACCGCAATAAATACATTTGAACAAATCGATGTCGTAACGCGAGGTACGCCGTGTGCCGTCGTCACTGACGTTCGACTCGATCGTTATCGCAAGCGCGGGGCAAACGGCCTCGCACAATTTACACGCAATGCAGCGCTCCTCCCCGTTCGGGTAGCGGCGCAAGGCGTGCAATCCGCGGAAGCGATGTGACTGCGGCGTCTTCTCGTCGGGGTACTCCAGTGTCACGCTTTTCTTGAAGAATTGTTTTTGCGTAACGGATAGCCCCTTGAGCAACTCCCACAGGGCAAATGTCTTGATGTAACCGATGAACTGTTTCATAGCCTATCCGCCCAAACCTGCCCAGGGTCCGACCTGGAACCAGGCCATTACGCCTTCCACCGCAATCCACACAATCGTCACCGGAATAAAGACCTTCCAGCCCAAACGCATGATCTGGTCGTAGCGGTACCGTGGGAAGGTCGCGCGGAACCAGAAGAAGGTGTACATGAAAATACACATCTTGATGAACAGCCAGTGCAAGCCGCCCGTCACGAGCAGGCCTATGACGGGAATGCCGGCCAGTGGCGCGAGAAACGCCAGTCCCTCGAACGGTGACGCCCAGCCACCGAGGAAGAATATCGCCGTCAACGTGGAGATGAGAACCATGTTGGCGTATTCGGCGAGGAAAAAGATCGCAAAAGCGACGCCGGAGTATTCGACATGAAAACCCGCGACGATCTCCGACTCGCCTTCGGCGACGTCAAATGGCGCGCGATTGGTCTCGGCAACACCGGAAACCCAATAGACAACAAATAACGGAAACAGCGGCAACAGGAACCACTGGCTGAAGCCCCCTTCCTGGGCCCGCACGATCTCACCGAGATTGAGACTACCGCCGGCCATCAATACACCGACCAGTGCAAATCCCATCGCAATTTCATAAGCAACGATTTGTGCCGCGGAGCGCATGGCACCCAGCAACGCATACTTCGAATTCGTTGCCCAGCCGGCCAATATGACGCCGTAAACACCAACCGAGGTCAGCGCGAGAACGTACAGGAGTCCGGCATTGATGTCGGCTATCACATACCAGTCATTCAGGGGTATGACGGCCCAGGTCGCGAGCGCCGGTATCAGGGACAACAGGGGCGCGATGACAAACAGGAAGCGGCTGGACTTTGCCGGCACCACCACTTCCTTGATCAGGAGCTTGATGACGTCGGCGAATGGCTGGCCAAGACCCAGGGGACCGACGCGATTGGGACCGACGCGGGCTTGCATGCTGCCGATGACCTTGCGCTCGAAGTAGGTCGAAAACGCGACGATGAGAATGACGGCGATCAGTACGAACAGAATCTTCCATGTCGTAATCGTCAGGTACTGGACCCATTCGGGCAAAGAATAGAACACGCCCATTCCCCAGTTGACCCAGTTCACTACAAATTGCGGCATGAGGTCAGCCATCAATCGCTACCTGCTGCGCGTTTGGCTGACAGGGTTTTCTGCAAGGCATTCGCGCGCCGAACGAGGCCGTCCATTGAATACAACGGCGTGTCGATTTCGTCCGCTGGCGCATCCGCACCGTTCGGCCTGGCGATCGCGCCGCCGACTTTGTAGCTACCGGGATCGACCTTGCCAAGCGTCGCTTTGATCTCCGCGAGGACGTCTTCGCTGGTCACGTAGTCGAAACCATCTGCATTCAGGAGGTTGCCCAGAACGCGCAACACTTTCCAGCAAGGACGCGCTTCCCCAACCGGATTGGCAACGCCGCCGAAACTCTGCCAGGTGCCGGCGACATTCACGTAGGTGCCGGATGTTTCCGCAAACGTTCCGATCGGCAGCAACAGATCAGCACACTCCAGCAATGCATCGGTTGCGAACGGAGTCAGTGCGATAACAAACTTTTGCTTCTTGAGCTTATTTACGGCATCGACGGTCGCATGAATGTCGGCATCCGGTTCGACGTTCACCAGTAGCACCGCATCCAGTGCACTCTCCAGCATCTGCGCGACACTCTTGCCTGCCTTGCCTCGCGTCTTGCCACCCACAGTGCGATGCGGCAGGACACCCGCAAGACTCGCCCCCGCTGAATTCGGTCCCATCGTGACGTTGCCCAGTTTGGCACCTGTTAGCGTTGCGATTGCGGCGCCAAGGGCCCTGATGGCCGAGTACGCCGCATGCCGTCCGGCGATCGCACCCAGCAGAATCAATGACTCATCGGATGCCTTTAGCGCGGCCGCGATGCGTTGGTCCGCGTCGGAAGCCGAGACGCCCTTGCAAAGCTTCGCGATCGAGTCTGGTAATACCCTGCCGTCCGCAGCCGCCACCGCAATACCGCTTAACAGCTCTACCAGGCCTCTGCCGCTCCGGTAATCCGCGACATCGAAAAAGTATTCATATTCCTGTGCATTGGCGAAGTTGACTTTGCAGCCTTTCAAAGCGGCCTTGCGGAGTCGGTGAGCAATGATCGGCGCTTCGTTTCGGATATTGGAGCCGACCACCAGGACAGAGCCCTGTTGTTCAATTTCGTCGATACTGCAGCCCAAGGTTTCGAACACCGGATCCTTGTCCTGGTCCGAAACGTCGCGGCGACCAATGCGATGATCGATATTGTTCGTACCCAGATGATCGGCGAGACGAGACAGCAGGGAACTTTCTTCGACGGTCGCAGCCGGTGATGCGATCACGCCAAGCTTGTCGCCTTTCGCCTGGCCCAGGACTTCTGCAGCGCGTTCCAAGGCAGCCGACCAGTCCAGTTCACGCCATTCACTACCGCTCTTGATTCGCGGCGTTTTAAGGCGGTCTGCGGCGTATATGGCTTCATAACTGAATCGGTCGCGATCCGATATCCAGGTTTCGTTAATCGCTTCGTTGTCCCGTGGAACGATCCTCTTAACCGTGCCACGCAGTACGTGCGCGTACAGATTGGAGCCCACGCAATCGTGCGGCGAAATCGTTGCGCGTTGTTCCATTTCCCAGGCACGTGCGCTGTATCGATACGGTTTGTTATTCAAGGCACCAACCGGGCACAGATCAATGATATTGGCCGACAGTTCATGATCGACATTTTGTTCGACATAGGTCGATATCTTGACCTGCTCGCCCCGCTCCACCGTGCCGAGCTGCGGATTACCCTGGATTTCTTCTCCGAAGCGGACGCAGCGCGTGCAATGTATGCAACGCGTCATATCGGTGGATACCAGTGGCCCGATATCCTTGTCTTTGACCACTCGCTTGCCATCGTTATAGCGCGAAATATCGCGGCCGTAGCCCATCGCCAAATCCTGCAACTCGCACTCGCCACCCTGGTCGCAGATCGGGCAATCAAGCGGATGATTGATGAGCAGGAATTCCATGGTCGCTTTTTGCGCGGCTATTGCACGCGGCGACTTGGTGAATACCTTCATACCCTCGGTAATGGGCTGAGCGCATGCCGGAATCGGCTTCGGTGCACCGACAATGTCGATGAGACACATGCGGCAGTTTGCCGCAATGCTGAGCTTCTCGTGATAGCAGAATCGCGGCACGTAGGCGCCGACTGAGTCGGTCACCTCGATCAGCATCTGACCCTTGCGGCCGGTAACCGGCTTGCCATCGACTTCCAGATTTACAATATCGTCACTCATGTCGATTACGCAGCGGCCTCGCTCGGATCGTCAACAATGCTCCTGCCGTTGTTGAGAATCATGTATTCAAACTCGTGCAGGTAATGTTTCAGGAAACTTTGCACCGGCCACGCGGCGGCATCACCGAGAGCACAAATGGTGTGACCTTCGATCTTGTTCGCAACATCAACGAGTTTCTCAAGATCGGCCATTTCCCCCTTGCCATCGACGATGCGCGTCAGCATGCGATACAGCCAGCCTGTGCCTTCGCGGCACGGCGTGCATTGACCACACGACTCCGCCATGTAAAAGCGTGAAATCCGCCGCAGCACTTTCACCATGCAGGTGGTTTCGTCCATGACCATGACGGCACCGGTGCCGAATGACGACCCCGCTTGTTGCAGGGATGTGTAATCCATCGTGCATTCCATGATGATTTCCGCCGGCAAGACCTTGCATGACGATCCGCCGGGTATGACCGCTTTCAGTTTGCGGCCACCCAGAACACCGCCACAGATGTCATTGAGCAGGTCCTTGAACGGGATGCCCATCGGCAATTCATAGTTACCCGGTTTCTCGACATGGCCCGACACTGAGAACAATGCCGTTCCGCCGGACCCTTCCGGTCCCAGCCCGGCAAACCACGCGGCGCCATTGCGAATAATTGCCGGCACACTGGCAAGACTCTGCGTGTTGTTGATCGTCGTCGGTTTGCCGTAAAGGCCGAAGTTCGCGGGGAATGGCGGTTTGAACCGCGGACGTCCCTGCTTGCCCTCCAGGGACTCAAGCAGAGCGGTTTCCTCTCCGCAAATGTAGGCGCCTGCGCCAACAAAAGTGTAGAGATCAAAATCGATACCCGAGCCCTGTATGTTCTTGCCCAGCAATCCGGCGTCGTAAGCTTCTTTTACCGCCGCTTCGAAGCGCGGAATTGGCTCATCGAGAAACTCACCACGAATGTAGTTGTAGGCGACCGTGGCACCCATTGCATAAGCCGCAATAGCCATACCTTCGACCAGCGCGTGCGGGTTGTAACGCAGAACTTCTCGGTCGTGACAGGTACCAGGCTCGCTTTCATCGGAATTGCAGACGAGGTACTTCTGCACCGCCGCGTCACGCGGCATG
>JAOUNH010000081.1 GCA_029881055.1 Gammaproteobacteria bacterium
TATCGCCGGCGTCGCGTTTCTTGCCTGGTCGAAGTCGGGCGTGGATACGCTTTCCAAAAGTTTCGAGGTTACCGAGACCTCAGGTGCACCGTCGGTTGCCGTGCTGCCCTTCGTCAACATGTCCGGTAATGCCGATAACGAGTATTTTTCGGACGGGCTGACGGAAACGTTGCTGCACATGCTGGCGCAGGTGCCCGATATCAAGGTCGCCGCCCGCACGTCGAGTTTTGCGTTCAAAGGTCAGCAGCAGGACATTCGGAAAATTGCACTGACTCTCGGTGTAGCACATGTCCTGGAGGGCAGTGTGCAGCGATCCGGCGACAAGATTCGGGTTACGGCGCAGCTCATACGGGCTGATGACGGGTTTCACGTCTGGTCCTCCATTTACGACCGCACCCTGAATGACATTTTTGTCATCCAGGACGAAATTGCCAAGGATGTCGGGGAATCCCTGACGACATCCCTGTTGGGCGAAAAGCCAGTCACGATCGAAGGCATCAGTACACACGATGTTGTTGCTTATGACCTATACCTGCAGGCTCTGGGGCATCGAGCGAATGGGTCGTACGGAGCCTTGAGAAACGCCGAGGAGCTGCTTAAGGAAGCACTGTTGCTGGATGCCGGTTTTTTCGATGCCAGGCGAGAGCTCGCCCAGATCTACATTCAGCAGCAGAACACGGGTCTGATCTCCCAGGCGGTCGCCTATGAGAACGCAGTGGTATTGCTGGAGCAGGTACTGGCGGAGCGCCCTGAAGATAGTGCGGCTAAAGCATTACTCACCGCTTTCGAAGCCATTCAGGCTGAAAACGCTGGAGCCTATATGGCCTTGGTCGATGCGATAGCGCCGTTGCAAGCGCTCGCCGATCAGGTGCCCAATGACGTCGATCTCAAACGGACCCTCTACCATGTACTGGGTAACGTTGGACGTCTGGAACATGCGTTGGCCGTCGCCGAGCAAGCGTTGTCGCTCGACCCAATGAACGCTGAAATACACTACGCTCTCGCAAACATCCACAGACGTATGAAAAATTACGGCGCAGCGAGGGCCGCTTTCCGGCGGTCGCTGGATCTGAGCCCGAACCAGCCGAATGTGTACGGCCAGCTGGCTGAAATCAGCAATGAAGAGGGCGACGGCGTCGGCGCAGTACGCAGTATCCTCGAGTCCATGAGGCTTGACCCTAAGGATCACGAAATTGCCGCAATGCTCGCCAGCTACCTTTACCGTGCGGGCATGCTGGTTGACGGGGACTATTATCGCGACCGCGCTGTGCTAATGGCTCCGAACAGTCCCACATCGAGAATGGCCGTACTCGAAGGCCATAATGCTCGCGGTGACCGGGATGCCAGCGATCGCGTCGCACGCGCCATGGTCGCGGATGATATTGATGAGCGGCACGGCTCCTATTTTGAGGCGGTCTACGCGATACTGACGAATGCAATCGCCCGCGAGGATATTGCTGAAGGTCTCGAGTTCATCAGTCGCTATCAACCGGGATTCAACGACCCGCTGTCCAATGAGATCTCATTCAAAGTGCGGTTCGCACAAGAAGGCGCGTTTTCGGCCTGGGATGCGGTCTTTGGCCGCGAACAGGCGTCGAAGATGGCGGATGACCACTGGCAGGTCATGATGGCGTCCGGTGTGCTGGCCAGTGAATGGACGGAAACTTATATGGAAGTCCTCGCGTTGCGCGGCGAGGCGGATGAGGCCATCCGGTTAGCGCTGGAAGAAGTTCTTACCAAACCGGTCACGCAGGCGATCTGGTGGCGCGAAATTTTCGATCTGCCGTTTATGGCGGCGGTAGTCGAAGACTCACGGGTGCAGGCCGGACTGAGGAAGTGGGATGCGGACCTTGCCCAACTTCGACAGGACCTGCGGCCCGTATTGGATGCTGCGCGTTGATATCGCCGCTTCCCGTAATTTCAACTGCCCGGCCACATTAAAAAACCCCGCTACCTTTCGGTAGCGGGGTTGAGTTCTCAAGGGTATCAGGGTTCGAGTAAATAGACGCCAATCCTGTACGCGGTAAACGTGTTCGTATCCGAATCGTATTTGCCCCTCGCGTGCATCGAACGCGCTGCCGTTGCGCCATCCAGGCTCAAGGTCAGATCGTCGACAAAGTCCGCGAAATCGGAATACTGCCGGAGGCTGTCGTCTGACTTGATATAAAACAGACCGCGATCCGTAACTCGCGGCACGATCGTCGTGTTGGAATCGAGCGTTGTGAGATCGATCAATACAGGACCGTTCTTGATGTGGTGTCGCTGATCGATGTCCGGGTTCTGGTTGTTCAGCACCAGGCCGTCGCTGCCCATGCTTGTGAACGGAGCGAGCGTTCCCGTTGATCCCCAGCCCACGCCCAGCACGCTGCGCACATCGGTGTAATCGATGACGGTGCGACCGGTGAAGTCAGGCGGCGCCGTGCCGAATGCTGTCGGAAAACCGTAGGCGACGATCGGTTTGCCCGCTGCGAAATTTGCCAGTACCAGGTTACCGGTCGCGATTTCGTAGTTGGCAGGATCTGCATCGTCGGCTGCCGTTGTACCGGTTCCTGAGAAGTCGAAGATCTGTACGCGGCGGCGATCAATGCCGTGCAAGGTGATGTCGGTCTGGCCGGGCATCACGGTATTGACGATGCCGAGCAGGTGCGTCACGTGCATGCGCACGGCGCCGTTGGTCGCGTCGAAGAGTATCTGCGGCGACACGGCGTCCGTGGTCGCCTGGGCTATCGAGCCTCGCACGGTCACGCGCTGGCCGACGGAGATCGCATCGATACCCAGGTCGCTGGCGCGGTAGCCGTCCTTGAAGACTCGCGTGTCCGGGCCGACTTCGACGATGACATCATCGTGGAAGTGTGCGCGTCGATCCGACGCGATGATCGTTGCACCGCGTACGGTCAGGAAATTGCCGTTCCGGGTAATCACGTTACCTTTGACCGCATCACGATCGATGCCAGGGACGCTGGAACCGGCCAGTACGATGTCCGCCGTGAACTCACGCTCGGCGAAATTGAGCGTGCCTTGTGCAATGGTCGGGGTGCCGACGCCGGCTGCGCTCAGTGCGCGCAGACCTTCGCTACCCACGTAAGGCGTTTCGTCGACCTCGAACTCGGTGTCGTTGGTGACATGTACTTTCAGGCGCCCGAAATCGCCGTCGCGGTCATGGAACGGGCGCAGGGCGACCGTGTACGTCATCTCATCCACGTTGACGCTGGCCAGCGGACCGCGAACGCGGATGTTCTTCTGGTCTACGGGCGACACCTCGGCCACGATGAATTGCTCGGACATGGCTGTGGCCGGAGTGGCCACGATGTCGACCGTGTGGGACGCGTCGAGGTCGAAGTCCAGCTGCAGCAGCGCAGGACGCCCTTTGACGACATGCAGGGGGTCGCGATTCGACAGCCGGATTTTCAGCTCCGTCTGCGCCAGCGGATTATTGTCGATGTCCGTGACAATGGCTGCTTTCGCCATGTCATCCGCTTCCACGAAGACTTCGGCATCGCTGTAATCGAGGGTGATGCTGCCCGACACGTACGTTGCCGGTGGGATAGTGGCCACTGTGACGAGTTCGGTCAGGTCGACGTAGTCGGTAAAGTTGATGCGCGTTTTGCGCGGCAGGGTTTCGACGATTCGACCGTTGGCCGTTTCCAGTTTCAATGACAGGACGTCGACCGTGTAATTGAGGAAGTCACCGTCGGCATCAGTCAATGCGACCATAAGGCTTCCACATTCGGAGAAAGTTGCTGAGTTATTCGGGTCGCATTCGAGGTTCACGACTGCGGCATCCGTGGAGGTGCTGGCGCCGCCGCCACAGGCAGCGAGTAACAATACTGTGAACAACATCGACGTCCAGATTGCCAGCGTCCTTGCTTCTTTTCGCCAGGGGAGGCGGTTATTACTGCACTTCATGTGATTCTCCTGTTGCACAATCTTTGCGGGTTCGCTCGAATAACGTCCGGCGCCGGATTCGGTTGACCAGGCCAGGCAGCCTGTGCATCGAGCGCCGCAGATTCAGTCACCATAAGGTAAAAAAAATCAGCTACTTAGCTTGTATTCCGTGTGTAACGTGTCAAAATGTTGACCCGTAATGACGAATCCCTCCGACAGCACATTAACTACGGGAATCCACCATCGCAGACCACGCGCCGGGGAGAGAACCCGCGGCGCCGTTGACGCATTACAAACGAAGATCGCCGTTGGTCTGCAAAACCTCGATCCACTGAATCACTCCGAACAACTGCAAACGATAGTCGATGAATTGCCGGAGGCTACGGGTGCCGATTCGGCGTTTATTGCCATCATCAGCGAGGACGGGGATTGCATTGAATCCGTGCTCGCGTCCTGCAACGGATTTGCTCAGTGCAGCCCTGGTGTTCTTGCCGGCGAAAAACTGGAGGACTGGCCATGGCTGTGCAAACGGCTGGGGCATTTGCGGGTTATCGAGGTTGCTGACACGGTCGGCGGTCCGAAGTCCGCGGAAGGTGAGTTAGGACGCCTGAACGAAATTCATATCGGCGCGGCGTTGATTATCGGTTTCTCCGTGAAAGGTGAAATCGCCGGTTTCCTGGGCCTGGCCTGTGAGCGCGCGGTTGATGGTTGGGATGCGAATCTGCACCTGCTCGTAAAATTGTTCGGATCCTCGCTGGCCGTAGGCCTGGAACGCGTCAAGGACCGGGAGCTTCTGGACGAATTGCAGGAGCGCAACTCGCTGGTCGCGATGACAGCCAACGATGGTATCTGGGATTTCGACGGCGAAACGAAGCGCATCAATCTTTCGCGACGCTGGAAGGTCATGCTCGGATATGACCCGGACGATGAGAACGTCAAACTGGACTGGTATCACCTGGTGCACCCGGATGACATCGCCCGCGTCCAGTCGATAATGCGCGAACACCTGGATGGCAAAGCGCAGTTTTTCGAGTCTGTACATCGCATGAAACACCAGAATGGTGAATGGCGATGGATGAAGAGTCGTGCCAGATCGATACTCGACAAGAATGGTCGCCTGTTGCGCCTGCTCGGGGTCGAGGTCGATATCACCGAGAGCAAATTGTACGAAGACGCGCTGTTTCGCGAGAAGGAAAGCGCGCAAATCACGCTGCAGTCGATCGGGGACGGCGTTATCACGACGGACGCCAACAGCAATGTCGAATACATCAATCCGGTCGCGGAAGATTTGACGGGCTGGAAGGTTGACGATGCCAGCGGTCGCTCCATCGACGAAATATTTCGCGGCTTTCACGAGGAGACCTGCGAGCCGCTGGAAAATCCGCTGGCGGTTTCGATACGGCGGGATCGTGCGATCAAGTCCGTGCGTCCGACCTTGTTGATCCGCCGCGACGGTAATGAACTCTACATAGAAAGCACGGCGTCACCGATACGGGATGGCAAAGGTTGCGTCACGGGCGGTGTGCTCGTATTCCACGACGTCAGCGAATCGCGCGAGCTGAATCGACGCCTGAGTTATCACGCGAGTCACGATATCCTGACCGGCCTTGTGAACCGGCGCGAGTTCGAAAGCCGCCTTGAGCGCGCATTGAAGAGCGCACGTGCCCGGGAAACGTCCTACGCGCTGCTGTACCTCGATCTCGATCAGTTCAAGATCGTGAATGACTCCTGTGGCCACAGCGCGGGCGATGCATTGCTCGGGCAACTGGGCGCGCTCCTGAAATCCAAAATACGCTGGCGCGACACGCTGGCTCGTCTTGGTGGTGATGAATTCGGGGTGCTGCTGGAGAGCTGCAGCCTCGATGAGGCTATGAACTCGGCCGAATCCTTGCGGCTCGCCATCAGCGAGTACAAGTTTATTTGGGAGGAACGCAGTTTCCGTCTTGGGGTCAGCGTCGGTGTAGTGCCGATTACGGCCGACAACGAAGATGTCGCCGCGCTGCTTAGCGCCGCCGATAGTGCTTGCGCGGCGGCTAAGGAAGCCGGCCGCAATCGCATTCACAGCTTCCAGGAAAACGATATCGACCTCATGCGTCGCCGCCGCGAGATGCAGTGGGCCGCGCGCATTAACAACGCCCTCGAAGAAGATCGATTCGAGTTGTTCCGGCAGACGATTCAACCGCTGCAGGCTCACGAGGAGGGCGCACACTACGAAATACTATTGCGCATGCGCGACGAGAATGGCGGCATTATCTCGCCGGGGCTCTTTATCGAAGCGGCCGAGCGTTATGGCATCACACCGAGTATCGACCGCTGGGTGATACGCAGCGCGTTCCGCTGGCTGGTGTCCGAGGCCGACGAGCGCGAGCGTTTGGCACTTTGTTCGATCAACCTCTCGGGGCAGAGTTTTGGCGACGAGAAGTTTCTGCCGGTCGTCATCGACCAGTTCCAGATGAGTGGCATCGACGCGACCAAGATCTGTTTCGAAATCACGGAAACAGCCGCCATCGCCAGTTACTCGCAGGCGAACCGGTTCATCAACGCGCTCAAGGAGCTGGGCTGCAAGTTTGCGCTCGACGATTTCGGCACTGGCTTGTCGTCTTTCGGTTACCTGAAGCACTTCCCGGTGGATTTCCTCAAGATCGACGGCAGTTTCGTGAAAGAAATTTTGCACGATCCGATTGATAGAGAGATGGTGCGTTCAATCAACGAAATCGGCCACCTGACCGGCAAGAAAACCATTGCCGAATTTGCCGAGAACGAAGAAATCATCACCATGTTGCGCGGCATGGGTATCGATTACGCCCAGGGCTACGGCGTATCGGAGCCGAAACGCGTCACCCGCGCCGTCGCCTGACCCCGATATACCGATATAAGGTCACTGTCACCTTATTGAGCGGGTGGCATAAAAAAAGCCCGGCCTTTCGGCCGGGCTTTTGGTTTGGCAAATACTATCGCTTACAGCATCCAGCCGTGGTGCGAACCAATCATGCTCATGACCATCGGTATGGACATCAAGGTGTTTGAGCGGGAGGCCAGGAACGCAATGTTTTTTGCCTTGGCGACTTCTGCCGCGCTCGCCTCAACCATTCCCAGGACCTTCTTCTGATTCGGCCAGATCAGGACCCAGACGTTGAACAGCATAATGGTGCCTAGCCAGGCGCCAACGCCAATCGTCGTCGCATAGGGGTTTGGTGAGTCGCCCATCAATCCCAGCGTGAATGCCGGGTGCAGCATGTCGATCAGGTACAGATAGGCTGCGCCGGTAACCCAGGTCGCCAATGCGCCCCAGCGGAACCACCACAGTGCGCGCGGAGCAATATACTTCGCGATACCAGCGCCGCCCGGACCACCTTCGTCGGCAGCCGCAGCGCCGAGTGCCGGAACCTGCACGAAATTAAAGTAGTACAGCAAGCCTATCCAGGTGATGCCGGACAATACATGCAACCAGATCACGAGCGATTGTGTCTTATTAACAACGATGTGATCGGGCAGAATAAAGACGATCAGCACCGCCAGTACAATGCCACTGACGATAGTGCCGCCTATGCTCTTCAAAGGATTCATAATTCGTTTCTCCGAGGATTTCTTTTTTTATTGAAAGGATTGAGGAGTTTGCGCCGCGGCGCTGACGGTATTATAGAGATTGCCGGGGTGAAATGAGCGCCCAACCAGAAATATTTGTAACCTATTGATTAAATGTAGAATTTGAGATGCGCAATCGCAGCAACAACGACACAAGAACGGAACGGCCACTATCGCCTTGCATACTGCTTTGTACGCTGGATGATGACCATCGTTGCCTCGGCTGTGGCCGCAGCCTCGCACAAATATCGGCCTGGGCGCTTATGACAGTGGCGGAGCAATGGCAGGTAATTGATGAACTGGCTGCTCGCAAGCTGGAAAATGAGGCTACAATCGCGCCTGATTCGGGAGACTAAACAATGCGATTTGGCATCACTTTACTTGCGGTGATTCTGGCAACAGGCTGTACCGCGTTCGTCGTTGGCGGAGGCGGTGGATACCAGCCGGGCCAAGACGGACGAGCCTCTGCCGTGGTTTCGTCAGATTCGGCAACTACGACCGAAATTAACAGCAAATTCGCCTCCGACCCCATGCTTCGTGACTACTCGATCGTCGTGCGAACCTACAAAGGCACGGTGACATTGACGGGAACCGTGCCCAGGGCTGCGGCGCGCGACCAGGCCGGACAAATTGCGCAAAGCGCCAAAGGTGCAACAATGGTCAACAACCAGATAGTTGTAGATGATTAAAGCAGCCCCAGATCACCATTTTAGAAAACTTGATTACAGGACAAAACGTGGACATCAATACTCGCATTAAAGAACAACTTAGCTCGCACGACGTACTGCTGTACATGAAAGGTACGCCGGATTTCCCGCAATGTGGATTTTCAGGACAAGCCGTCGCCGCGTTGAACGCCATCGGCAAACCGTACTCTTACGTCAATATTTTCGAGGACCAGGAAGTACGTGAAGGTCTCAAGACGTACTCGAACTGGCCGACCTTTCCGCAGCTCTACGTCAAAGGCGAGCTCATCGGTGGGTGCGACATCATGATGGAAATGTACCAGTCGGGCGAACTGAAGACGCTGCTAGAAGAGAAAAGCTAGTCCTGTTGCGATTCTTTCTGGCGCGCCAGTTCGAAAATATCCCGGTAACGGTTAACCACCTCGCAAAAAACGTCAGCGGTCATTTCCGCGTCGTAGGACGCGGAATGTGCCTGCGACTCATCCCATTCCAGGCCAGCTGCCACGGCAGCTCTCGATAGCACGGTTTGGCCGAATCCGATACCGCAGGCTGTCGCCGTGTCGAAACAACTGAACGGATGGAAAGGATTGCGCTTGATCGATGTTCGCTCGATCGCTTCGTTCAGGAATCCGAGGTCAAAATGCGCGTTGTGCCCGACCAATATGGCGCGGCTGCATCGCTGCTCACGTACTGCGAGGCGCACTTCGCGAAATATGCGTTGCAGAGCGTCCCGTTCGTCGATCGCCGGTCGCAGGGGATGGTCGGGGTCGATGCCGTTTACGGCCATCGACGCGGGTTCCATGTTGGCCCCCTCAAATGGCTTAACGTGATAGCGGATCGTTTCGGTACGCTTTAATAGCCCTTCATCGTCCATCTCGAGCAAAACAGCCGCAATCTCCAGCAGCGCGTCCGTCCTGCAATTGAAGCCGCCCGTTTCGACATCGATGACGACAGGGAGAAAACCGCGAAAGCGGTTCGCCATCAGAACTTCATTTCCCACCTAGATGTTCGCCTTGAACAGATTTTCGTCGAGGATAACACTCATCGTGTAGCGAACGCCGAATCCCGTGAACTTGCTACCGACATGTGCGAGTCCCTTGTCGTTATCGCTCGCGCTCAGGTCCATGTGAACCCACGGTGTACCTTCGTCAACGAACTCGGACAGGAAGCTCGCAGCGAGTATGTGGTCACCGCTGTTTTTCGGTGAACACTGCATAAAATCCGCGATCTCACTTTTCAGGTCTTCCATGAATTCCTTGCCGATCGGAAATGGCCAGACGCGTTCACCGGATTTTTCTCCGCTGCGGGTCAGGTGCGGATGCAAAGCCGGCCGATTCGTGAAAACGCCGGAGTAACGGGTAGTCACTGCGTTAACGCAGCTGCCGGTCAGGGTTGCATAATCGAAAAGGATGCCGGGCTTTTCGCGACTGGCGAGGACCAGCGTGTCTGCGAGCACCATGCGGCCTTCGGCGTCTGTATGGATAGTCTGAATTGTCTTGCCATTCGCAGCCGTGATGACGTCTTGCGACTTGTAGGCTTTCGGCCCGATCCGGTTTTCCGTAATCGCCAGCCAGCAGTCGACGTTGATCGGCAGCTTCAACTCTGAAATTGCGAGGAAGGTGCCCAAGGCAACGGCGCTGCCTTGCATGTCGCCGTGCATGTCGAGCATCGACAGGAACGGTTTCAGGTTGGTTCCGCCGGTATCGAAAATGATGCCTTTGCCGACCAATCCGAGGTCGGCTTTGGCGGCCTTCTTGTTCGGCCGGTAGCGGAGCCGGATGATGCCCGCGCTGTCGTCGTCATTGCCCTGCGCAACAGCCAGGAACGCCCCGGCACCAAGTTTGGACAACGCTTTGGTGTCGAATCGCTTGTAATTCCAGCCATGCGAGGCAGCCAGATTCCTGACTAGATCCGCATAGGTGACTGCGTTGAGCATGTTTGGCGGCATCGTCGCCAGCCAGCGGGCGAGATTATTCCCTTTGGCTTCCGCTTCTGTCCTCGCTGTATCGATGGTCGCATCAGCGCCCAGCAGGCGCAGGCTCCTGATTACGGAAGGGGATCTCTTGCGCTTGTATGAGGGCATCGGAAAGGCTGCCGCCAGCGCCGCGGCAACCGTATTGTTGATGAGCACTGCCTGGTGCTCGGTGTCGAAGCCAATAACACAAATGCCAAGGCAGCCAGCCCTTTGGTCACGAACGGCGTCGACGAGTTTGCGTGCCAGCGACAGTTGCTCAAAGGCAGTGGCATCCTTTTTCAGCGTGCCCGCGACGACCAGTGTTTGCCGCGCATTGGCGAGTCGGGTGGTAAAGGCGGGCGTCGAATCGGGCGCCGAGAGCTTCATTACCTGCTGCAATTTCCGGCCCTCCGGAAACTGGCTGAATACGCTGGTCGCGGGCTTGGCCGGTAGTATCAAAAGTAACTGATCGCAGCTCGCGACCGACTTCGAGTCGACGCGGCCAAGCTTTTGAAAGATACGGAGATTCTGGAGCTCGGGTTGATTCATTCCTGATCCTGTTTTATCACTGATTCAGGCTTGACCCCAAGGGCGCAAACCCTGAAGATGTCGGCCGCAAAGACAATCGCACGGTCCGGTGCAATAAAGCGGTGATCCTAGCAGGACACCTGAACTAATTCACGCGACAGATCAGGGCGGGTACCGACGGTCGCCCGATGGACAAAATATGAGCAAGTTCAACCCCTTCGATGATATCGACCCGATCGAGACGACAGAGTGGCTGGAGTCGATCGATTCGGTACTGGCGCAGCACGGCCCGGAACGAGCGCATTTTCTTCTCAACCAGATGATCGACTATTCAAGACGGTCGGGCGCCTACCTTCCGTACAGCCCGAATACGGCCTACCTGAATACGATCTCGACGGCACGCCAGCCTGAGTACCCGGGCGATCGCACGATCGAAAGACGCATCGAGGCCTATCTGCGCTGGAATGCGATGGCGATGGTGGTGCGTGCGAATCGCGTCAATACCGAATACGGCGGACATATCTCCAGCTACGCATCGTCTGCGACCTTGTATGAAGTCGGCTTCAACCATTTCTGGCGTGCCGACACCGAAGCCCAGGGCGGCGACCTGATTTTCACGCAGGGGCACTCGGCTCCCGGCATCTACGCCCGCTCGTTCCTCGAAGGGCGCCTGAATGAAGGACACCTCGACCGCTTCCGCAAGGAAGTCGGCGGCGGCGGATTATCGTCGTATCCGCACCCGTGGCTGATGCCGGACTACTGGCAGTTCCCGACCGTGTCCATGGGCCTCGGTCCCATGATGGCCATTTACCAGGCGCGCTTCATGCGTTACATGGAGAACCGTGGCATGACGCCGCCGAGCGATCGCAAGGTCTGGGCGTTCCTCGGTGACGGCGAAATGGACGAGCCGGAATCGATGGGTGCGATTACGATGCCTGTGCGAGAAGGACTCGACAATCTTGTTTTCGTCGTCAACTGCAACCTGCAACGCCTCGACGGCCCTGTTCGCGGCAATGGCAAGATCATCCAGGAACTGGAAGCGGCTTTCGGTGGCGCCGGCTGGAACGTCATCAAGGTCGTCTGGGGATCCAATTGGGATCCGTTGCTCGCCAACGATCATTCCGGGAAATTGCGCCAGATCATGGAAGAGACGGTCGATGGCGAATACCAGAAGA
>JAOUNH010000082.1 GCA_029881055.1 Gammaproteobacteria bacterium
AGTCGATGGCATCGACGTCGACGCAGGTGGTCTTCGCACCATCACGAATCGCCAGCCTTTTCGGAAACCGCTGCCCGTTTCCGACTGCCGCCTGCAGTGCGGCTTCCAGCGACAATTCCTGGCCGGTCAGTTCGCAGACAAATTTCAGCAACTTGTTGCAATGTTCGTCAGCCTGTTTTTCGTCGCAACCGTGGCGCGCGCGTTCGACTGCCTCTGCAAGTCGATCGTCGTTAATCGGCTTGAGAAGATAGTCCAGAGCATTCGCATCAAAGGCCTTCAATGCAAACTCGTCATACGCCGTGACAAAGATGACTGCCGGCATATTGCTCGTCGACAGGTTGCGTAGCACATCGAAACCGTCCATGCCGGGCATCTGCACGTCCAGGAACATGATGTCGGGCGCATGTTCACGAACGGCCGCGAGCGCCTCACGGCCATTTCGACTCTGCGCGCAGATCTCGATGTCATCGTACTTCGCGAGCCGCAGCTCAAGACCACGCCGGGCGAGCTCCTCGTCATCCACTATCAGGGCTTTAAGCATCGCTTTCCTCGTAGGGCAGGTTGATGGTTATGATCAGGCCCGACGGTTCATTCGGTGCCAGCGTGAATGCCTGCGCCTCACCGTAGAGCTGCAGCAGGCGTTCCCGCGTGTTTTTGAGTCCTACGCCGCTGGACTTGTGTTCGCTCTGTCCGTTGCCAAGTCCCGGCCCGGTGTCGGATATCTGCAGAACCAGCACTCCCCGTTGCACGCGCGCCGATATTCGCAGCGTGCCGCCCTCCTCGCTGGGGGAGATAGCGTATTTAATCGCATTTTCGATCAAAGGTTGCAGTATGAGACTCGGCACCAGTGCCTTTTCCGCTGGACTCTCGATAGATTTTTCGATCACGAGGCGGTCCCCGAATCGAACTTTCTCGATTTCGAGATACAGGTCGATCGCACCCAACTCTGACCCCAGTGTCACCTGGCTCATCGGGTCGTTATCGAGTGTGTACCTGAGAAAGTCGCTAAGACGACTGACCGCTCTGTTCGCCGTCGCATTGGCGCCGTCAAGAATCAGCGTCGAGATTGCGTTCAGCGTATTGAAAAGAAAATGCGGATTGAGCTGGTAGCGCAGCATCTTGAGTTGCGCCTGGTGCGCGGCAGCGGTTGCTTTGAGTGTCTGCTCCGTCTGCTCCTGCAGTTGCTGGTAGTACTTGATGCCGAAATAGAGGCCGCTCCAGCACAGCAGGATATAGAAAGAGCCCATCACGCCACCGACATATTCCATGATGTCATCGGGATGCCAGGAGTTCTTCACCCAGTCGTAATAGAGGTAATTCTGTAACCAGCGCCAGCCAAGAGCCAGGACGTAGCAAACCAGCAACATCGTGGTCGAAAGTGCAATTATCGACTTGGACCAAAGACGATGGAAAAGAGAACGCATCGGCAGGGTCAACAACAAACCGGTGACTGCGGTAGCGGCGATAACGGCGAAGTAGGCTTCGGGCTTTTCGTGAGCGAGCGCACCCAGCCACGCGGCAATCGCGTAACCGGTCCAGCCGCCAATATTGAGGATCCAGAACAGGCGGCTCCTGTTCCGGACCAGGGTTTCGAATTCCACAACCAATTATAGAACCCGAACCGCTGCGGGCAACACGGTTTAACGCGCGCCAGGCACTACTCGTCGAAAGTAGCTACGCGAACCCTGGCTGGCGCGCTACCAGCTCGCGCTCGATAGCCTCAGCATCCGATGGCGATATCCCGAGCGAGTCCCGCAGGCGAATGAGCAAAGCCCGCTCTTTTTCCGAGATGCCGCCTTCAGTATGGGCCTCCGAGACGGCCTCTTCATAAACCTGCATCTTGCGAAACGTCGCGTACTCCGGTGTGTTCCTGGTGTTGGGCATTGCGGCGCTGGCGACGCTTTCGGCAAAGCGCTGCAGCGGCGTCAGGAAAAACACGACTACGGCGGCCGCCAGCAGACCGGCCCAGTTACCCAACTCGGCCGAGAGAAAACGATCTGCCCCCTCGGACAGCAGGAACACTGACGTCACGACGACTGTTGCCAATGTCGATTGCTTGATCGTCCAGCGAATCTTGAGATCGATGTCGAAAAGATGCGAACGCAGGATGCCATAGGCAATCAGCGGGACTGCGAGCAGCGTGCCAAGCGCATAGACCGCTTTCCCCAGCAACTTGACGGCAGTTAATGCCGTCAGGTCGGGCTGAGTCCACATATACCAGGCAGCAATAGCATAGGCCATGCTCCAGCCAAGGTCCCGCAAACCAAAAGCAAGTGCAAATATCCCGGCGCGTTCACGGGCCAGGCCCCCATCCGCCGTGTGCCAGGCATGGATTGAAGCCACGAGCGCGTAGATAAATAGCAGCGTCACCGTCGAATACAGCAGCGTGATGATGAGCCTTGATCCAATGAAAACGACGGCAAGTACCAGCGCGGCCATCGCTAGAGCGAGACCGATGCGAACGCGTTTGTTCGCAAATGGGCGGGTCAGGCTCGTATTCAGCGCAAGCGCCAGAAACGGCGGGTAAAGAATGACCATGAGTCCGTCGCCCCCGTGGTGTACAACCCCCATGAAAAAGTACAAGATCTCACGAGTCTCAAAAAAGTTGTCGGGCAGTTGTAATACAAATTCGGGATAACCGGCGGTAACGAGGACAAACCCTTCGACCACTAACAAGAAAGCAAGCTTGCGGGCAACAGTGCCGGCTCCTCCAACACGGTACATCACGACTGCGAGTGCCCAGCATGCGGTGACAGCGACTAGGCCAAGAATTCCGATCAGGGTAATAGGCGACATCGCTGCAGTTTATCTCGCCCGCTCAAAACAACGAACTGTTTATTTTATCGCGAGCGCTCGACAGGACTCGCTGTCTGAATACCTGGCCAGTCGCGCTACCGGCGTCTGTGGCCGGGAATGTGAATTGATGACGATGGTATCGGGTGTCAGGTGAGCGACCGCCCATGCCGCGAACCAGCACTCCGTCGCAACCCGATCATCCCGCGGCGTTTCTGCGTCCGAATTCGGCACATGCAAATCAGACTGGAAGAACACGCCCGCATCCCGCGCCCAGACACCGAGGGCCGCGAAGACATGCGGGCCGTGCGACAAAACCATGAGCTCAATCGTATTGTTCTGATCATCAAGGGTCAGTCGATCGTGGACCGGCGTGATCGTTACCTTCCCGCCCTGCCGAGTCAAACGATCCTCGGGCATAGTTGTGCGATTCAGCGCGTCGGACAGAAACGCTGCGACGTGCTCCGGCGCGTAAACGTCTGCGCCAGCGGCCGCGAATGCACGAGCTCCTCCGGCATGGTCGTCATGTGCATGCGTTATCGCGACGGCACGGATCGGCGTACCCGGAAAACTTGCTTCCAGGAAATCGACGAAATTCTCTGACAGTCGGCTAATGCCATAGCCCGGCACCAGGTCCGCAGGCGGCAATTGCTGCAATTCCACCCAACCAGCCGGAGCGTCAGCAACGACCAGTCCACCAGCGGTTTCAAGAACCATATGAGCGAAGCCTGTTCGGACCCCGGTTACCAGGTAGACGCCGTCCACGATGGTCTGCATTTGCATGTCGATTTTGGCCGGCCAGCGATCGCCGTCCAGCGTGACGGCCTCCCGGCCGTCACTTAGCCGCCATAAGTCCCTGGCTTCCCGGGCACTCAGTTCTCGCCAGCTGGCTTGCGCTGCGAACACAACATCGTCTTCGATCAGCACCCTGACCTCTGGCGCACCGGTATCCGGCCACAGCCATCGCCACACAACCGGCACGCGACCGCGCAGCGGCACGTCGGCTTGCGTGCGCACCTCACTTAACTTTCCCGCTTCAACGCGCACACGGCTTTCGAATGGGCTCCCCGGGTAGTTCACTGTGCGCCAACCGTCGTCCGATTCTCCCACTATCCACTCGGGGTGCGCTTCAAGCTCGGCAACGAAAAGTTTTGGGTCCACGCGCCGGTGTCGCAAGGCCTCGTAGATGATGCGTTTGCCGGTAAATTCAATGTCAGGCGGAGCTTCGCGATTCACGATACGCACTGTATCCGGCACGAAGTAAGAAACGACAAACTCTCCCTGCATATCCGGGTTTGACTGGCCGCTGCCGCTGAACTGTATGCGTCCCGATGTGTCATCCGTGACGTAACAAAAGCGCGTCGGGTAGCGTTCGCCTGGCGCCGGATGCATGCCCTGATATCGCGCCCCCAAATCGAACTCACCGTCGAGGCAGAATTCGACGGCGTTGCCTGCATTAGTGCAGCCAGCCAGTTGCATCGCGCCGATTAACACGAACAACGTTCGCTTTGCGTTAAAGTGATGCTGCTTTCGGGTTTCGGATTCCACACTCAATTATAGGTCGCCAATCGAGGCGAAGAGCACGACTGATCCCGCGTTCAGCACTATTCATCGCGCGAGACTTCAGCGGCGATCCAGTCAGAAACTATTTGTTCCAGCACGGCAATGGGCAGCGACCCACTGCCAATCACCACGTCGTGAAAACGCCGGATGTCGAACGAGGAACCGAGTGCCGCTTCCACTCTCGCACGCAGTTCGCGAATCTTCAGTTCGCCGATTTTGTAAGAAAGCGCCTGGGCCGGCCAGGTGATGTAGCGATCGATTTCACTGTTGACCTTCGATTCGCTGAGAGCCGTATTCGCCAGCATGAAATCCACGGCCTGTTGCCGTGACCATCCGAACGCATGCATGCCTGTGTCAACGATCAGCCGGCACGCGCGCCACGCTTCGTAGGTCAGGCGGCCGAAATCGTTGTACGGATCTTTGTAAAAGCCCATCTCCTTACCGAGACGCTCCGAGTAAAGCCCCCAGCCTTCACCGAAAGCGGAGTGGTACAGATCGCGCCGAAATTCGGGTAGGTTCAGTTCCTGCGCAAGCGCCGACTGCAGGTGATGCCCGGGAACACCCTCATGTAACGACAGGGCTTCGATGGTGTATAACGGCGTGCCCTTCAAATCGCCAGTCTTGATGAAATAGGATCCCGAATCGGTGCCATCACCGCTCGGTGGCATGTAGAACGCACCGCGCTCCGGGTTGCCGACTATTTTGTAGGTCGCTCGCGGCAACAGCGTGAAGAAACGCGGCAATTCACCTTCGGCGGTCTTGCTGATCAGTGCAACACGTCCCAGCAACTCCTCATCCGACCGGGCATAGAACCGCGGGTCTTCGCGCAGAAAATCAACAAACGACCGGAAGTCACCCTCGAAGCCAACAGCATCGATGATGTCTTGCATCTCGGCCCGAATGCGGCCCAGCTCCGATATGCCGAGTTCATGGATCTCTTCCGCTGTCATGTCGGTCGTCGTGAAGTAGCGAATCAGGTATCGATAGTAGTCACCGCTGCCGGGAATCGAGGTAATGCCAACCTCTTTCCGGCATGCCGGAAGGTATTCCGTTACGAAAAAGTCCAGCAATTCTTCGTAGCCGGGCACGATCACTGATTCGATCAACTCAACACCCTTGCGCGTGTACTCGGCCCGCTGGTCGTCGTTCACATTGCCCGGAAAACGCGTAAACGGCACGTAAAGGAGGCTTTGCTCTGCATCGGCGACGATGTGTGCCTCAATCGTCGCTGCATAGCCTGAAATGCTTCCGCAGTAGTGCGTGTAACCCGACCGAACAGCCTCACGCAGCACATCGATGTACTCACGGTTATAGCGCCTGAAATCCGCCAGGCTCACCAGATAGTCGTCATAGTCGGCGGCTGCAAGAAACGACATATTCGATGGCGCTTCGGCGAAGTAGGTGTGATAACCGGACTGGCTCGTGATCGGAAAAAGGTGAACCGGTTGTTGGTAGCTCTCCCTCTCGGCTTCGCGTTCATACTTGAAAATGCGATAGGACAACTGATCGTCAGGACGGAGCTCATCGACGCTGATATCGGCAAGTTTGCCCAATACAGCTTCATTAAATTGCTGGCGCCTGGCGCGAGCCTCCGGCGTGTGCTCGGAGAGCTCGCCATCCATTCGCCAGGCATCGGGATCCGAGCGAAAAAACACTTTCTCGGCGCTTGCGGCAGCCCAGTGTTCATCCAGCAGATTGTGAAAGGCCGCTCCGGCTTGCGGTCGGCGGTCAGTGTCAGTTGGCGCGCACGCCATCAATACGAATACGAGCACCGGGCTCGCGAGGAAGTTACCAAGGCGCATTTAAAGCTCCGGGAGTGCCGTGTGGCACGGTTGCTCATCTTACACGCTCAGCCTCCGCTTTCGGCAGCGTGAGAAGGAGCGCAGATGTCTGATATTCAATGACTTACGTAAGGTTCAAACTATATTTCGCCCTCATGCATCTAAATCTTCAAGAAAGTACAAATTCGCTGTTTGACTGGATGCCGGGGGACGGAAAACTGAAAATCTCAGACACGTCGGCGCAGGACGTACGGTTGGCGCCGCCGGATCCACGCCGTAACCAACTCATCATCGCCGGGATAGGCGTCGCCGTAATCGCGTCCATCCTGTTCGCGGCGCCCTGGGTCAAGCGCTGGGCGGATGCCACCATCAGCGTGCCTGTCGATCGCGTCCGGACTGCCGTCGTCACGCGCGGCGATCTCATCCGGGACGTATCGGTCCAGGGACGTATAGTCGCCGCCGTCAGTCCCACGCTTTACGCAACGGCGTCGGGATCCATCACCCTGCAGGTCGATGCGGGTGAGCCGGTTGTTGCCGGACAGGTATTGGCGATCGTGGACAGTCCCGATCTCGCCAGCACATTGCAGCAATCAGAATCCACATTGGAGCAACGCAAGGTCGAACTCGAGCGGCAACGCATCGAGTCTCGTCAGCTCGCGCTTGAAAAGCGCAAGGCAGCGGATCTCGCCGATGTCGCTCTCGTAGCCGCAAAACGTGAACAACGGCGGGCCGAAGAAGCGAACAAAAAGGGTGTTATTCCCGTCATCGATTTTGAGAAAGCGCAGGACGACCTGCGCAATGCGGAGCTCGCTTATCAGCATGCGATTGCCGATGCAGATCTGTTCGACGAAAGGCTTGCCTTCGAGATTCGCGCCAGCGAATTCGAGGTCAGTCGACAACTATTGCTGGTCGACGATCTTCGGCGCCAGGTCGATGACCTTTCTATCAAGTCGCCCGTCGATGGCATCGTCGGCGACCTGCTTGTTGCCCAGAAGTCGGCCGTGTCGCGCGACACGCCCGTTATGGCCGTCGTCGATCTCACGCGCTTTGAAATCGACGCGCTCATTCCGGAAAGCTACGCCGACGACCTTGCGCTTGGCATGCAGGCCGAGATCCAGGTGGGTGGCCAGCGATACGACGGTCAGCTCGTCGCTGTTTCACCCGAGATCATCAACAACCAGGTTGCCAGCCGCATCCGGTTTAACGGTGACGGCCCGACCAACCTGCGCCAGAACCAAAGACTCACGACGCGGATCCTGCTGGCCGAATTCAAAGACGTGCTGATGGTGCAACGCGGTCAGTTTCTCGACAGCGGCGCCGGGCGTATCGCTTACGTAATCAATAAGGATCGCACAGCCGAGCGACGGCAGATCGAAACCGGGGCCCGCAGTCTTGGCGACGTCGAGATCCTTGCCGGCCTCGAGGTCGGAGACACCATCGTGGTTTCAAATCTTGACCCGTTCCGCGGTGCGGACGCGGTTCTGCTGACCGACTAAGGAGCGCAGCAAAATGTTGAATATGAAAAAAGTATCGAAAACGTACCGCACGGACACGGTGGAGACGCATGCGCTGCGAGAGTTCTCCCTGACTGTTGACGAAGGTGAATTCGTATCCGTCACGGGCCCATCGGGTTCGGGCAAGACCACGTTTCTCAACATCGCCGGCATGCTCGAAGAACTGACCGCTGGAACCTACGAGCTTGACGGCCGGGACATCTCGAAGCTGAATGACAAAGAGCGTTCCAAAGTCCGCAACGAAAAAATCGGCTTTATATTCCAGAGCTTCAATCTGATTCCAGAGCTCGACGTTTTCGACAACATCGACGTGCCGCTGCGTTATCGTGGCTTCAATGCCGACGAACGCAAGCGACGCATTGAAAAGTGTCTCGACAGGGTGGGCCTGACGTCGCGCATGAAACATTATCCGGCGCAGCTGTCCGGCGGCCAGCAGCAACGCGTCGCCATCGCTCGCGCGCTCGCGGGCGAACCGCGATTCCTGCTCGCCGACGAACCGACAGGCAATCTCGATACGAACATGGCGGATAGCGTGCTCGACCTGCTGGCCGAGATTAACGATTCGGGAACCACCATCATCATGGTGACGCACGAGCTCACCCTTGCCGACCGGGCGAAGCGAAATATTTTTGTTCGCGACGGACAAATCAGTGACGGACCACCCGAGCTGCACTTCGCTGCAGCGGCGTCCGCCTAAGGGAGATCCGATATGTTTCGTTATTACCTGAAGCTCGGCTCCCTAAGCATCCGCGCCAACCCGGCACTCAGTGCGCTCATGGTTGCCGCGATCGCCATCGGCATCGGTGCCTGCATGTCGATCGTGACCGTGCGCCATGTCATGAGCGGAAATCCTGTCGCGCACAAAAACGACCTCCTGTATCACGTGCAGCTCGATAACTGGAACCCGGACGATCCTTACGAAGATCCCAACGAGCCACCGGAGCAAGTCACCTACCTGGATGCGACGGCCCTGCACCAGGCCGGGCGCGCGTTTCGGCAGACGATCAGTTTCAAGTCCGACCGCGTCGTACAACCGGAGGGCGAAGACGCCCGTCCCTTCCAGGAGGAAGTACGAGCGACGACGGCAGACTTTTTTGCCATGTTTGATGTGCCCTTCGAGTACGGCAGTGGCTGGGATGCCAGTGCCGATCGAGCCGAAGAACGCGTCGTCGTCCTGTCCGCCGCAATGAATCAGCGCCTGTTTGGCGGTGAGGACTCGGTGGGCCGAATGATGACCATGAACAAGGAGCCTTACCGGATTGTCGGCGTTTTGTCGGAGTGGAGGCCGATGCCGAAGTTCTACGACCTCAACAACAATCCTTACGAGGGGGCCGAAGAAATCTACACGCCGTTTTCACTGGCCATTTCGGGCGAATGGGGAAGTTCGGGCAACAACAGCTGCTGGAAACCTTTGGATGGCGCCGGCTACGAGGCCTACCTCGCTTCGGAGTGTATCTGGATACAGATGTGGGTTGAGCTCTCAAGTGCGTCGGAAAGAGACAACTACATGCAGTTCCTGGACGACTACGTCGAGCAACAGAAAGCGCTTGGCCGCTTTCCGCGCGAAGTGAATAACCGCCTCAGCACACCGGCCGAGTGGATGGTCAATCGCGAGGTCGTCGACGATACCGTGAACGTCCTTTTAAGCCTCGCTGTGCTGTTTCTTGTGGTGTGTCTGCTCAACACGATCGGCCTGTTGCTCGCGAAGGTCATGCGGCGAACCAGTGATATCAGCCTGCGGCGCGCCCTGGGTGCGAGCAAGTCGGCGCTGTTCACTCAATATCTTATTGAAGCGGGCATGGTTGGCATCGCCGGCGGCCTTGCCGGAATCGGCATGACCTGGCTGGGATTGCGGGGACTCGAGAACGTCTTCTCCGAGTACGACTTCATTTCTTATCTCATGACCATGGACTGGACCATGGTTCTCTACGCCGTACTACTCGCTATCGTCTCAACCCTGGCTGCGGCCTTGTACCCGACGTGGCGCGCGTGCAGCGTGTCTCCGGCAACCACCTTGCGTATTCAGTAACACGCCCGAAGAACCGAGGAGAAAATCATGGACATAGGACCTGTTTGGCGGGCGATGCTGAAAAACAAAGCCGGCTTTGTACTGATCGCACTGCAGATTGCTGTAACCATGACGATCATGGTTAATGCCTTCGCTATCATGCAGGAGCGCGCCAACAACGTCGGCCGTGAGAGTGGGCTGGATGAAGCCAACACCTTCGCGTTGGCAAGCGCATGGTTCGACGAGTTCGATCGCGACCTGATGAAAATTCGCATTGATGAAGACCTTGCACTCATACGCGGCGTGCCCGGCGTAAGAAGCGCGGTGGCGTCGAATTCATTTCCGCTGCGCCAGGGCGGCTGGTCAATGTCATTGCAGACAGAACCCGGCAGCCAATCACCTGACTCCATTGGCTCTGCCATTTATTTTGTCGACGAATACGGTCTGGATACCTTCGCAGCCACCCTGATTGACGGCGCGAATTTCACGCCGAACCAGGTCTCATGGCAGGTGCAGAACGATGATACGTGGCCGGCGACCGGCATCATTACGGAAGCGCTCGCCAAGGAAATATTTCCGGACGAAGAAGGTTCAGTCGTTGGCAAGACTATTTACATTAACGACAACGACCCAGTGAACATCATCGGCGTTATCGAACGCATGCAGGCACCATGGCCAGGCTGGACTGGAGTCGAGCGCACCATGCTGGTGCCCCAGCGTCGGTACTCCGATTTCCAGCGCTACATCATCCGGACAGAGCCCGGCTACCGTGATGCGCTGATGCCCGAAATAGAGGCACTGCTGGCAAACAGCAGCAAAGATCGCCTCATTCGCGATGTAACCACGATGGAACAGGTTCGCAAACTTGCCTACGTCGGCGATACCGCGATGATCAGGATACTGACGTTCGTCGTAATGCTACTGACCGTCATCACGGGTCTCGGCATCGTTGGTCTCGCAAGTTTCAACGTCAGCCGCCGCACGCGACAAATCGGAATACGCCGCGCGCTGGGCGCCACGAAGCCGGCCATCGTGCGCTATTTCATGACCGAGAACCTGATCGTCAGCGCGATTGGACTGACGATCGGCGGCATCCTGTCGGTCGCACTTAACATGGTTATGGTCGAAGCATTCTCGCTGGAACCGTTGGCTTGGTACGTCATCCCGATCGCGATGATTGCCCTGCTGATGGTGGGCCAGGCCGCGGTCGCTGGACCAGCGAGAAGGGCCAGCAATATCTCGCCGGCGATCGCGACAAGGTCGTCCTAAAATCGCGCCCTGAGCGTCAGCTGGAATTGACGCTCAGTAGCTATCGTTGCCGAGATCGTTGGCGTATCCCTCGATTGCGATGTGCACTTGCAGCATATCCGCGATTTCGACTGTGGAAGCGGTAGCCGGCAGCACTGACAGCAGCAATGTGGCTGTCAGTATTCGTCCCACTGCACCGACTCCGATTCTCCGGCGTGAGGCGGACGCAGGGTCTTTTTCAGTTCAAACCTCACACCACCGGGCGGGATGCTGGTGATGCTCTGCGCTAACGGGCCGCTCGAATCGCGGATGCGAGGACTCCAGATGTTGATCTCGTACCCGCCCGCGCGGTCATCGACAGACAGGACCACGGTACCGCGAGCGTCCGTCAGTCCAAAAACTTCCGTATCGACGACAACAACGTATCCAAGCATGCCATCGTGGATATTGCATCCGAGCGTCACTATTCCGTCGTGCATGAAGTGGACCGGATTTGGCGGTGTGCCCTTGTACAGCGGCAGCACAAAATTGTTCGGCCTTGAAAATGAATACACGTGATGCGCGATGACATCGCTGTTCGGAAACTCGACCTCTGCGCCTTTTTCAACAATCAGGATGTGCGGAACGAATCGCACATCGCGCTGATCCATTACGGCCGGTGCCGGGGCCCGATCGGTTACCGCGGAGATACCCGCTTGCTCGATGAAGACCGCAACCTCGGGTACCGGCTGCCCATCCGGGTCTACAACGAGCACCTCGATCTGCCCCGCCACGGCAATATTCGCCCCGAAGAGGGCGAAAAACAGGCACGCGAAGCGCCAGGGCAGAAGCCAGCCAGCCATAAGAATCCGCTTAAAAACTG
>JAOUNH010000083.1 GCA_029881055.1 Gammaproteobacteria bacterium
CGTCCAGGTGCCAGTCCGTAACCTCGTACAGGCGACCCAGGTCTCCCAGCACATTACCGAGCATGTGCGGCAAAACACTGTATTCGTCCGGCAGTCGCATCGGATTTTCCGGCGGAATCAATTCGACCTCCCCCATATTCAGTCCATCAGATTGCCGGGAGATCGACAACAAGCGGAAGCGCTGCAAGCCGATCGCCGTGATGCCGAGGAGTCCGTCGCTGCCCTGGTAGAAGTCGGTGATCTTCGCCAGCGTACCAACCTCAAACGTTGTCGCAGGTCCGACTTCATTACCATGCCGTATCAGCAGCACGCCAAATGGCGAATCGGACTTCATGCAGGCACTGACCATATCAATGTAACGCGGCTCGAAAATGCGCAGTGGCAGGGGTCCACCCGGGAACAGCACGGTATTCAGCGGAAAAATCGGTATGCGCACGGGGCTAAGTATAGGCGCTGATCACGACCCTCGCGTTCTTTGCAGCAACGCGGTCAGGGTTTGTCGTGCCGAGCCGAAGCCGCCGTTACTCATGAATATGACCTGGTCGCCGCTCAGCACCTTGGTGGCCATCGCGCTGACAAGCTGGTCATAGTCCCGGTGCAGGCTCAGTTTGCTGCCGAGCACCTGCAACGACGCGTCGAAACTCTCGCCCATGCCATCCGGCCGGTACATCCAGACGAGGTCCGCATCCTTGAGCGAATGCGCCAGCTCGTCGTTATGCACACCGAGCTTCATGGTATTTGAGCGCGGTTCGATCGCAACTACTACCCGCTGTCCTGGATAGCGGCGTCGCATCGAGGCAATCGCTTTTTGTATGGCGGTCGGGTGGTGCGCGAAGTCGTCGTAAATCGCGATGTTCGCGACGGTCGCCGTGCGCTCCATGCGGCGTTTGACACCCTCAAATCGCGACAGCGCGTCGACGGCGACTTCGAAGGACACACCGACGGAAACGGCAGCCGCCACTGCGGCGAGTGCATTCTCGAGATTGTACGTGCCACCCATTCGCCAGCGCGTTTCGGCCGCCGCACCCGACGGGCTGCGCATACCGATATGCCGTTCGATTTTGTCACCGAAGCGCGCAACCCAATCGGTATCATCGTCGCAGCCGAAAGTCTGTATCGGCGTCCAGCAGCCCATTTCAATGAGCTTCTTTATATTCTCATCATGGCCGTTCGTAATCAGATGCCCGTCGGAGGGGACCATCCGCAACAGCTGATGAAACTGCCAATGAATCGCCGCCATATCCTTGTAAATATCGGCATGGTCGAATTCCAGATTGCAGATGATGACGGTGCGCGGTCGGTAGTGTACGAATTTTGCGCGCTTATCGAAAAAAGCGGTGTCATATTCGTCTGCTTCGACGACAAAAAACGGTGATTTTCCGACGCGTGCGGACGTACCGAAATTGACCGGGATGCCGCCAATCAGGAAGCCCGGTTCAAGACCCGCATCCTCGAGTATCCAGGCCAGCATGCTGGCGGTTGTCGTCTTGCCGTGTGTACCGGCGACTGCGATAACGTGCCGATCGTGCAGGACATTCTCGGCCAGCCATTGCGGTCCGGAGGTATAACGATGGTTGTCATTTAGCATTGCCTCGACCACGGCGACGCCACGACTCATCACATTACCGACAACCACGCAGTCCGGGTTGATGGCGAGTTGCGCGGCATCCGTGCCCTCGTGTATCTCAATCCCCAGGTCCTTCAGCTGCGTGCTCATCGGCGGATATACGTTGCGATCACAGCCCGTCACTGTGTGACCGGCCGTCCGCGCGAGAGCGGCTATGCCACCCATGAAAGTTCCGCAAATGCCAAGTATGTGTATATGCATGGTGTCCTACGATGCTGCAATATCGGCGGGGCCGAAAAAACTGCTTAATTGAATTTGAATCAGGAATACAGCGAGCGCAACCAGGAATCCGACATACCACTGCCGATCGATCGCCCGGGCGATGATATGACCTTCGACGGGCACCGACCAGAGCAGCAACAGGTAGCTGACGACACCGGCAATGCCCCTGCCAAGCACGGGCGTAAGAAAGGAATAGCTGACGATGAAAAGACACTGCAGCAGGACGCCACAGCCCAGAATCGCCGTGAGCGTTTGCAATAGACGGGAACTTCTTTGCGAAGATACGACGATGACCGCGTACAGCAGCAAGGCGACGACACCGAGCGCTATGCTGATGGCGAAGTCCGACTGATCCAGTTCGACAATCAACAAGACGATTATCTCGCCTGCCACCAGCCAAGCCGCGAGGATCATGACAAACAAAACGGACGAATGTGGAATGGTCTCCGGACCCTTCCGCAATCGAATGATGTCGAACAATGTCGTTAACAGAGGTAGCACGTCGGCGATCATCGCATGTTAGTCTCTGTTTCTGAATATCGAGTGCGTTTCTCCAATGCCAGATTACGAATTTGTCGATCATCCCGACCACATTAGCCAGAACATCAGCAATCACGCTCAACTTGGCGTCGATACCGAATTCATGCGGGAAAAGACCTATTTCGCGCAGCTTTGCCTTGTCCAGGTATCAACGCGCGACAGAATTTACTGCGTCGACCCGCTGGTTACCAATGACCAGGCTGAGTTCTGGGCGCAGCTGCTCAATGGCAGCTGGGTAGTTCATTCCGCACGCCAGGACATCGAGGTCATCTACCAGACTGCCGGCGCAATGCCGAGAGAGATATTTGACACCCAGGTCGCGGCTGGCCTTCTCGGCATGTCTGCGCAAGTGGGCTACGCCGGTCTCGTGAAGGATCTCTTCGATGTCGACATGGCTAAATCGCATACGCGTGCAGACTGGACGCGACGCCCGTTATCGGCCGAAGTGCTGGATTACGCTGCCGAGGACGTTGAGTACCTGCTGCCCGCGGCCGATATTTTGAGTGAGCAACTGGACAAGAAGGATCGCCTCGACTGGGCGCGCCAGGATTCTGCATTGTTGCTCGACCGTGCGCTGTACGAGGTTACCAGCGAACAGGCTATCGATCGACTGAAGGGTGCGCGAAATTTTCGCGGTGCCAAACGGGCGGCAGCGATCCGGCTGGCATTATGGCGCGAAGACGAAGCGATCCGGCGAAACCGGCCGCGTCAGTGGATAATCCGCGACAGCGCCCTGCTCGATATGGCTTTCAAGCTGCCGTCGTCCCTGAAGCAGCTCGAATCGATCGACGGTGTGCCGCCGAAACTGGTTAATCGTGCTGGCAGGGATTTACTCGAGTTGATCAATGCCGCCGGCAGTGACCAGAATGGCTATGAGCCTCCGCAACCGCCGAACGAAGCACAAAAAGCGTTGCTCAAGGAGCTGCAGTCCAGGGTCGCGGATTGCGCGAACGATCTGAGCCTGGCGGCCGAGACTGTCGCATCAAAGCGCGAGTTATCGGCGCTGATTATTTCCGGCTCTCGCGAATCGCGGGTGTTCTCGGGCTGGCGGCGCGAGCTGATCGGCGAATCGCTGCTGCAGATGCTATAAGGCGTCGAGCAGCCTCTGGTAGACCTCGTCGATCTCGCCTTCCGCATTGATCGTCGTCAGTTTGCCGCGTTGCCGGTAGAAGTCGACCAGCGGTTCCGTACTCTCGCGGTAGACATCAAGGCGATTGCCGATGGTTTCTTCGTTGTCATCTTCGCGTTGAATCAGCTCCCCGCCGGCGTTGGTGCATTCATCAAGCTCTTCCTGTGACGAGAAATGCACGTTCAGCAGCTTGCCGGTGAGCGAGCAGGTCCTGCGGCCGGTCAGGCGCTTCATGAGTATGTCGAAATCGATATCCATCAGCACAGCGGTATCCAGCGGCGTACCCATTTCGTCCAGCAGATCCTCAAGATCCAGCGCCTGCTGCGTGGTCCGCGGGAAACCGTCGAGGATAAAGCCATTTTCCGCATCGGGCTGGCTGAGCCGCTCGCTGATGATCCCGAGCACCACGTCGTCCGGCACGAGGTTGCCCGCGTCCATAACCGCTTTCGCTTTCAGGCCAAACCGGGTGCCTGCCGCGACGGCCTCACGCAGCATGTCGCCGGTCGATACCTGTGGAATATTCCGGTCGGCCATGAGTTTCTTGGCCTGGGTGCCTTTGCCCGAGCCGGGCGCACCCAGCAGTACAATTCGCATAGTTCCTGTCTCTCGATTGCGGCGGATCTGGTCTTCTGCCGGGGCGGCGTACGCTACCGAGAAAGGACTTTGAGGTCAATGCGGGTTATCCTCTCACGCCTCGAATCCATGCAAGGGGAAGCCAACACCATGTCAGCAAGGAATGCCTTTTACGCACAGTCCGGCGGCGTCACCGCCGTCATCAACGCCAGCGCCTGCGGGGTCATTGAAACGGCCCGCAAACACAAGAACAAAATTGCCAATGTCTACGCCGGCCGTAACGGCATTATCGGCGCGCTGACCGAGGATATGATTGATACGAACAAGGAAAGTGCGTCGGCCATCGCCGCCCTGATGCACACGCCGGGCGGCGCATTCGGCTCGGCACGTTACAAGCTCAAGGGCATTGAAGAGAACCGCGTCGAATACGAGCGCCTGATCGAAGTCTTCAAAGCGCACGATATCGGTTACTTTTTCTACAACGGTGGCAACGATTCGATGGATACCGCCCACAAGGTATCGCAGATTTCGAAAAAGATGGGTTATCCCGTTACCTGTCTCGGCATACCGAAAACAGTCGATAACGACCTGCCAATCACGGATACCTGCCCCGGTTTCGGTTCCGTGGCGAAGTACGTTGCTGTTTCAACACAGGAAGCTGCCATGGACGTGGTGTCGATGGCCAAGACCTCGACCAAGGTGTTTATCCTCGAGGTGATGGGGCGTCACGCAGGCTGGATCGCTGCGGCCGGCGGCCTGGCCGGCAAGTCGCCCGGCGACGCGCCGCACATCATTCTGTTTCCCGAGATCCCGTTTCAACAAGCCGCGTTTCTGAAACGCGTCCGCGAATGCGTCGAGAAGTACGATTACTGCGTGATCGTCGTCAGCGAGGGCGCTGCCTATGCGAACGGCCAGTTTCTCGCCGAGGCCGGCACCCGAGATGCCTTCGGGCACGCCCAGCTCGGTGGCGTCGCACCCGTGGTTGCCAATATGGTTCGCGAGAATCTGGGCTACAAATTCCATTACGCGATTGCGGATTACCTGCAGCGCTCCGCACGCCACATCGCCTCGGACGTGGACGTCAAGCAGGCCTACGCCGTAGGCAAAGCCGCGGTGCAATACGCGTTGGCGGGCAAGACGGCCGTGATGCCGGTGATCAAGCGTGTTTCCGATGCGCCGTATCGCTGGAAAATCGAGTCTGCGCCCCTGAGCCGCATCGCGAACAAGGAAAAGATGCTGCCCCGCCACTACATCAGCAAAGATGGCTTCAGCATCACAGAAGCGGCACGCCGCTACCTGGAGCCTTTGATCACGGGAGAGAATTATCCTCCATATTTCAAGGGCTTACCGAAGGTCGCCAAGCTAAAAAACAAGCCCGTGAAGCCGCTGACCGGGACGAAATTTGTGGTATGATGCGCGGCCAGTTTCGGGCTGGACCCTCAGTTTCCGGGTCCGGGAGCGCTCGAAACAACTACAAGCAAAAAGAACGAGACCTCACGATGCACTTGCGCCTGATTCTTCATCCGGCGCGAGCGGCAGCGTTTAATTCTACGAGACAAAGTCAGGAGACAATCTGATGAGCAACGAGATGGCCCTATGGCTCTCGATCGGTGCCGGTGCACTAGCAGTACTGTTCGGCATTATTTCGACACAATGGATTATCAAGCAGCCTACCGGCAGCAGCCGCATGCAGGAAATCCAGGCAGCGATTCAGGAAGGCGCTAACGCCTACATGAATCGTCAGTACACAACAATCGGCGCGGTTGGCGTCGTATTGTTCTTTGTGCTCGGTTTCGCACTCAGCTGGCCGACAGCGATCGGCTTTGCGATCGGCGCGATCCTCTCGGGGCTCGCCGGTTATATCGGCATGTTTGTGTCGGTGCGCGCGAACGTACGCACGGCGCAAGCCGCGACCGTTGGCGTAAACGCGGCATTGAATGTCGCGTTCCGCGGCGGTGCGATCACGGGCATGCTGGTTGTCGGACTCGGCCTCCTCGGCGTCGCCGGCTACTACATGGTGCTCCTGAACACGGGTTCGTCGACGGACGATGCAATCCATGCGCTCGTTGGCCTCGCTTTCGGCGGCTCGCTGATTTCAATTTTCGCTCGACTGGGCGGCGGCATCTTCACCAAGGGTGCAGACGTTGGTGCCGACCTCGTTGGCAAGGTTGAGGCTGGAATTCCGGAAGACGATCCCCGTAACCCGGGTGTCATCGCCGATAATGTCGGTGACAACGTCGGTGACTGTGCAGGTATGGCGGCGGACTTGTTCGAAACGTATGCCGTTACGATTATCGCGACCATGTTGCTCGGCAGCCTGGTCGTCTCGACGCTCGGCACGGAAGCGATCGTGTTCCCGCTCGTGCTGGGTGCGGTTTCGATCGTCGCCTCGATCATCGGTACCTTCTTCGTGAAAACATCCGATGGCGGCAAGGTGATGGGGGCGCTGTACAAGGGCATGATCGTTGCAGCCGTGCTCGCCGCCGTTGCATTCTGGTTCGTTACCCAGAAAATGATGGGTGGCACCGGTGCGGCAAACAGCATCTACTATTCGGCCTTGATCGGACTCGGCCTCACGGCAGCAATGGTCGTCATTACCGAGTACTACACGAGTACTGAGTACAAGCCCGTAAGGACAATCGCCGAGGCATCGCTGACCGGCGACGCGACAAACATCATCGCGGGTCTCGGCATTTCCATGAAAGCCACGGCTCTGCCGGTGCTGGCCGTTTGCGCCAGTATCTGGGGCGCCTTCGAGCTGGCACCTGAGGGAGACAACCTCGCAGGCCTCTACAACATTGCGATCGCTGCAACGACCATGTTGTCGATGACCGGCGTCGTGGTTGCACTCGATGCGTTTGGTCCGATCACCGACAACGCAGGTGGCATCGCCGAGATGGCCGAGCTGCCGCCGGAAGTACGCACGATCACCGACCAGCTCGACGCGGTAGGTAACACAACGAAAGCGGTAACCAAGGGCTACGCCATCGGCTCGGCCGGACTGGCCGCACTGGTGCTGTTCGCGGACTACACGCACGCGCTGGAAGGCGCGGGTCTGGATGCCGTATTCCACCTCGACGATCACATGGTCATCATCGGCCTGTTCCTCGGCGGCATGGTGCCTTTCCTGTTCGGCGCGATGGCGATGGAAGCCGTTGGCCGCGCTGCCGGTGCTGTAGTGACCGAAGTGCGCCGCCAGTTCAGGGAAATCCCGGGGATCATGGAAGGCACCGGCAAGCCCGATTACAGCCGTGCCGTCGATCTCCTGACCAAGGCGGCGATCAAGGAAATGATCGTGCCGTCCTTGCTACCGATCGTTGTGCCTTTGGCCGTTGGTCTCCTACTGGGCCCGAAAGCGCTCGGTGGCCTGCTTCTCGGCACTATCGTTACGGGTCTGTTCGTCGCGATCTCGATGACGGCCGGTGGCGGTGCGTGGGATAACGCCAAGAAGTACATCGAAGATGGCAACTGCGGCGGCAAGGGCTCTGACGCTCATAAGGCCGCTGTCACAGGCGACACCGTTGGTGATCCTTACAAGGACACCGCGGGACCCGCGATCAACCCGTTGATCAAGATCATCAACATCGTTGCGTTGTTGATGGTGCCGCTGCTGTAAGACTTAGGTAGCACGGAAAAAAGAAAGGCCGCCGGGTGCGAATCCGGCGGCCTTTTTTTTCAGCCTGCCACCCCGCCACCGTCCACAACCAGCGCCTCACCGGTGACGAACGAGGCTTCGTCGGACGCCAGGAAAAGTACAGCATTCGCAATATCTTCCACGCTGCCGATACGGCCCAGCGGTCGCTGCACGGATCCAGCCGCGTATTCATCCCATGACATGCCGCGCTTCGCGGCATCATCGTGCAGCATCGGCGTCAGTACATCGCCGGGACAAACACAGTTCACCCGAATGCCGTGTCGACCGTGATCCAGCGCCATCGCCTTGGCCATCACGATCAGTCCACCCTTGGCGGCGCAGTAGGCAGCCGCCTTGTCGCCGCCCTGTATGCCCCAGCCGGAACTCGTGTGAATGATCGAGCCACTGCCGCGCTCGATCATTGACGGCAGCGCATACTTCGACATGAGGAAGGCGCCCTTCAAACTCGAATCGATCGTGTCGTCCCATTCCTCTTCCGTGCAGTCCGGAATGGTTTTGGGGTGAAAAACACCGGCATTGTTAAAGAGCACATCGATGCGGCCGAAGCGCTCCAGCGTCTGGTCCACGGCCATCTTGCAGTCGCTCGCAAGACAGACATCCGAACGTATGAAGATGGCCTCGCCACCCTTCTTGACGATGTCTTTGACTACTTGCTCCCCGCGCTCGGAATTGCGACCGGTGATGGCAACCCTCGCCCCCTCGCTGGCGAAACGTACGGCGGTCTCACTGCCGATTCCGGACGTGCCACCGGTGATGAGGGCGACTTTTCCTTTAAATCTCATAGTGTTTCCTCGAATGAATTAGTCGTGGGACCACTGGCTGCACAGGCCGCCTGTGGTTTCTGCGCCGTCCATAACGTAAACCTGCCCGGTTGCGAATGCGCAATCCTCCGATGCGAGAAACGCGAACAGGGCCGCGATTTCCTCCGGCTTCGCGTGCCGGCCCATAGGAATCTTGCGATTGACCGCAGCCAGCATTTCGTCCGTGTATTCGGCGCGTTGCATTGGCGTCAGCACGTATCCAGGCGAAATAGCGTTTACGCGAACCGTCGGTGCAAGCTCCAGCGCCATCGCATGAGTCAACGCGATAACGCCGCCTTTCGCAGCGCTGTAGTCCGCGTAATGGGGATAGCCCGTGGTGCCTGCCGTCGAGGCTGTATTTATAATGACACCGGAGCCCTTCTCAACCATGTGTCGGGCGGTAGTTTGCGCGACGTAAAAAATTCCGGTGAGACAAACGCCGACGACCTTGTCCCAGTTCTCGGGAGTAATGTCCAAGAAGTCATGGCGAATGCTGATGCCGGCGTTATTAATCAGGACATCAATCGAACCCATGCGATCAATGGCTGTGGCAACGGCCGCCCGCACCTGGTCCAGTCTTGAGACGTCGGCGTCGATCACGGCAGTGAGTTCAGGTAACTCCTGCGAGACCCGGGCTCTTGCCGCGGCATCCCGGTCAAGAATAGAAACCGAACAACCCTCTTCCAGGAAGCGTTGCGCGGTCGCCTGACCGATGCCGCTCGCGCCGCCCGTGACCAGCACGTTCTTACCTTTCAAACCGCGCATCGAATTCTCCCGTTCTTACACAGGGACGAAGAATACGATACGTAAGCGGCGGTGTCGCCGGATCCGGGTTGGTCAGCTCTGTGGCGAGCTAAGGTAGCAAGAGATCTGGGTTCTAGTTACGCTCGATGGCGCGACGGTCCAACTGAGGCCCAGAGATTACGCCTCTGCCAGCCGTATAGACAATAATGGCGCACAAACAGTGCCTGTTTGGCGGTCAACAGCGTAGCGACAAAAAAACAAAGGCCGCCGGGTGCGAATCCGGCGGCCTTTTTTCCTTCTGGAATTCAACGTGACGGGTCAGTTGCCACCAAACCCGATACAAGCCGATTGCGATACTCCCGGCACGGTCTGCATGTATTCCTCGTTGCTCGGGACGCCCGCATTGCAGCGCATGCCCGTCGTTAGCGACACTAACTCTATGCCGCCTCCAGATGCCATGTTTTTGAACATCTCGAGTTGCGGACCCATCTGCCGCATGATCATATCTCGCTGCGACGCTGGCATGCTGGCCATTTGTTGCTCAAACTCCGCGAGTTTTTCCTGCGCCTCGGCCATTTCTGCCTGCTCTTTTGCATTCAGGACGCCTGAGACCTGCATGACAGTGCGAAGAGGTAAAGACAGAGATTCGCAACCGGGAGTCGTCTCATAAGCCATATCCTCGCGAATGATCTGTAGCGGACGTAATTCGCTTCCATCACTCGCTATGCCGTCCATCTGCAGTTTCAATGGGACGTACTTCTCGGCATCGACCCATAAGTGAAGTGTGTTGAGTTCGAAAGTTTGATCGTTGGCCAACTGTGTGTAGTTCAAACCCTCAGCCACAAGGTGGATCGCAAGCCTGCCGTGGAGGTTTTCGTGGCCTGCAATTGTGGTGGCGTCTGCGATACTGGCGAGCGCATCCGTCTTAGCGTCCTCCTCCGCTTCGGTCTTTTGTTTGGCAGCCTGTCTTTTACCTTCCGCAGCACCCTCGAGCATTTCGGCGTAGTTGTTCATCATGTCGCCGGGCATAGGCGACAACCACGGCTTGCCGGGTGGCGGGTTCGTCAACATGTAGCTAAGCCCGCCTGGCAGGCCCGCTTTATGCAGCTCGTTCCGCATCGCCTGATCCATCGCAGGTGCCTGCTGGCGCAACTCAGCGGCAGCGAGATCCAGATCCTCAGGCGTCGCATTCGAAAAGTCGGACTCCGGTGAATTTCTTTCCATCGCCTCGCTAACCGGGACCAACCTCATGTATTCGACCGAACCACTTCCGTCGGCCAACTCGGTCGACGCTTTCTCGAAATGCTCCAGACTGCACATGCCCATCGTGGTCTTCATCTGGCTGAAGTTTTCGATGCCGGCAAAACTGGCGCGCTTGCGACTGTCCATTTCCTGAAAAATTTCCGCAGGTGTTTCAGCAAGGACATCAGCTGAAATGGAAATTACAGCACCGTAAACGCAGACTTTAGTGATAGATCGCATAACTATTGGACTCCAACATAACCTGGCGTGCGATCGATTATATTGGCATCGGCGCTAAAGCGCGCCCTCATTCAATGATTTAAAGTCCGATAACTGCCCGTCGCCGCTGTCGTGCCCAGCCTCGTCGGTGCCTCGACAAAATAGCCCTGCACAAAATCAACGCCAATATTGCGCAGCCAGTCGAAGTCTTCCTGGTGCTCGACCTGTTCCGCGACGACCCGAAACTGCATCGTGCGCGCCAGCTTGATCATCGCGGCAACCATCTCCTGGTTGACGAGATCGCTTTGCAGATTGCGTGTGTAGGTGCCGTCGATCTTGAGGTAGTCAATGGGCAGGTGCTTGAGGCTCGAAAACGAACCCAGTCCGCTGCCGAAATCGTCGAGCGAAAATTCACAGCCGATGCCGTGCAGCACCTCAATGAATCGTTGCGCGTGTTGCACGTTGGACAGGATCGCCGTTTCCGTCACCTCGAAACAAATCGCCGAGGGTGACACCCCGGAGCGGTCCAGTGACTCCACCACGAAGCTGAGAAATCCTTCGTCACCGAGTGTCTGGCTGGAGAGGTTGATTCCACAACTGCGTTTTGCCGACAGCTTGATTTCGCCGTTCGCGATCGCAGCCAGGGTTGAGTTGATCACCCAGCGGTCAATCTGCGGCATCATCTGGTAGCGTTCGGCCGAACGCAGGAACTCGGCAGAGCCCGGGGACTGGCTCCGTCCGTCGGCTAAGCGGATCAACACCTCTACGGCCGGCCCCGATTCCGCATGGCCGGTCATCGCAATGATGGACTGGACAGCCAGTTCGAAACCGTCCTCATGCAACGCCGTCTGCAGCTGGCGCAGCC
>JAOUNH010000242.1 GCA_029881055.1 Gammaproteobacteria bacterium
CGATGCTGATCTCGACAGTCCTGCCGGACTTCATCTTGCGGGCGACAAAGCGTGCGAACTTTGGTATTCGATTGCGACGCCCAAGAAGGAAGCCACCGAGCGCCACGGTGCCATCCCGGCGGATGCTGACAATCGGAGTCAGGCGAGCCAGATCAGCAATCACTTTCACCCATCGCGGTAACCGGCCGCCGCGCACCGCATAACCGAGGTGATTGAGCAATGCGAATATTTGCGTCTCCGGCACCTGGCTGCGGACAATTCGGATCGTCTCTTCAATGCTGATGCCTGCCGCCGCGCACTCGGCCGCGAGGACCACAAGCTGCCCTTGTCCCACGGAGGCATTGAGTGAGTCCAGAACATGGATGTGCCCCGGAGCGTCGCAACGTTTCGCCGCGGATCGCGCGCCTTCGTAAGTGCCGCTTGCCCGCGAAGTCAGGTTGATCGAGAGCACATTGCTGAAATGGCTGGCCAGAAACTGGAATTGACGACGAAAGTCGCCCGGTGCCGGTTGCGAGCTGGTCGGGTGCTCTGGATTGTCTTCGAGTTCGCGGTAGAACTCTTCCGACGTGATGCTGACCTTGTCGAGATAGCCTCGATCGCCGAATTGAATGCGGCAGGGCACCATATGAATGTCCAGCCGTTCCATGTCGTCATCAGAGATATCTGCACCCGAGTCCGTGATGACAGCGAAAGTCTTCGTTGTCACGTGGGTCGAGTGTTGCTGGCGGTGCATGTCATCCGCCTTTTCGCCACTGAGTTCGCCAAATTTTCGCGCCGTGCTGAAAACAGAATCCGGATCATCGACGTGAATGTGAATTTTCGCTTTGCGCTTGCTGCCGGCAAGTACGAGGGAGTCGCCGAGTTCCGAGAGTGCCTCGCGAAGTTTGCGACGCGGGATGTCGTCTGCCGTCACGAGACACTCAGTGCAGTATCGAAAACGGGAAGTGTTGTCGGCCGCGGAAAATTCGACAGGGGCGTGAATATCCTCAAGCAGGGCCGTGTCCGGCATCGGGGTTATGAGGCCGTCGCAGAGGTGGTCGGCAAGGCCACCGACGAGTTCGGCAAACCCCTTCGCACCCGCATCAACAACCCCCGCTTTTCGCAATACCTCGAGTTGTTTCGGCGTCTCGGCAAGCGCCAGGTCCACGTCCCGCCTGGCTTGTCTGAGGATGGTCGCAAGTTCATCGTTCGGGTTGCTTGTGACCTGGCGCCACACACTGTCGGCGAATGCGGCAATCACGGAGATGATGGTTCCCTCGCGCGGTTGGGACAAGGCGTCGTGAGCATACCGGGAGCCCGTGGTCACAGCCTTGCCGAAGGCATGAATCGTGAACCTCGTCGTGTCGCCGGCGGCGTCACTCATGCCCTGGAAGAACTGCGCCATGATCGCCCCGGAATTCCCTCGCGCACCATCCAGCAGGGCGTCGGCCGTTGCGGCCAGCATCTTGCCAAGATGTGGATTGGACTGATTCCCGAGCACGCCGAGAGCGGCTCCGAGGGACAGGCTCAGGTTCGTGCCTGTGTCGCTGTCCGCAACCGGGAAAACATTGATGCGATTGAGATACTCCTGCTGCCCGATGACGCGGTGAATTCCAGACACCAGCGCCTGCGCCAGGGTGTCCCCGTCGATGTGCCTCAAAGCGACATCGTCCAAAAGGTCAAACCGCCACTATTCACGCGACAACAGGAAATATTGCCCTTGATGGCCCAGCACCACGCCATCCGGGGTGATTTCCGCGACGACGGGACCTTCCGCGAGTTGTGAGCCTTCACGCAACTTCGACATGTTGATAAAAACGAAGCGATCTTTGGGTACCTCGCTGTAGACGTGGATATCGAGGTGCAGATCGGGAAGTTGCATTGTCCCGCTGGCGCGAACTTCCTGCAGCGTCGGGTATTGGTCCGATGCCGGGACCGAGGCGGGATCCTGAGAAATCAACACCGCCTGCACGGCAGGTCTCCTGGCGGTAGCGGGAGTTTCAACAGGATCTTGTTGCTGTTCAGGTTGACGCTGTCGCGCTGCGGCCACTTTCTGCTCGAAACTTGGACTAGGGTCATCATCGGCGGTTGGCAGAGGAGCGCTCTGCTCGATGCGGGGCAGCGTCGCCTGCAATGCAGGCGCGTCGGGTTTAAACAGCAGACCGATCAGGACGGCAAGGTTAATGCTCAGCAACAGCCCGACGAACCACAACCAGCGCGGTACCGCGGATGTTCGGGGAGTGACTGGAATAGCGGCGAATTCGGCACCGCCTTGCCGCTGGCGTTCCGTCTCCGATTTCTTAAGCGCGTCGAGTATGAATGACATGCACTAGTCCTGTGCCAGAGCCGGGCCAACCAGTCGCGGCGAGCCATCCGGAGGCAGTAACGAATTAATGACAATCAATGTCTGCTGGCCGGCTAGTCCGTCGACGTCGAGGCGATGGTCTTTTTGGAATTGTCGCACGGTGGATTGGAGATTAGCGTCGTATTCGTCACTGTCAACATTGTTGGTTCGATAGCGCTCGTCAATTTCCGCGAGGTTCTTCCGCAACCAGACGACTTCGGATCCACGCGAGCCCGGCGTCAGAGACACGGGTACTCCGGCGGGCGGTCGCCAAAGCAGCATGAATTGACCAAACCACAGATCATTAATTTCACCGACAGAATGCGTTACCTCCACGCCGCCAATGGAAAGGTGTGCGTTGTCACCCTCAATGCGTGCCAGGACAATTTCATGCGAGTCGCCGACGGGGTCGATGACCGTTAATATGGCGGGACGATTCAATTGCCGCAGCCCGTTCCATGAGCTTCGCTGGATAAGACAGGCTAACCCGGCAGCCGCGGCCTGTGAGCAGGCACTGACGGATCCGCGCGTGTACTCAAGGCCCCAAAGCTTGAACAAAGAGGCCATGGCGAAATCCGTTGTGGTCAGTTCGCCGGCGATCGCCAGCTCCTCGGACAGTGCCGGCGTAATCGGCTCCGGAACAGGCAGGCTCTCCGGCTCCGCAATGGTCGGCACCTCGGTAGCTGTCGGCGCTTCTTCAACCGGAGTGGTATCGGCTACGACCGGATCCGGGGTGCGAGTCAGGGTCCAGAGA
>JAOUNH010000243.1 GCA_029881055.1 Gammaproteobacteria bacterium
CTCGGTATCGGGCGCAATGGGCATATTGGTTTCAATGAACCGACGTCGAGCCTGCAGTCACGTACGCGCATCAAAACGCTGAGCCGCGAAACCGTTGCGGCGAACAAGGAACTCTTCGATAAAACGGCAACACAACCGCAACTGGCAATAACGATGGGCATCGCGACGATCATGGACGCCGGCCATATCGTGTTGCTGGCAACCGGCGCGGACAAGGCAGACGCGGTCCGGCAGTCGGTGGAGGGTCCGGTCAGCGCCATGTGCCCCGCATCGGTGTTGCAGCTGCACGAGAAAGTCACAGTATTGCTGGACGAAGAGGCGGCGTCGTTGCTCACCCTGCGTGACTATTACGGCTGGGTCGCGGAGCAAAAACGCAGGTTGTTCGCCTCGCTGAAGGGGCACTGAGTGTCCTCAGTCGTACAGCAGGTATCGGGTGCGCCGGGCCAGGAACTCATCAAGCCCCTTTTGGTAGGACGCCTTGATCTCACTCACGCTCTTGCCATCGAGCAAGGCCCGCAGTGCGGCTTCGTTGCCGAGCAGGCGCAGGTAGCGATCGGTTTGCCAGTCATCGGGATAGTCGAGCAACAATTGCCGCGCGATGCTGAGACCGGTCGTCAGTGGCTCGAAGACGCTGCGGTCCGTAATGGTGAAGCGCACGCCTTCGCACAGCTCGCCCGCAAAGGTGCTCGCATCCGGCGTGAACCGCGTGGCCGTGAACGCGATGCCGGGGAGTTGCATTTCATTCAGTGCGCCGGCGAGCGACTCACCGTCGAGCCAGGGAGCGCCGATGAGTTCGAACGGTGTGGCGGTGCCGCGACCGACGGACACGTTGGTCGTCTCAAGCAATCCGATACCCGGATACAGCAGGGCTTCCGTCTGGCTGCGCATGTTCGGCGACGGATTCACCCACGGGAGGCCGGTATCGTCGAGGAAGTCGCTGCGGTGCCATGCGCCGATACGGACAACGTGCAAGTCGAGGTCGAGCGCCAGCTCATCGTTGAACATCCTGGCGAGCTCTCCGACCGTCATGCCGTGGCGCACGGGAATCGGGTGAAAGCCGACGAACGATTGCAGGCCGTCATCGAGTACCGGCCCGGCGACGTCAATGCCATTGATTGGATTGGGCCGGTCGAGCACGACAAAGCGAATATCGTGTTCGGCAGCGGCGATCATGGCGTTGCCGAGGGTCGAAATGTAGGTGTAGAAGCGCGTGCCGATGTCCTGGATGTCGAAGACGAGCGTGTCGATGTCGGCGAGCATGGCCGCCGTCGGGCGGCGCACTTCCCCGTACAGGCTGACAATCGGGATTCCGGTTTCGGCATCAACGGCGTCGCCGATATTTTCTGTGTCGAGATCGCCGCTAATACTGTGCTCGGGACTGAAGAGGCGTACGAGCTCGAAGTTGGCCGCTTCGTGCAACAGTTGAATCGTGCTGCGACCGTCGCGGCTAAGGCCCGTGTGGTTGGTGATCAGGCCGACGCGCGCGCCGGCGAGTTGGCGGAAACCGTCGCGTTCGAGTACGTCAATGCCGGGCAGCACGTCGCCGGCGTGAACTGACAGGCTCGCGGCAAACGCCAGGAGCAACAACAGGAAGGATCGGATCGTCATGGAACGGGTACAGTAGAGCAATGCACGAGAATTTAACAACCGAAGCGGCGAATCCAGACTCGGCCGACCTGGACAGGCTGAGCAGCATTGAGCTCGTGCGCCTCATCAACGCCGAAGATGCGACGATCGCAGCCGCGGTCGCCGAACAGGCGGAAACGATCGCCAGGGCGGTTGATCTCATTACGGCCAGGCTTGCCGAAGGCGGGCGACTGGTTTATTCCGGCGCAGGAACCTCCGGCCGCCTCGGTGTCCTCGATGCTTCCGAGTGTCCGCCGACGTTTAATGCGGATCCGGAACAGGTCGTGGGCCTGATCGCGGGCGGCGATCGGGCGCTGCGGCACGCGATTGAAGGCGCCGAGGATTCCAGGGACCTTGCCGTCGACGACCTGCGCAGACTGGGTCTGTGCGCCCGAGACGTAGTCGTCGGCATCGCCGCCAGCGGTACGACGCCCTATGTCCTGGCGGCGCTGGACGAAGCGCGATCAGTGGGTGCGGCGACAATCGGCCTGAGCTGCAATCGCGATGCACCGATTGCGGCGCATGCCGACATTTCGATCGCCGTGCTTACGGGACCCGAGGTTCTGGCCGGTTCCACGCGCATGAAAGCCGGCACGGCAACGAAGATGGTGCTTAACATACTGACGACCGCAACGATGGTTCGTTTGGGCAAGACCTACGGCAACCTCATGGTCGATATGCGGGCCAGCAACGAAAAACTCGTCGGCCGTTCCTTGAGAATCCTGCAGGCACTGACCGGCCTGGATTTGGTGGCGGCCCGCGAAGTACTCGACGCCAGTGGTGGCGAACTCAAGACCGCAATTGCGGCCCAGCGACTGGGCATCACTGCCGGGCAGGCGCGGCAACGGCTGCAGGCAGCAGGCGGTCGCCTGCGCGCCGCACTTGGCGAAGATGAATAAGCGCGTACTCATACTCGGCGTCGATGGCGGCGGTTCGAAAACGGCCGCGCGCATCGCTGTTGTGGACAGCGACGGGGAATTGCGCGTACTCGGTGAAGGCCATGGTGGCCCCTCCAACGCGCGCGCGGTCGGGCAGGCGCATGCAGAGATCAATCTCAATGTTGCGGTTGATGCGGCACATAACATGGCCGGCACAGCAGGGGAAGAAATTGAATATGCGGTGCTCGGCCTGGCCGGAAGTTCACTGCCCGACATCCGTTCATTCATCGAGAACTGGGCAGAGCGCAGGGCGCTCGCGAACACCGTTGACATCGTCCATGACGCGGACCCGGTACTCGCGGTTGGCGCACCCGGCGGCAGCGGCATTGCCCTGATCGTGGGCACGGGTTCCGCGGCTATCGGCTGCAGTAGCGATGGGCGGCGCCTGGTAACGGGCGGTTGGGGACACTGGTTCGGTGACGTCGGCAGTGGCTACGACCTCGGGCGCCGTGCATTGGCCGCGGTGGCCGATGCGGTTGATGGTGTTGGGCCGACAACGCTGCTTGTCG
>JAOUNH010000084.1 GCA_029881055.1 Gammaproteobacteria bacterium
GGCGGCGAGTTGGTAGATTGCATTCTTTTTCACCGGTCTCGAGCTGTGGCCACCCGGGTTAGTGACCTCCAGTTGGTAATTTTGAGGCAACTTCTCGCCAGCCTGCATTGTGAGCATGACCCGGTTGCCGTCCTCGTCCAGCACACCCCAGGCGCCCTCGTTCAACGCAAAACCTGCCGCAATGAGATCGGCGTGTTCCGCCGCGAGGTTTTCCGCGCCGTTGAAGGCGCCGATGGTCTCTTCGCCACACGTGAGCGCCACTTTGATCGTGCGCGGCGGTCGATAACCATTTTTTGCGAAGCGTACCAGCGTGTCGACCCAGATCGCGGCCATGGACTTGTCGTCGACCGCGCCGCGGGCATAGAAGTAACCGTCCTCCTCAATCAGCGTGAAGGGATCGCGCGTCCAGTCTTCGCGTTTGGCTTCGACGACGTCGATATGTGCCAGCAGCAGCATCGATTTTAAAGTCTTGTCACTACCGTGCAACACAGCGACAAGACTGCCCTCCTTCGGATGACCCGGCTCTACGATCAGGTGGATATCGTCGTCGGGCATGCCAGCCGCCTTCAGGTGCGCCGCCATCTTCTCCGCGGCTTCCGTGCAACTGCCGTTCGAGAGCGTGGTGTTGGTTTCTACCAGTTCGCGGTACAGCTCGCGAAATGCGGCCTGGTCCGGACGCAGGTCCGATGCGAATGCATGCGTGCAGCTAATGATGAGGGTGACGACAGCAAACGAAATGCGTGAGTTCATGTCAGTTTCGCTCAGGGGAGGAAAGGAACGGGAAGTATACTGTCCGTCTCGCAACTATCCGAAAAAGAATGGTGCCCCGGCAGGATAGATCTTTGCAGGGTTTCTGACAGGCGCGATAGTGCCGGGCTACCTTCGCACGACAAGCCTGATTGACACAGGTCAAGGCACTTCACGCTGCAACGCCTAGACTGCAACTTATGATCAGGGTGACTCCAGAAGTGCTAGACTTTCCGCGCATGGAAAAAGACGCGCCCCAGTACGAGACAATCCGTCGGCACTACCTGTTTGCGGGTCTTGATGACGGCGTATTCGAAGCACTTGCTGCCAACATATCCGTCGAGGCGTATGACAAGGGCGAGATCCTGTTTCATCGCGGCGATCCGGCGCATGACTTCTTTTTCACGGAAACCGGACAGGTCGAACTGAGCCTGATTTCGCCGGAAGGTCAGAAAAAGGTCGTCGAGGTGATCGGGCACGACCGAACGTTTGCAGAAGCCATTGTCTTCATGCGCGAGCGTGTGTTTCCTGTTACGGCGGAGGCGATATCCGACACGGTCGTCTATCGCATCCCAAACGACACCTATCGGAAAATGTTGAGCGACGATACCGACGCCTGCATGCGGCTCTTGAGCGATGTTTGCCGCCATTTGCACCAACGTGTGCGCGAAATCGAACGACTGACCATCCAGAACGCGCGCAGCCGGCTCTCAAGCTACCTGATCGACCACGTTGTCGACACCGACGACGATGAGGCAACTGTCCGACTGGACCTGCCAAAACATATCATTGCGTCGCGGCTGTCGATCACGCCGGAAACGCTATCCAGGTTGCTACGCTCACTTGCCGACGAGGGCATCCTGACCGTTGACGACCGCCTGATTTTCGTACACAGCCTTGCGAGACTGCGCCCGTACGATTGAACCGTTTGGACCAAGCACTGTCTCCTGGATTCGCCTACACCCGGCTCGGTTACGCGTATAGAATGTCCGGCCACACAGGAACCGGATCGAACCCATGCTCTACTGGATAACGAAATCGCTGCACATGTTCACAGCTATCGCGACAATCTCTGGATTCATGTTGCGCGGCTACTGGATGATGACGGAGTCCGATCGATTGCAGCTCAGGATCACGCGCATCGCGCCGCATATCATCGACACAATCTTTTTGCTGTCCGGCATTGCGCTCGTATTCATGCTGCACCTCAATGCGTTTACGCAGCCCTGGTTGCTGGCCAAGTTCGCGGGACTGGTCGTCTACATCGTCCTGGGAATCATCGCATTAAAACGCGGCGCGACTCGACAGATTCGAGTAGTCGCATTTGTCGCGGCACTAGCCACATTCGGCTATATCGTCGGCGTCGCGACGGCCAAGTCACCGGCGAGCTGGCTGAGTCTCTTCGCGGTCTAGTCCTGCGGTACCGTGCCGGTATGCGTTGCGTGCCGAGCAGCCAGCAGGAGCCTCGATGTATCGACCGGCTTGCTTAACAGCGTGCAGTTGTCGATAAGCCGGGCGTCCTTCACAACCTTGGAAGTATCGCCGCTGACGATGAAGGCCGGAATATTGAAGTCGTAGTACTTCCGGATCAGGGACACTGCCTGGACACCGGTCGAACCGTCCAGCAGATGAAAATCCGAAATCAGCAGCCGCGGCGGCTGGTCTATGTGTTCAATCAAAGCGCTGGCTTCCGTGGCGGATGCGGCGGTAGCGACGGTGTAACCCTCGGCTTCCAGCAGCAAGCCCCACGCGTTGGCAACACTGACGTCGTCCTCGATAAGAATGATCAGCCCGCTGCCAACCCCGGCAACCCTGGTTTCGTCCTCCGACTCGTCAACCAGATGTACCGCAGAATCGGCGATCATCGGCAGTGCCACGGTAAACCGCGAGCCCTTGCCGGGATCGGATTCGACGTCGATGCGATGCTCGAGAAGATTCGTCAGTCGCCGAACAATCGCCAGCCCAAGACCAAAACCTTCTTTGCTGGCTCCCGGAGCCTTGCATTGGTGAAACTCGCGGAAAATCTCCTCGAGTTGATCCGCCTCGATGCCGATTCCCGTGTCGCTGACCTGCAGGTAACAATAGCCGTCCTTCTTGCTGCAGGCCATCCTCACTTCGCCCTTGTCCGTGTAGCGAATCGCATTGGATACGAGATTGGTAACAACCTCGGCGAGCAGGTTCGGGTCGCTCCTGACCACGGCATCACAGGACTCGGACACGAATTCAAGGCCCTTCGCGTGCGCCTGGCGAGCGAACTCCGCTGACAGCCGGTCGACGAGCCGTTGCATTGGGAAGTTTTCCCACTCCGGTGTGATGGCGCCAGCATCGAGTCGGCTGATATCGAGCAGGGAGTTCAGCAAATTCGTCATTGCCGTCAAGGACGCATCCTGGTGCTCAACCATCGCCCGCGTGCGTTCGTCCTTGACCGTGCGGCGCAAGGCACCGTTAAGCAGGCTCAGGGCCTGCACGGGCTGCCGAAGATCGTGGCTCGCTGCCGCAAGGAATGCGCTGTTGGCCTTGTTGGCACGTTCTGCCGCTTCCCGCGCTGCCCTTAATTCCTGTTCCATCTCGCGCCGTACAGATACGTCACGGATAACACTGGAAACGTAGCGGCCGCTGCCCGTTGTAACCGGGCTCAGGCTGATCTCAACCGGGATTTCGCTGCCGTCTTTACGCCGCCCGATGAGATCCATGCCAAGACCCATCGGCCTGAGTGTCGGGCTGTCCAGGTAGGATTTTCGGTAGCCCGTGTGCACATCATGCATGCTCTTCGGCAATAACAGTTCGATGGGTTGGCCGATCATCTCCTCACGCCGGTAGCCGAACATGCGCGACGCCTGCTTGTTAACGAGAATCATCTGCCCCTTGTCATCGACGATAATCATCCCATCGGGCGCGGATTCCAGCAGATTCTTGAAAAAGGCATCTGAATCCGCAATCTTGGCAATCTCGATTTGCAAGGCGTCGTCGCTCGTAGTCATTTCGGACAGGGTCGGATAGACCTCTCGACAGTATCAATACCATCATTCTGGCGCGAAGTCGCACGGCTGTTACTATACGTATCGTCCCCTATCGGGATCACCCACCTGTCCTGCTACGCTTGCGGCCGGTTCAGGCGTTATACTGGGCACCGCAGAACCAAGAGTCGCGCCGCGAGCCGACCAAACCCGCAATCTCAATTTTTATTAAAACAGGGGCCGTTCCCTTGGACAAATCAGCTACCTACAACGACAAGGTTGTACGCCAGTTTTCCATTATGGTCGTCATCTGGGGCATCGTCGGGATGCTCGTTGGCGTCATCATAGCCGCGCAGCTCATCTGGCCCGCGCTCAATTTCGACCTGCCGTTTCTGACCTACGCGCGCTTGCGGCCACTGCATACCAACGCCGTTATTTTCGCTTTCGGCGGATCCGCGCTGTTCGCCACGTCCTACTACGTCGTGCAACGCACCTGCCACGTACGGCTCGCATTCGACAAACTGGCCGCATTCACCTTCTGGGGCTGGCAGCTCGTCATCCTGCTGGCGGCGATCACGCTGCCACTCGGCATCACTCAGTCGAAAGAATACGCCGAACTCGAATGGCCGATTGACCTGCTGATCGCCGTAGTCTGGGTAAGCTATGCCATTGTTTTCTTTGGCACTATTGCCAAGCGCCGTATTAAGCACATTTATGTCGCGAACTGGTTTTACGGCGCCTTCATCATCACGGTCGCCGTGCTGCACATCTTCAACAACCTCGCCGTCCCCGTATCGCTAACGAAGTCCTACAGCATCTATACAGGCGTCGTCGACGGGATGATGCAGTGGTGGTACGGCCATAACGCGGTCGGCTTTTTCCTGACCGCCGGGTTCCTCGGCATGATGTACTACTTCGTGCCAAAGCAGGCAGGAAGACCCGTCTATTCCTATCGCCTGTCAGTGGTGCACTTCTGGTCGTTGATCGCTGTGTACATGTGGGCCGGGCCGCATCACCTGCATTACACCTCGTTGCCCGACTGGGCGCAGACACTTGGCATGGTGTTCTCGGTCGTGCTCCTGGCACCGTCCTGGGGCGGCATGATCAACGGCATCATGACGCTGTCAGGGGCCTGGCATAAGCTGCGCTCCGATCCCATCCTGAAATTCATGATCGTGTCCCTGTCGTTCTACGGCATGTCGACCTTTGAAGGCCCGATGATGTCGATCAAGACCGTGAATGCCCTGTCTCATTACACGGACTGGACCATCGGGCACGTGCATTCCGGCGCCCTCGGCTGGGTCGCCATGATGACCATAGGCACGATGTATTGCCTGATCCCGCGGCTCTATAACAAGGAAGCCATGTACAGCACCAAACTCATCGATGTGCATTTCTGGACATCCACGATCGGCGTCGTCCTGTATGCCGTCGCACTTTGGGTCGCCGGAATTACACAGGGACTTATGTGGCGCGCAGTCAATGCCGACGGCACGCTCACCTACTCGTTCGTCGAATCGCTCAAAGCAACCTATCCTTACTACGGTTTGCGACTCATCGGCGGCCTGCTGTTCTTCAGCGGCATGTTCATCATGGCTTATAACGTCTGGAAGACGATAAGCGACAAGAAACCGGTACCCGTCGCGGTACTGGAACCGGCGTAAGGGGAGAATCGAACAATGCGCCACGAGACTATAGAAAAGAGCCTCCACCTCATGATGGTGCTGATCGTCGTAGCGATCAGTATCGGCGGCCTGGTTGAGATTATTCCGCTTATGATGAGTTCGGATGCGACTGAACCCGCCGAAAACATAGCGCCGTATGCGCCGCTGCGCCTGGCCGGGCGAGATGTCTATGTCCGGGAAGGCTGTTACAACTGCCACTCGCAGATGATCCGTCCGTTTCGTAGTGAAACCGAGCGTTACGGGCCGTATACGACCGCCGGCGAAACCGTCTACGACCGGCCGTTCCAGTTTGGCTCGAAACGCACCGGCCCCGATCTTGCTCGTGTCGGAGCACGCTACAGCGACGACTGGCACAGACTGCACTTGATGAATCCGAGGGATCTGGTGCCCGAGTCCAATATGCCCGGTTACCCGTGGCTGGCCGAGGCGCAGGTCGACGGTGAATTGATCACGAAAAAGATGCGCACCCTGAAGTTCCTGGGCGACCCCTACACCGATGAGCAGATCGCCGGTGCCGCCGCGGCTGTCGAAGGCCGGTCCGAGATGGATGCCTTGATTGCCTACCTGCAGGAACTGGGCACGAATCGCCGGAATCGCAGGTAAGCGCCGATGGATATTAACCTCGTACGCGGCATCCTGACGGCGGTGATTTTCATCGCCTTTATCGGCATCTGGGCGTGGGCCTGGAGTGCCCGGCGCCGGAAGGATTTTGATGCTTCCGCGGCCCTGCCGCTGGAAGAAGACAGTTTTGTTAATCATGAGCGGGAGAACATCTGATGCCTGCATTTTGGCACTGGTTCGTTGCTGCCGGGACGATACTCTTCGTCGTCTGGTGTGTTTGGCTGATTCGTTGGGCCGGCAGGCAAGGACCGCAGAATGTCGCTGACGACCAGGTCGTCGGCCACGTTTGGGACGGCGATCTTGAGGAATGGAACAATCCGGCACCGCGCTGGTGGTTGTACCTGTACTTCATCACGATCCTCTGGGCCGTTGGATACATGATTGCCTATCCCGGGCTCGGTACCTTCGACGGTGTGCTGGGCTGGTCACAGCACGGCCAGTACGAAGAAGAGATGCAGACCGCCGAAAATAAATACACACCGATATACGAACGCTACGCGGCGATGGGGTTTGCGGAACTGCAAAGCGAGCCGGATGCGATGCGGCTCGGTGCAAGCCTGTACGCCAGTTACTGCACGACCTGTCACGGTTCAGGTGCACGCGGTGCGCCGGGTTATCCGAACCTTACCGACAATGACTGGCTGTGGGGCAACAGCGAGGCCGCGATTACGACTTCAATTCGTAACGGACGTATGGGCGTCATGCCAGTGCTAGCGCCGGCGCTGGGCGGCGATGCCGGGATCGACAACATGGTGGCTTACGTCAAAAGCCTCAGCGGACTTGCTGAAGCGGATGCGAATGCCATGAGTGCGCAGCCGATGTTCGTGGCGCTTTGCAGCGCCTGTCACACTGCAGAAGGCACGGGTAATCCGGCACTCGGCGCACCGAATTTGACCGATGACACGTGGTTGTATGGCGGCAGCGACGAGGCCATCCGCACCACGATTACCCAGGGACGCAACGGTGTGATGCCGGCGCATGGCGAACTGCTCGGTGACGATCGAAGCAAGATACTGGCCGCGTATATTGCGAGCTTGTCACAGCAATAGTGATCAACGAGGATTACAGAGGCACGCTGAAGTGGAGCCGTAACAAGCAAGCGGTTTTCACGGTAATCTGGATTTCGTTTCTTTGCGCGGCAGTGGGCACAATGGTTTTTTTCGCATTGTTTGACCCGGTCGATTTAAGTGGCATCTTCGACGAAGACCTCGATATCGATCGAGACGCCGGATATGCCGCCGGGTTTTTCTTCTTCTGGATACTCCTGCTGGTGTGCGGAGGACTTACCGCGTTTCTCGTACGAACCGCGCCGAAACGACACGCAAAGCACCACGGTAAACAGGACTAGCAGGCAACATGAACAAGCCCCAGCCCGCGTCGTTATACGAGAGCGAGAAGAAGATCTATCCGCGCGAAATGGGCGGACGCTTTGATACCTTAAGCAAAATCGCAACGACGACTCTGCTGGGACTGTTTTACGTGGTGCCCTGGCTCACATGGGACGACCGGCAGGCGATACTTTTTGATCTGCCGGCCCGCAAGTTTTATCTCCTCGGCCTGACGCTATGGCCACAGGACTTTCCCTACCTCGCGCTGCTGCTCGTCATCGCCGCTCTGTCCCTGTTCTTTTTCACGGCACTCGCCGGCCGGCTCTGGTGCGGATTCGCCTGCCCGCAAACCGTATGGACCGAAGCCTTCATCTGGATGGAGCAAATCACCGAGGGCACGCGGTCACAGCGCATGAAGCTGGATAAGGCGCCTTGGTCATTCAACAAGTTTCGGCGCAAGGCCTCGAAACAGTTTTTATGGGTGACATTTTCGTTGTGGACCGGATTCACCTTCGTCGGTTTCTTCGCCCCGATACGCGAGCTGGGACATGAGTTGCTGACATTCAATGCGGGCGGCTGGCAATGGTTCTGGGCCCTGTTCTACGGATTCGCCACCTACGGCAATGCGGGCTACATGCGTGAGCAGGTCTGCAAGTACATGTGTCCGTATGCGCGTTTCCAGAGCGCGATGTTCGACAAGGACACGCTGATCATTTCCTACGATGAGAAGCGTGGCGAACCGCGCGGCGGCCGCAAGCGCTCGGTTGACCCGAAGGTCGCCGGTCTCGGCGACTGCATCGATTGCTCCCTGTGCGTCCAGGTCTGCCCGACGGGAATCGATATTCGCGACGGCCTGCAGTACGAGTGTATTGCCTGCGCGGCCTGCATCGACGCTTGTGATTCCGTCATGGACAAGATGAGCTACCCGCGGGGACTGATACGTTACACGACGGAGCATGCGCTGCAGAACGAGCAAACTCACGTTATCCGCCCGCGCATGCTGGTCTATGCGGCGCTGTTGCTGGTCCTGATTGGCTCCCTGGTCACGTCCATGGCGCTGCGTACACCGATCATTCTCGACGTGATCCGCGATCGCAACGCGCTGTACCGCGAACTGCCCAATGACATCATCGAGAACAGCTACACGATCAAGCTCATCAACCAGACCAACGACGCGCGCGAATTCCGCCTGCGTGTCACAGGCGTCGACGGCATACACCTCGATGGGATCACGGACACTTTTACGATTGCTGGCGGTGGCGTGCTGTCCGTGCCGGTACGAGCGCGTGTGCACCGTGGCAACGCCCGGGGCGTTGCGAAAATAGACTTTATCGCCGAGGCGCTGGATGATAGCGGCGATATGCGAATCGAGGACAGCCGCTTCCTCGGCCCAACTCCCTGAAGACTACATGCAACGAGAAGACACAGATCCCTGGTATCGCCAGTTCTGGCCGTGGTTCATCATCGCGTTGCCGGCGTCTGCCGTCGTTGCCGGCCTGTACACGCTGTGGCTGGCAGGACAGACGACAGACTCACTCGTTATTCGATCGGACGATGGCATCGATGTTGTCACCGAGAGAAACATGCTGGCCGAACAAGTCGCGCTGCGCCTCGGAATCCGGGCCGTCGTTAATATCGAGCCCGATACCGGCGCCGTAGTCGTTACGGTGTCCGCGCCGCAGGACACCCGGCTGCCCTCGTCGCTCAAGTTGCAACTGCGTCATCCCACGATGGCCTCTCGCGACGCCGTCATCGAACTTCAGCCGGCCATCCCGAGCGCCGCTGGAGAACCCATCTGGGCAGGCCATTTCCAATCGCCGCCGGCGGGCCGCTACTACCTTTTCTTATCCCCGCAGGACATGCCGGTGTCAGGCGACTCCTGGCGTTTGTCGGGTGTCTGGTCCGGACAAGCCACGTTGAGACTCGATCCGGCCGATCCGGACAACAATGGCAGCCCCTGACAACTGTTTTCATTGCGCGCTGCCAAATCCGAAGGGCAGTGAACTGACGGTCGACATCGAAGGCCGGTCGCACCGGGTTTGCTGCCCGGGTTGCAAGGCCGTCGCCGAACTCATCCGCGATTCCGGCATGAGTCGCTACTACGCGATGCGTGACGCGCCGCTGCCCGGCGCCGGCAAACCTTTGCCCGAAGCGTCGGAGTGGCAGGTGTTCAACAGCAGGGAAATGCTGGACGCGTTTGCCGAAACCGAAGGCGGTATTGCCGAGGCACGAATTTACGCCGGCGGCATGTATTGCTCGGCCTGCAGCTGGCTGATCGAAACCTCGCTTGAGAAGGTACCGGGTGTGCAGTCTGTTGAGGTCAGTCCGCTGACGCATCGACTTCGAATACGTTGGGCGGTCGACAAGGCCGGTCTCGGCGACATCCTCTCAGGTTTATCGAATCTCGGTTATCGGCCGCAGCCACTGGCAGCCGACGACGCATCGCGCCCCGAGATCGCCGAACAACGTGCCGCACTAAAACGCCTGCTCGTGGCTTCCCTGGGCATGATGCAGGTCATGATGTTTGCGGTCGGCCTGTACGCCGGCGACTTCCAGGGCATCGAGGCGGACATGCAGCACTTCCTGCGCCTTGTCAGTTTTTTCGTCGCGACGCCGGTCGTTTTTTACGCGGCAAAACCGTTTTTCACGAGTGCCTGGCGTGGCGTGGTGGCACGCAGACCGGGAATGGACCTGCCCGTTTCAATCGCCATCGGCAGTGCATACGCCGCGTCGGTTTACGCGACCTTTACGAACGGCCCTGCCGTCTGGTTCGACTCGGTCGCCATGTTCGTTTTCTTCCTGACGCTCGGTCGCTATCTCGAGATGCGCGCCCGGCATCGATCCATCGATCGCAGCGTAGCTTTGTCGCAGCTATTGCCGAATACAGCGACGGTAGTTGTTAACGACGAGAACAGAACCGTCCCCGTTGCGCGACTTGCAAAGGACGATCTCGTGCTGATCCGCGCCGGCGATTCGATACCGGCCGACGGTGTGGTTGTAGCGGGGGCCAGTTCGGTCGACGAGGCGCTTCTGACCGGAGAGGCCGAACCGCGACGGCGCGCCATCGGTGACCTGCTGGCCGCCGGCAGCGTCAATCTCGATGCGATGATGACGATGCGCGTAACCCGCACCGGTGGCGATACCGCGTTAGGCGCCATCAACCGCTTGAGCGAGCGAGCCCGATTCACGCGGCCCGCGTTCGTCAATATTGCGGACAGAATCGCAAGCTACGTCGTAGTCGCACTGTTGGTGGTGGCGGCGGTTGTTGCGCTGTACTGGTACTTCGTTGCGCCGGAACGCGCATTCGTCATCACGCTCTCGGTACTGGTCGTTACCTGTCCCTGTGCCCTGGCGCTCGCCACGCCGGCCGCATTTGCGGCCGCAGGCAGCCGCATGTCCGATTTGCGATTGCTGCTCACCAACGGCAACGCCATCGAAGTGCTGTCTCGAGCGACACAAATCGTGTTCGACAAAACCGGCACTCTGACTTACGGCGCACCCGTAATCCTGTCGACGACGATACTCGACGACCGCTATGACGAAACGCAGTGTCTTAGTATCGCGGCCGCACTCGAGCAGGCATCGAGCCACCCGATCGCCCGCGCGTTTCGAACCGACGGCACCCTGCCGCTTGTGACCGATACCAAGGTGCAGGTGTCGCAGGGCGTTAGCGGCATCGTCGACGGCAAAGCCTGGCGCATTGGCACTGCGGCGTTCGTGACAGAGGGTGACGCGCCGCAAACGGCCTCCTCCACCATCGTTTTCCTCGGTTTTGATACGCACGCCGTCGCCCGATTCGAACTTACAGACACCTTGCGCGCAGACGCCAGGGATACAGTTAAAGCATTGATAAATATGGGGAAAAAAGTATCCCTCGTGAGTGGAGACAACGCGACCGCCGTCGCAGCGATCGCCGCGGCGCTGGATATCGAGGACGCGCACAGCGATTGCAGGCCAGAGGACAAGCTCCGCATCATCAATGCATTGCAGGAACGCGGCGAACGCGTTGTCATGATCGGCGACGGCATCAATGACGCGCCCGTGCTTGCGGGAGCGGACACGTCAATCGCGCCGGGTCATGGCGCACTGCTGGCACAGACCAACGCCGACGTGATCATGCTCGGCGATTCGCTGCAGCCGATCACGACGGCGATACGCCTGTCCAGCGCGACGATGCGCATCGTGCGCCAGAATCTCGCCTGGGCTGTCGTATACAATGCAACAGCACTGCCACTC
>JAOUNH010000085.1 GCA_029881055.1 Gammaproteobacteria bacterium
CGAGCTGATGCCGCAGGTGCAAATGACCGCAGAGGCATTAAGGAAGGACTCGGACGACCGTGCGACCGCGATCGTACGTCGCTGGTTGGGTGGCGCGAGCCGATACGGGAAAGTGTAAACTTCAGGTCATGAGCAAAATCCTTGCCCCAAATTTCGCACCGGAGCTGATCACCCAGCTTCGTAATTACGGCAAGTTGATGCGGATCGACAAACCGATCGGCATATGGCTGTTGTTGTGGCCGACTTTGTGGGCTCTATGGCTGGCCGGCGAAGGCACACCCGACCAGGGCCTGTTTCTGGTGTTCATGTTGGGCGTGATCGTCATGCGATCGGCCGGTTGTGTCCTGAATGACTACGTTGATCGCAACATCGATCCCTACGTCGAGCGCACAAGAACGCGGCCGATTGCCTCGGGAGCCGTCGCGCCGGCCGAAGCCCTGATCCTGTTTACGGCACTTAGCCTGATCGCCGTTGGTCTCGCAACGATGCTCAACGGTCCGGCGCAGCTGCTCGCCGTTGTTGCTGCGGGACTGACCATCGCCTACCCGTTTGTGAAGCGCTATGTTTCGATCCCGCAACTCATTCTGGGCGCCGCTTTTGGTTGGGCTGTGCCCATGGCCTTTGCGGCACAAACAGGAGAAACACCGGAACTATCCTGGCTCGTGTTTGGTACTGCGATGATCTGGGCCGTTATCTACGATACGTTTTACGCAATGGTCGATCGCGAGGACGATCTCAAGGTCGGTGTGAAGTCCACGGCCACCTTGTTTGGTGATGTCGATCTCTTTGTAATTGCCGGCTTGCAGGTGCTGATGTTTGTCGCGCTGTTGTTCATCGGCTACCGGGCGGGATTAAGTGCCTGGTATTACGTATCTGTGGCTGTTGCGGGGTTAATGATGGCCTACCACCTATGGCTTGCCCGCGATCGCCAGCCGACCGGATGTTTCGCTGCCTTTTTGCACAATCACTACATTGGCATGGTGGTCTTCATCGGCATCGTATTGCATTACACATTTCACCCGGTCACTGGATAACATTTTGGCGAGCGCGGATGAGTTGCTTCGTGAAGCGCAATACGCACTGCAAAACGTCGGCCCGGGTTCGACCGACGAGCATAAGTACACGGTCAGGGCAAAAAGCTACGCCTTGCAGCTCATCCAAAAGTACCCGCACAGCATCGAAGCGGCCCAGGCTCGGGACATACTGGGGCAACTCAATATTCAGATCGCCAAACCTGCGTCACGCACCCTGGCCCGGCGACCTCTCGCGAACCCATTGCGATCTCCAGCGACAGCGCGGCCGCTCGCTGTCCCGGCGAATCAACCGAAAGTGAACCGGTTTGCTGCACGGCCCACGGTCACTGACAACCAGTGGCGAACAATCTTCAAACGATTCACTGCTGTGCCGTCCGGGAAGAAGAGGGTTTTTTTCGGCATTTTGTTGTTGCTCGTGGTGCTGGTTCCCTTTTCTCTTTTCTTCTTCGCAGGCCTGCTTGTCCTGTATGCATTCAACCTGCCTTTGCTAAAGCAACATCTGCTTCTGCTGCTCGGTCGGATTGAATCCGGAAAATAGTCTTTATCCGGCGCGCGCCACGGCGAGACAACTGACCTTGCTCACACCGTTTTTCATCAGCACTTTGGCCAGGGCCCGCATCGTCGCGCCGGTTGTAACAACGTCGTCGATAATAAGCACATGCCTCTGCGACATGCCGCGCTTCGTTGCGAAGGCATCGCGCAGATTTCGTGCGCGGTCTTTCGCCGCCAGCCCCGACTGAAACGGCGTCGCTTTTTGACGCCGCACGCCGTGCAACACGGGCAGACCCAGGAAATCTGCTACTGGCTTTGCGATTTCGCTGGCCTGGTTAAAGCCACGAGTCGCCTCGCGGCGCCAATGCAAGGGCACGGGCAAGACCGCGTCGATATCGGACGGCAACAGCTCCGCCGATGAACAAAGCAACTCCGCGAACGCAGGCGCGTAATAAAGTTTGCGGCTGAACTTGAAAGCCTTGATCGCGGCATCCACCGGAAAAGAGTAGTGCACCACCGCGATCGAAGACACGAAAATGCCGGGTGTCGGCGAGAGTCGCGGCTCGTTCCATGGCAGGTCCTCGTAGCAACCCTCGCAGATACTGCGCTCGTCGCCTTCGTTTGTGAGGCCACAAAATACGCAGCTCTGGGGTGCCAAAAAATCCAGGATCCACATTTGACCATCGTGCCCTGCGAGCACCGCACACGCTCGATTCAAAAGCGGGCTTTGCACGACGAAAGCATGCTACCGTTTCCGAAATGCTGAACCCTGAACATGTTCGCCGCCGCTTCGATCGCGCAGCAAGTCAATTCGATGACGCTGATTTTGTGCACGCCACTACGCGGCAGGGTTTGCTGGCACGGCTGGAGCCGCTGTTGACGGAAGCGAAGATGGTCGTCGACCTGGGCTCCGCTACCGGTTCGGCAAATCGGCTCCTGCGAAAGCGCTTCAAGGGTGCGCGCATTATCTCCGTCGACTTCGCACACCAGATGCTCGAGCAGGCACGGGGGAAAAAGTCCTGGTTGTCGAAGACGGCGTTCGTGCAAGCGCGTGCAGAAGCCCTGCCGTTCGCGAACGAAAGTATCGATGTGATTTTTTCGAATCAGTTGTTGCCATGGATAAGTAGTCCCGCAACCGTCTTTTCGGAAGTGGCGCGCGTGTTGCGAAAGGGTGGCGTGTTTGCGTTCGCGACTCTCGGACCTGACAGCTTCCGGGAAATTCGTCGCGCCTGGGGACAGGTCGATGACAATCCGCACGTGAACTCTTTTCCCGATATGCACGACCTCGGCGACGGCCTGGTTAGCGCGGGACTTCGCGACCCGGTACTGGATGTCGATCGGCTGCGTATTGATTACCGCAATGTGGACCGCTTGTTGGCGGACCTCACGGCATGCGGAGCACGCAACGCGTTGGCGAATCGCAGCAACGCGTTGACGGGCCGGCGGCGCTACGCCGCCATGCTTCATGCGCTCGCGGACACCGCCTCGGATGAAAGCACCGCCCTGGACCTCGAACTGGTGTACGGACATTGCTGGGGCGCCGGCCCGAAAATGGACCCCGCAAACTACCGTATTGACGCGAGCCGCATACCGCTGCGTCGAAACTGATCACCGCTGTATTGCCACTTCCTCCGTAACTCTCTGTAAAATAAGGTTTTCGCTTCCGGAAGACTGACTTTCCAGCATTGCATGGCCGACGCGATTTGAGTACACTTCGCGAGCTTTTTGGCCGGGTGACCCTGCCAGAAACCGGCCGACAGACGAATCCCCGGTGTTCGCTGGCCATTCCCGGCATTACCGGGCCGCGCAAAACCCACCGGCACCTAAGTTCGTCACATCTGGAAGATATTTAAGTAGTGCGGCCGTTGGCGCGGCTCGCAAGGTGAACAATCAATGATACGAAACACTATTTTGAGCTTGCTGGGCCTGGCACTGGCCGGCACGGCGAAAGCCGAATGGGCGCTCAATATGCCGAAAGGCGTCACGGACCTCAGTCTCGAGACATACCACCTGCACATGATGGTGTTCTGGTGGTGCGTCGCGATTGGAGTCGTGGTCTTCGGCGTGATGATCATTTCGCTGATCAAGCATCGCAAGTCCAGCGGCGTGGCGCCCGCGACCTTTTCGCACAGTACGACCGCTGAGGTTATCTGGACGGCAATCCCTGTTGTTATCCTGGTGCTCATGGCCGTGCCGACTGCCGAGACGATGGTAAAGCTCGAAGACTCTCGCAAGCCCGACATGTCCATCGTCGTAACCGGCTACCAGTGGAAGTGGCACTACAAGTACCAGGATTCCGACATCGCCTTTTATTCCAGCCTCGCGCAGTCGAGCATGGAGGCGCGACGCAAACAGTCTGGCGTCGATCCTTTCGCCGTTGACAACTACCTGCTTGAGGTTGACCGGCCGGTGGTCGTGCCGCGCGGCGCGAAAGTTCGACTGTTAGTCACCTCTAATGATGTCATCCATTCCTGGTGGGTGAAGGATCTTGCGATCAAGAAAGACGCCATACCCGGCATCATCAACGAAACCTGGTTTCGGGCGAATGAAACCGGCACCTATCGCGGTCAGTGTGCCGAATTGTGTGGCAAGGATCATGGCTATATGCCGATCGTTGTCGAAGTCGTCGAACCCGAGGCATTTGAAGCCTGGGTGAACAGTCATGGCGCGGAGCAATAAAGAATGAATACGGCAGCAATAGATATCCCCCACCACGACGATCACGGTCCCGCCAAGGGCATCGGACGCTGGTTGTTTTCAACCAATCATAAGGACATCGGAACGATGTACCTTATCTTCAGCCTGACGATGTTCTTCATCGGCGGACTGATGGCCATGGTGATCCGCTCGGAACTGGCTATCCCCGGTTTGCAGTTCGTACACCCCGAGTTCTTCAACCAGATGACGACGATGCACGCCCTCATCATGGTCTTCGGTGCAATCATGCCCGCGTTTGTTGGCCTCGCCAACTGGATGATCCCGCTGCAGATCGGCGCGCCCGATATGGCATTGCCGAGAATGAACAACTGGTCCTTCTGGATATTGCCGGTTGCTTTCGGCATTTTGCTATCGACCTTGTTCATGCCCGGCGGCTCGCCGGCTGGCGGCTGGACAATGTATCCGCCGCTCGTGCTGCAGACTGGTGATGCCTTCCCGTTTCTGATCTTCTCGGTCCATCTCATGGGTCTGTCATCGATCATGGGCGCGATCAACATCATCGTCACTGTCATCAACATGCGCGCGCCGGACATGACGTTGTTAAAGATGCCCATGTTTGTATGGACCTGGCTGATCACGGCTTACCTGCTGATCGCGGTCATGCCCGTGCTTGCCGGCGCTGTGACGATGTTGCTGACGGACCAGTTCTTTGACACCAGCTTTTTCCTCGCGGCCGGCGGCGGTGACCCGGTCATGTTCCAGCACATATTCTGGTTCTTCGGTCACCCCGAGGTTTACATCATGATTCTGCCGGCCTTCGGTGTCGTGTCAGAAATCATTCCGACCTTCTCTCGCAAGAAACTGTTCGGCCACGACTCGATGGTCTATGCCGCATCCTGTATCGCGTTTCTTTCGTTTATCGTCTGGGCACACCACATGTTCACGGTCGGCATGCCGCTGACGGGTCAGCTGTTCTTCATGTTCGCAACCATGCTGATCGCCGTACCAACAGGCGTGAAAATCTTCAACTGGGTCGCAACGATGTGGCGTGGCGCGATGACATTTGAAACGCCTATGCTGTTTTCGCTCGCCTTTGTCTTCCTTTTCACAATCGGCGGCTTTTCCGGACTGATGCTTGCTGTTGCACCGGCCGACGTTCAATACCATGACACCTACTTCGTGGTTGCCCATTTCCACTACGTGCTGGTGCCGGGTTCGGTGTTCGCCATCATGGCGGGCGCCTACTACTGGCTGCCCAAATGGACCGGGCACATGTACAACGAAACGCTGGCCAAGGTGCACTTCTGGGCCTCCACCATTTTCGTGAACATTACCTTCTTCCCGATGCACTTCTTGGGGCTGGCCGGTATGCCGCGCCGCATCCCTGACTACTCGACACAGTTTGCGGACTTCAACACGGTCGCCAGCATTGGTGCTATCGGCTTCGGCCTGTCGCAACTGTTATTCGTCTGGGTACTGCTGACGGCGAAAAAAGGCGCGAAGGCCAGCGATCGCGTTTGGGAAGGTGCGCATGGACTCGAGTGGACGGTGCCATCACCGGCTCCGTATCACACGTTTGAAACGCCGCCGAAGGCGCGCATCGCGAACGAAGCGTTCGAATAATCATGAGCGAAGTCGAGCGCAAGAAAAGCATTCGTCGGACGACTTTGATCGTCGCTGCGATTGCGCTCGCGTTTTACGTGGGCTTCATCATGATGGGGGTCGTGCGTGCTTAAGAAAAATGAGCATCGTTCGCTGGTGGTTCAGCTGCTCATCATGGCCGTTGCCATGTTTGGTTTCGGTTTTCTGCTGGTGCCCTTGTACGACGTGTTCTGTGAGATCACCGGTTTCGGTGGGCGTACAAACGCCGTGGCCGCCGTCGTCGAGGAGGCGCCTGATCTCACGCGGGAAATTCGCGTCGAATTCGTGACCACTGTGAATGAATACGCGCAGTTCGAATTTGCGGCGGATGCCGACAGCATGACAGTCAGCCCCGGGAAAATGTACTACGCGACATTTACGGCAAAGAATCTCGCCGCGGTGCAAAAGGTCGCGCAGGCGGTACCCAGCGTCGCACCGGTTTCGGCGGCGGAACACTTTACAAAGATTGAGTGTTTTTGTTTCACGAGCCAGGAGTTCATGGCGAATGAGGAGCGGGCTATGCCGCTGCAATTCATTGTTAACCCTGATCTGCCTGATTACGTCGACACGATCACTTTGCAATATACGTTTTTTGATACCGCTCCTGTGGCGGCAAATTTAGAGAATTGACATGACTACTGCATCAAACGATCCCAACTTTGAAGAACGCTATTACGTTCCCCACGGCAGTCATTGGCCCGTGGTTGGCTCGGTCGGCCTCCTGTTCCTAATGATTGGCGTGTCGAGCTGGTTGAACGGCGCCGACGCTGGCTTCTACATCATGCTGACCGGTTTCGCGGTCATCATCTTCATGTTGACGGGCTGGTTCGGCACCGTCATCGGTGAAAGCATCAGCGGGCTTTACAACGCAAAAGTCGACAAGTCGTTCCGGCAGGGCATGTTCTGGTTCATCTTTTCCGAGGTCATGTTCTTCGCGGCATTTTTTGGCGCGCTGTTCTACGCACGAAACATGTCAATTCCCTGGCTCGGTGGCGACAGCAATAATTTCTTCACCAACCTGTTGCTCTGGAGCGGTTACGAGAGTACCTGGCCCACTAACGGTCCGGGCAACATTGGCGGTGCATACGAAGCTATGCCACCGCTCGGTTTGCCGCTGATCAACACGGTGCTGCTGCTGACCAGTTCGATCACAGTCACAATCGCACACCATGCCCTGATTGCGGGCAAGCGCACCCAACTGACCGTGTTCCTGGCGGCGACATTTTTGCTCGGCTTCGTTTTCGTTTACCTGCAGGGTGTGGAGTACATCGAAGCCTACGAGCACATGAACCTGAAGCTCTCTACCGGCATTTACGGATCGACCTTTTTCATGCTGACCGGTTTTCACGGCATGCACGTGACGATCGGAGCCATCATGCTGACGATCATCTGGTTTCGCGTACTAAAGGGTCATTTTTCGGCCGACAAGCACTTCGCTTTCGAAGCCGTCGCCTGGTACTGGCACTTCGTGGACGTCGTCTGGGTCGCTCTCTACGTCTTCGTCTACTGGATGTAATCCAAACCCAATATAAGGTGACAGTGACCCTATATCGCTGGACATTCGGATATAAGGTGACAGTGACCTTATATTGGTGTCCAGCCATGTCTTTACTTGGGTTTCAGGGGATATAAGGTCACTGTCACCTTATATTGGTTCTAAAGAGGATATAGGGTCACTGTCACCTTATATTGGACGGGCGGGGGGCTGGATCCAGCCCATGAAAAAGGATGCGACCAGGAAGATAATCAGGATCGCGGACAGCGCGACCCGGATCTTCAGCGCTTTCAGGACTTTTGGTGAGTCCGCATCGTCCCGGGACAAGTAGTAGAGTCCTGAGCCCAGGCTGATCAGGATCGCGGCGAGTAAGGCGAAGACGACGAGTTTCATGGGAAAGAGTATAGCGTGAATGGTACCAGCAAGAAGCCGTTGCCAACCTGGCTGCCACTGGTAGTGGGCACGCTCCTCGTGTTGCAGTTCTTCGCGCTGGCGGGCTGGCAGGTCTCACGAGGCTTTGAGAAGAGAGCGGCCCAGGAAGATTTCCGGGCGGAATCAGGCTATGCCAGATGGCAGGACGGGATGGACGTTCGCTCGTTCCAGAACCTCAAGGTCACTGGTCGATATGACGCCGGGCACCAGGTCGTACTCGACAACATCATCATCAACAGCCGTTACGGTCACTATATCCTCACGCCACTCGAGCTCGGGCCCGACCAGGCGCTGTTGCTCGTAAACAGGGGCTGGATCGAAAAAAGCGCCAGCGGGTTCGATGTAAGTCTCCTCGCGCTGCCCGAGGACGAGGTAACTGTTCGCGGTCGCGCAGGATCGTTGCCAAAAGCGGGCTACAAGATGGGCGATGCCATTTCAGCGGATGAACCCTGGCCCCGACACGCTGTCTATCCCTCGCCCGATGAGGTTGCCGCTGCACTCGGCCGCGATATCCAGCCTTTCGTATTACTCATGGAGCATACTGAGGAACATGGTTTTCTCCGCCAGTGGGTGCCATCGGAGTTTGGGCCCGGCAAACACTTCGGCTATGCCTTGCAGTGGTTCGCCATGGGCGCAGTCCTCGCTGGGTTGCTGATCTGGAACTATCGCAAGAAGCGCTTCGACACATGAACGAAAAGAAATCCACCTGGGCTCGAGCGCAAATGCTGCTGATCGCGACCGTCTTTCTCGGTCCGCTCGCCGTTGCCACCTGGATGTATTACAGCGGTGCTTTGCTTCCGCAAGGCCGCACCAATCATGGCGCGCTGCTCGAGCCCATCCTCAACATCAACGAAGAAGTACCCGGTTCCGAGCTAGGCGCGCTGGGCGATGACTACTGGGTGCTCATTTACTCCAACCGCGGCGACTGCGGGCACGACTGCACGCGTGCCCTTATTACGTTGCGCCAATCCCGCCTGATGCTGGGCAAGGAGATGGGCCGGCTGAAGCGCGTCTTCTTGCACGGTGAATCCGTGCCGGATACAGTGTTTCTGGCCGACGAGCATGCGGGGCTTATCAGCCTGAGAGACGATAGTCTCCTGTCCCTACTCAATAACAAGAAACCCGAAACACTATCGGCTGGGGGATACTTTCTAATGGACCCTTTGGGCAATCTCGTGATGTATTTTGAACCGGAAACGGATCCCAGCGACATGGTCGAAGACCTGAAGCGCCTCCTGAAATTGTCTCGCATAGGCTGAGCGTGAATACGAACGTCGAAACCTATGGCGACTGGCGTGACTACTACGAGCTCACGAAGCCCCGCGTCGTCCTGCTGATCGTCTTTACGGCGATCGTTGGCATGTTTCTGTCCGTACCGGGCCTGCCTGATGTAACGGCGATGCTCCTGGGTACCATCGGCATCGGCATGGCATCGTCATCAGCCGCCGTGTTCAATCACGTGCTGGATGCACGCACCGATATCCTGATGATGCGAACGCGCGGCCGGCCACTGCCGCAGGGCAGGCTCACCGAGAAGGCAGCGCTGACCTTTGCGTCAGTTCTGTGCGTGATTTCGATGATCATACTGTGGTTTCTCGTCAATCCGCTGACCGCGATACTCACATTTATGTCGCTGATCGGTTATGCCGTCGTCTACACCGTTTGGTTGAAACGGGCGACCCCGCAAAACATTGTCATTGGCGGCGCCGCCGGTGCCGCACCACCGGTACTGGGCTGGACGGCGATTACCAACGAAGTCACCGCCGGCGCACTGTTGCTGTTCCTGATCGTATTTGTCTGGACGCCGCCGCATTTCTGGGCGCTGGCAATCGCGCGACTGGAGGAGTACCGCAAAGTCGACATCCCGATGCTGCCGGTTACTCACGGCGTGGCGTACACCCGACTTAACATTCTGCTTTACTCGATTCTGCTGCTGCTCGTGACGGTCATGCCCTACCTGATCGGCATGAGCGGCCTGATTTACCTCATCGCTGCCTTGGGGCTTGGCGTCTATTTCCTTTCCTACGCGATACGCATGTATCGCGATCACCAGGATGAGGAACTACCGATGCAGATGTTCCGGTATTCCATCGCCTACCTGGGTTACCTGTTCACCGCGCTCCTGGTCGACCATTACTTTCTGTACCAGCTCAGCTTCCAGGGTCTGTTAACCCTAAACTGACAAGCCTCGAATTGCGCATCACGCCCTTGCAGCCAGCCGGGCGCGCGCTAGACTTGCCCGCAACATGGCGAACCCCAGCGACACAGCCTTCGAAAAACTTGTGCGGCCGCATTTCGAGCGGCTGTACCGGCTCGCGTGGCGACTGACCAGCCAGAAGGCCGAAGCGGAGGACCTGTTCCAGGAGCTACTGATCAAGGCCTACGGCAAGCTTGATGACCTGGTCCGGATCGACGCGCCGGGGCCGTGGCTGGCGCGCATGATGTACAACCTGTTCATCGACGAGCGCCGCCGCTACGCACGTCGCCGCCTGCGCACGGTAGACGAGGGCGACCTGGCTGGCCAGGGTCTGGCTGATTTGCCCGGTGCTGACCGTCCGGACTGGGATCACGCGCGCAGGGAGCGCATCCAGGCTCTCGATGCGGCACTGTCAAAGCTCAGCGACGAACACCGCCTGGTCGTGCTCCTGCACGACACGGAGGGCTATAAACTCGATGAAATTCAGGAGCTTACCGGTTTGCCAATCGGTACTGTCAAGTCGCGGCTGCACCGCGCGAGGGCCCGGTTACGCGAGATTCTTACCGAAAATGGAACCTTTTCCGCCGACCCGTCGTGTTAGGGATCAAGCAGGACGAATTCATGCAAACACCAAACTCACAATTCGAAGATCAGGACGATCGCGAAATCGCGGCACTCTTAAAGGACTATCCGATGCCACAGGCAAGCGCAGGCTTTTTCGACCAGGCCCTCGTGCGAGCAACGCACGAAGGTTCGCGTCAGCAGCGTAATCGCTGGTTAATGACCGGTTTCGGCTCTGCGGTCGCAGCCGGCCTGGTGCTCTGGATGGTTGGCGGGTTTTTGCTTTCGTCGCAGGATTTACCTGGCGCCGACCCGGCGATCGATTCGACGATACCCGGCATCACGATAACGCTTGCTGAACCGCACACAGTCAAACTCGTTTTCGCGTCTGTTGAAGCGCTTGATGCGGCAACGTTGACGGTGCTGCTGCCGGAAGGCATCGAGATGTCCGGTTTTCCCGGGCAGCGCGAAGTGACCTGGGAAACCAGCCTGCGGGCAGGCAAGAACCTGCTGCCCCTCAAATTGATTGCCACATCGCCGTACGGCGGTGAGGTCCTTGCAACCCTGAGACACGATGATCGTGGCCGGACCTTCCGGCTGCGGGTAGACGTTGGTTAATGGAGTAACACGATGAAACAGTTCAACATTCTGATGGCGGTGCTGGCCCTGACAGTGCTTGCGTTTTTCCCGGTCGCCGCACGCGCGGACGATGCCCTCGAAGGCCTCGACGTAACGATGATCGTTGTCGACGATGACGGCGATCTCGAATCATCCATCAATGAGATGGATGGCCCGGATGACGGCGACGTCGATGAGGACGACTGGGAAGACGACGGTCACGATGAGGATGAGTCTGAAGACGAATCTGAGTACGAATCTGAGGACGAATCTGAGGACGAATCTGAGTACGAATCTGAGGACGAATCTGAGGACGAGTCGGAAGATGAATCTGAGGACGAATTCGAAGACGAAATGGAGCACGAATCGGATGATGACGGGTTCGAGCACGATATCGATGATGAATCCGA
>JAOUNH010000244.1 GCA_029881055.1 Gammaproteobacteria bacterium
CGTAACGCAGACCGCCAGTTACGACCACGATTTCGTCCTTCACGAGCAAGTGCCGAAACTCCTGGAATGCCTCGCTGAAAAGGCTCACTTCCATTCGCGCGGTATCATCGTCGAGCACGACACTGACGCGGTTGCCGCGCTTCCTGACGTCCATGATCAATCCTGCCACAGTCACTTCGCGCTGCGCCTGGGCATAGCGACGCTCGCCCTTGTTGGTTTGTGGCGGAGGTTCAGCCGTGATGTCGCTCAACTTGCCATCAGACAGGAAGCGTGCGTCATTGCGCACAGCGTCAAACGGATGCCCGGTCAGGTACAATCCGAGCGCTTCCTTTTCTGCGTTAAGTAACAAATGCTCCTGCCACTCCGCCAGTTGCACTGGCTGGTCCTGTTCGAGCACGGCCGGTTCAGCTGCGAGTCCAAACATGTCATTCTGACCGGCAGCCGCTGCCTTTGCTTCCTGGTCTGCACTGCGCAGCGCTTCCGGTACCTGGTGCATCATGCTGCGACGCGATTCGCCGAAACTGTCCAGTGCGCCGGATTTGACCATGGCTTCCAGTGCGCGTCGATTGATCTTCTCATGATCGACCCGCCGGCAAAAATCCAACAGGCTTGCAAATTTTCCATTGCGATCGCGCTCCGCAATTAACGAATCAACGGCGGAATGACCGACGCCCTTGATCGCCCCGAGTCCGTACAGAATGGATTTTTCGTTCGCCACACTGAAATGGTAGTCCGACTGGTTAATGTCCGGTGCAAGAAGCTTGAGCCCCAGTTGCCGGCAATCGTCTTTCAGCGTAACGAGTCGATCCGTGTTGTGTAAATCGGCGCTCATGACGGCTGCCATGAAGGCACCGGGGTAGTGCGCTTTCAGGTAAGCCGTCTGGTAGGACAGCACCGCGTAAGCCGCAGAATGTGATTTGTTGAACCCGTAACCGGCAAATTTCTCCATCAGGTCGAAGATATGTGTCGCCGTCCTCTCCGCAACGCCCCGCTCTGTCGCACCGGTCACAAAAATTTCGCGCTGCTCGGCCATTTCCTCGGCCTTTTTCTTGCCCATGGCCCGGCGCAACAAATCCGCTCCGCCCAGGGTATAGCCCGCGAGCACCTGCGCAATCTGCATGACCTGTTCCTGGTACAGGATGACGCCGTAGGTTTCTTCGAGTACCGGCTTCAGCTCCGGGTGCAGGTAGTCGATATCCGCTTTGTTGGTTGCATGCTTGCGGGTAATGAAATCGTCCACCATGCCTGACTGCAGCGGACCCGGCCGAAATAAAGCCACCAGTGCGACGAGGTCGTCGAACTGATCGGGCCGCATTCGCTTGATGAGATCGCGCATGCCGTTCGATTCAAGCTGGAACACTGCTGCCGTTCGTGTACTGCGCAGCAGCTGGAATGTTTTCGGGTCGTTCTCCGGAATTCGTTTGATCGAAAAACGGCTACCCGGGTTGGTCTCGTTGACGATCTGCACTGCCCAGTCGATGATCGTCAACGTCTTCAGGCCAAGGAAGTCGAACTTCACGAGACCGACGGCCTCAACATCGTCCTTATCGAGCTGCGTAACGACGTTGGTACCACCCTCTTCACAGTACAAGGGCGCGAAATCAGTCAGAGGACCCGGTGAAATGACGACGCCGCCCGCATGCTTGCCCGCGTTCCTGACCAGGCCTTCCAGTGACTTTGCCAGATCAATGATCGCTGCAACCTCTTCGTCGTCGCGATACATGGCGGCGAGTTCTTCGGAATCGTCCAGCGCCTTGTCGAGCGTGATCCCGATCTCAAAGGGCACCTGCTTCGCGATGCGATCCACGAATCCATACGGTTGTCCGAGTACCCGTCCCGTGTCGCGGATAACGGCCTTCGCGGCCATCGTTCCGAAAGTGATGATCTGCGATACGCGTTCGCGCCCGTAACGCTCCGCAACATAATCGATGACGCGATCGCGCCCTTCCATGCAGAAGTCGATATCGAAGTCCGGCATGGACACACGCTCGGGGTTCAGGAATCGCTCAAACAGCAGCACATGCTGCAAGGGATCGAGATCGGTAATACCCAGTACCCAGGCGACCAGCGATCCTGCGCCCGAGCCTCTGCCCGGACCGACAGGAACGCCGTTTTCCCGCGCCCATCGGATAAAATCCGCCACGATCAGGAAATAGCCCGGAAAACCCATCGACTGGATGACGCCGAGCTCGGTCTTCAGGCGCTCGTGATACGGCGCTGCGACGGCAGCGCGTTCCTTGGCTGGAATATTCTCCAACTCGAATTTTTCGGCAAGCGCCGCCGTCAGCCCTTTGTCCGCTTCAGAGGCCAGGTATTCGGCCTCTGACTGACCGGCAGGCACCGGGAATTCCGGCAATACGCTGCCACCCAGCTGCAAATCCAGGTTGCAGCGGCGCGCGATCTCGATCGTGTTCTCTACGGCCGATGGAATATCGGCGAACAGCTCTAACATTTCCTGCGGCGAGCGAAGGTATTGCTTGTCGCTGAAGTTTCTCGGCCGGTCGACATCCGCGAGGCCGCGGCCGTCATGTATGCACACTCGGGCTTCATGAGATTCGTAACCGTCACTCTCAAGAAAGCGAACGTCGTTACTCGCGACAACGGCCACCTTGTGCTCGGCTGCCATCATGAGACTCTGGCGCACAAGCTCTTCTTCGTTGGCGCGCTCCGTGCGTATGAGTTCGAGGTAATAGCGATCACCAAAAACTGCCAGCCAGTGTTGTAAAGAACTGGTAGCCAGAGCGAGGTTGCCGCTGACGAGGGCACGACCCACGTCACCCTGTCGCCCGCCCGATAAGGCCAGAAGTCCGGCACAAGAATCCTTCGTCAGCCATTCGCGACGTGCCATCGGTTCACCACGAACCTGCCCCTCGATGTAACTCCGCGTAATCAGCTTTGAGAGATTCCGGTAACCGTCATTGTTCTGCACGAGCAGTATCAATGTGAAGGCGTGTTCCGGGTCGTCATCGTTGGCGATCCTGAGATCCACGCCGATAATCGGCTTCACGCCGGCAGCGATCGCCTTTTTGTAGAATTTCACGAGTCCGAAC
>JAOUNH010000086.1 GCA_029881055.1 Gammaproteobacteria bacterium
ACGCAACCTCGTTGCCCGCAGAGCGCTCGCTTGCAAGCGCATAAACTTTGCCGAAGGGGAATTTTCGTTCGCGGAGTATATCCAGCAATGCTTCGCCAACTACGCCCGTCGCGCCAACGACAGCTACATCAAACCGATCCGCCAACTTAAATCTCCGGTGTTGCCGATTTTACATCGGCATTTTGTGCGCGATTGCGCAGATAGTGATCCATGATTACCAGTGCGACCATCGCTTCTGCTATCGGCGTTGCGCGCAGTCCCACGCAAGGGTCGTGACGCCCCGTGGTGACGATCTCGGTATCCTTGCCTGCCTTGTCGATGGTTTTGCCGGGCAGCGAGATACTGGAAGTGGGCTTGAGCGCGAGGCTCGCGAGGATGTCCTGCCCTGAGGATATTCCGCCCAGCGTACCCCCCGCGTCATTTTTGCTGAATCCGCCCGACGACATTTCGTCGCGATGTTCGCTGCCGCGCTGTGCAACCGCCGCGAAACCGGCACCCAGCTCAACGCCTTTTACGGCATTGATACTCATCAATGCGTGTGCGATATCGGCCTCGAGTTTGTCGAACACAGGCTCGCCCAGCCCCGGCGGCACATTGCTGGCAAGCACACTTATCTTTGCGCCAATCGAGTCACCCTGTTCTCTGAGTTCGTCCATGAACCTGTCGAGCTCGTCGACTCGGTCCGGATCCGCACAGAAAAACGCGTTGTCATCGATGCTGTTGAAATCCTTCGCCTCCAGCTTGATCGGGCCGAGTTGCGCCAGGTAGCCACGAACCTCGACACCCAGGCGTTCTTTCAGGTATTTCCTCGCTATCGCACCCGCGGCAACTCGCATGGCAGTCTCGCGCGCCGACGAACGGCCACCACCTCGGTAGTCGCGGATTCCGTACTTCTGCTGATAGGTGTAATCGGCATGACCAGGCCTGAATTTGTCCTTTATATCGCCATAGTCTTTGGAGCGCTGGTCCGTGTTCTCGATCAGGAGTCCTATCGGCGTCCCGGTGGTCTTGCCTTCGAATACGCCGGACAGGATTTTCACCTGGTCGGGTTCGTTGCGCTGAGTTGTATGGCGGTTGCGGCCCGGGCGGCGGCGATCCAGGTCACCCTGGATGTCGGCCTCGGACAATTCCATACCCGGCGGGCAGCCATCAACCACGCAGCCCAGCGCCAGCCCGTGGCTTTCGCCGAAGGTCGTCACCGTAAAAATCAGTCCAAATGTATTTCCGGACACTGCTAGAACCCTTGTAAGTCACCTTTGCCCAGCAGGAACACGCCTGCCCCGCCTGCGGAGAATTCGAGCCAGACAAACGCTGTCTCAGGGTAGGCTCTTTCCAGCGCAGCCTGGCTGTTTCCTACCTCGCAGACGAGTATTCCATTGTCCGTGAGGAATCGCGAGGCATCTTGCAGAATCTTGCGTACCGATTCCAGCCCGTCGTCGCCCGCGGCAAGGCCGAGCTGCGGCTCGTGGTGATACTCGCTGGGCATAGCCTTAAGGTCCGGCCGATCGACGTACGGCGGATTGCTGACAATCAGGTCGTACTGCTTGCCGGCGAGGGCCGCAAAGAAGTCCGACTGTACCGGGGTGACCCGGTCTTTGAGGGCATGGCGCTCGATATTGATCGCCGTAACGTCAAGCGCGTCGCTGGAAATATCGACGGCATCGACGATTGCATCGGGAAAAGCATGGGCAATCGCTATCGCGATGCAGCCGCTTCCGGTTCCGAGATCGACGGCCGACCGCACCGAATCCGGGTCGAGCCAGGGCGAGAACCGCTCGTGAATAAGTTCGGCGATGGGGCTGCGCGGCACGAGTACACGCTCATCGACATAGAATTCGTGGCCGGCGAACCAGGCTTGCCTGAGCAGGTACGCGAGAGGTACGCGCTCCTCGATGCGTCGCCCGGCCAGTTGCAGGATTTCGTCCGCCTTGTCGTCGTCAACATCATTGGCATAGACGGCAGGTGCATCGTCGTGCGACAGCCCCAGTACGGCAAATACCAGCCAGGCAGATTCATCCAGAGGGTTGTCCGTGCCATGGCCATACCACAGCGGCGCGCTCTCGAAGCGCCCGGCGACGGTGTGGATCAGCTGTTCGACGTTCATATGCGACGGCGAATCTATCACGCTGGCAGTGCAACTGCCTGTAGAATTACCGGCTCCCCATCAATTCAATCAAGAACATCACGGAACTATGAGTGCCAGGAACCTAATCATCGCGATCGTACTCGGCAGCGCCTTGGCGGCCGGCATTTTCGTTGCGGCCAGGATGAACCAGCCAGCTGCATTGCAGCATGCGTTCGCCGTCCCGATTCCACAGCCGCTACCGGCATTCACGCTCATCGACCAAAACGGCAATGCCGTCACAGCGGACACCTTTCGGGGTCAATGGGATTTGGTCTTCTTTGGATTCACGAACTGCCCGGACATCTGTCCGACGACCCTGCAAATCCTGGCCAACGCAAAACGCGCATTCATCAGCGCCAAAATAGAGGTCACACCGCGAATTGTGCTCGTCAGTGTGGATCCCGAACGCGATACGCCGGAAATCATGGGCAAGTACGTGGACTATTTTGGCGATGGCAATCTCGGCGTTAGCGGAGAACTAGCGGAACTCACCAAGTTCACTGCGGCGCTGGGCATCTATTTCGAGAAAATGCCAGCGGAAGGCGAGAACTACAGCGTCAATCATTCAGCAGCGGTTCTCGTTATCAATCCGCAAGGCGAATTCTCGGCTCTTTTCAGCGCGCCACATGACGTCTCGAACTATATTCACGACCTGCCGATCCTTATGGGTGCGGACTGATGCAAACATTTCGCATACGCATCCCGGTCTTTTTGCTCTCGGGGATACTGCTCGCGGCATGCAACGGCGAAGCAGAGGCACCGCTGGTCGCAAGTGACATCGTCATATCCGAACCGCCACCCGGTCGGGCTATGAGTGCGGGCTACCTTACGCTGCGCAATAATGCGAACAGCGTGGTCCGGATTTCCGGCGTCGATAGCCCGCAGTTCGGTTTCGTAGAAATACACGAGACCCGGCTGGACGATGGCGTGGCCAGGATGCTGCTGGTGCCGGAACTCCTGATTCCCGCGAAATCGAGCGTCACGCTGCAGCCGGGCGGAAAACATCTGATGCTCATGCGCCCTATCGGGTCACCGGATAAAATTTCATTAAGTTTCTATGACGACGAAACATTGCTGCTCAGCGTGCAGGCGCCAATGACAAGGAGGAATAATTAGTGCTTGATCTACTGTTCGTTGCACTGCAATACGTATTGCCACAGCACCTGCTGACAGCGTTGGTCTGGCGTGTTGCGCGAATTCGCAATGTGGCGATCAAGGATTTCCTGATCACCCGCTTTGTCGGTTTTTACAGAGTCGATATCGAGGACGTGGAGCTTGCGGTACCGTCCGACTTTGCGACCTTTAACGAGTTTTTTGTTCGCGCGCTTAAAGCTGATGCTCGACCAATTGACCTTGCGAACGACAGTATCATTTCACCGGTAGACGGAACCGTCAGCATCGCGGGCACGATTCAGCACGACAGCATCATCCAGGCAAAAGGTATCGACTACTCCTTACTCGATTTACTGGCAACCGATACGGAACAGGCCAACGCGTATGTTGATGGCAACTTTGCGACCATTTACCTCGCCCCTTATAACTACCATCGCGTCCACGCGCCGATGGCAGGCGAACTCATTGCGGCCCACTATGTTCCGGGCGATCTATTCAGTGTAAATGACGCAACCGTCACACGCGTGAACGGCTTGTTCCGCCGTAACGAGCGCCTCGTCATGCACTTTCAAACAACGCGCGGGCCGTTTTGCCTGGTATTTGTCGGTGCACTCAATGTGGGCAGCATCTCGACACCGTGGAGTGATGAACTACGTCCGCGCAAGCGTGGTGTCGTCGACGTACTCGACCTATCACGACACACGACTGCGGTCAGTAAGGGCGATTTGCTGGGCTGGTTCAATATGGGTTCCACCGTCATCCTGTTGTCACCTGCAGGAGTGTATGAGTGGGACGACAACCTGCAAGCTGGCGCAACTGTTCGCCTTGGCGAGGCGATCGGTCGCAAGAAGCATCGTCAGTGACCGACTGGCGCCCGAGCTCCGGACCGGAGTCCGCGGCGCGGCGCGCAGCTATGCTGCGCCGCCTGCGCGACCATTTTGAGAACGCCTCCATCCTGGAAGTCGAAACACCCGCGTTGAGTTTTGCCGCGGCCAGTGACGTGCAAATCGAGAGCCTGGAGGTCCGTAGTGTGCTGAGCGACCAGCCGCTGTACCTGCATACCTCGCCGGAATTCTGCATGAAGCGTTTGCTCGCTGCCGGCTATCCGGACATATACGCCATCAGTCGCGTGTATCGTGACGGCGAATGTGGCCACCGGCATCAACCTGAATTCACGATGGTTGAGTGGTACCGACTTGGTTACCAGCTTGCTGCTATCGTCGACGATGCTTTGCAAACCATAGCCGCTGGGCTCGGCGATCCGAAACTGGCCCGCAATGCTGTCGTTATCGACTATCGCGACGCGTTTGTGCGCACTCTGGGTGTGGATCCTGTTACCGCCACGATTGATGAACTGGCTGGCGCTGCCGAAGCTGACTTAAGTTTACGCACTGCCCTCGGCGATGAGCGCGACGGCTGGCTGGATCTGCTATTGAGTACGAAGGTAGCACCCGGGTTTCTGCATGATCGCCTGACTGTTTTGCAGCACTACCCGGCCAGCCAGTCGGCGCTGGCACGAATTTGCCCCGCCGACACTAACGTCGCAGATCGCTTCGAGGTTTTTATCGGCCCGCTGGAGATCGCCAACGGCTATGTCGAATTGACCGACGCAGCGTTGCAGGCGATACGCATGGAAAGTGATCGAACAACGCGAGAACGGCGAGGCCAGCCCCTGCGACCTCGTGACGAATCGTTGCTCGCGGCACTCCGGCATGGCTTACCACCGTGTGCAGGTGTGGCGATGGGCCTTGAGCGCCTGCAAATGGTGCATGATAAGACGGACGACATTCGCAATGTCATCCCCTTCCTGTTTGAGGACCGAGATGAGTAACACGGACTATGCTTTACTTGATTCACAACTGCGGGCATTGCTCGCGGGTGAAACCGATGCACTCGCGAGCGCGAGTAATTTCGTCGCATTGCTAAACGGTGCGATGGATCGGGTCAATTGGCTGGGTATCTATGTACTGCGTGGCGATGAACTTGTGCTGGGCCCGTTCCAGGGGAAACCGGCGTGCGTGCACATAGCTGTCGGTAGCGGCGTATGCGGAACGGCAGCTGCAAGTCTTCGCACCCAGCGTGTTGCCGACGTACACGAATTTGCAGGACACATCGTTTGCGACGCCGATTCACGATCCGAACTGGTCGTGCCCCTGATGACAAACGGCAAATTGATCGGCGTGCTGGATATCGACAGCCCGGTTCCGGACCGGTTCACCGAGGTCGATCAACAGGGAATCGAACGTTTGTGCGAGACGTTTTGCGAATTACAAAGTCAGCGCGATCGATTTATTTGACGCGCGCGACGTACTCACGCGACCGGGTATCGACGCGAATGACTTCATTCTGATCAACAAACAACGGTACGCGAACTACGGCACCCGTTGAAAGTTTTGCCGGTTTACCGCCACCACCTGACGTGTCGCCTTTGAGGCCGGGGTCCGTTTCAACAATTTCGAGTTCAACGAAATTCGGCGGCAATACGCTGAGCGGTGAGTCGTTCCACAACGTAACCAGGCAAACATCGCCCTCGGCAATCCATTCCGCCGTATCGCCCATCGCGGCTTCGTCGGCCGCGTATTGTTCGAACGTGTCCGGCAACATGAAATGCCAGAACTCTCCGTCCGAGTACAGGTACTGCATGTCCCTGTCTTTCACGTCCGCTGCCTCAACGGTCTCGCCAGACTTGAATGTCTTGTCGATGGTTTTGCCGGTCCTGAGGTTCTTGATACGGACCCTGTTGAATGCCTGCCCTTTGCCCGGCTTAACGAATTCATTCTCAACAATAAGGAATGGGTTGCCGTCCATCATGATTCGTAACCCGGACTTGAATTCGCTCGTATTGTAACTGGCCATGGATATCGCTCTTCTGGTAGCCCCGCCGAGTAGCGGAGAGGCGCAATCATACTAGAGTCTGGCCCCTAAACCAGCCGTATTTTCGGGCCCTGTCAGGCCTTATTTGCAGCAAAATTTGATACGTGTCACGGTTTTGACGTCCCGACAGCGACGTGAGCGGTGACAGTGCTTAAACTGCTCGCTCGGTTAACAAAATACGGATATCAGCGGAAGACCGCCGTTGCCAGGATCAAGGATTTGAACGGGCACCAAAGCATCTCCATAGCCGTCCTGACGAATAACCAGGACGATGTCGAAGTCATCAACGGTACACTGCGCGACGCTGGTCACGCAGCGCGTTGCCATTGGATTTCCAGTCCGGACAAGCTCGCTGACACGCTTGCCGCGGAAAACGTTGAATTGCTGATTCTGAATTGCGATCGCTACAAAGACTCCATCCGCCAGGTCATCAAGCAAAAAGACCGCTACAACCCCGAAATACCCCTGATCGCGATGCAGCAGACTGCAGACGAATCCAGCATTCAGGACGCAATGCAGGCCGGCGCCTGCGACCTGGTGTCGACGTCGCTGAGGAAGCGCCTGCAGTCGGTTGTCATTCGCGAGTTACGCGCATTGCGAGTAGAGCGCGCTTTGAATTCGACATTGCAATCAGCGACTGCCTACAAACACCAGTTAAAAGATCATATGGAGTCATCCAGCAGCTCGATCGCCCTGGTTCAGGAAGGCATCTTCATGGACGTCAACGATGCATGGATCAGGCAATTTAAAGCCAAGGACAAAAACGAACTGATCGGCATGCCCGTCATGGATACTTTCGAAGCAGAAAGTCAGGCGGCGCTGAAAGGCGCCCTGATCGCAACGATCGAGGGAAAATGGCAGAAGAAGGAAAAACTGATCGTCAAATCCCGGGTTGATTCAGGCGACAGCGACGAAGTTCACCTGGAGTTTCGCAAGTTCGATTTCGACGACGGCCCATGTGTTCAAATTCGTATTGCACCACAACTCAAAGTTGCCCAGGAGCCAACCAAACTCGTACACGACGCCTTAAAACGTGATCCTACGACCTTGTTTTTTCACCGCGCGCAATTCCTGGAAAGAATCTCCAAGCGCCTGAAGAGCAAACCACCGCAGGGTACGCATTGCCTGGCCTACATCAAGCCTGACAAGTTTGGCGACGTACATCGGAAGATGGGCATTCTGAATTCCGAGGAAGTACTCGCGCAACTTAGCGAACTGGTTCGCAAGCGCCTCCATCCGCGCGATATTGCCGGGCGTTTTGAGGGCACCTCTCTAATGGTCCTGCTGGAACGCGGCTCTGCACGCGATGCCCAGGTTTGGGGCAAACAAATTTGCGATTTGATCGCGAAACATACATTTGAAGTCGATGACAGATCGACAAATATGACCTGCACAGTCGGCGCCTGCGCAGTTAGCGAGGTTTTCGGCAGTCTTGAGGAATTCGTTTCAGCAACCGTCAACGCGCATGCACTGGGCGTAGCAGCGGGTGGCAACACCTCGTTCCTCGACGAAAGTGCCGAAGAGGACACCAAGCAACGCGAATTCGATGCTATCTGGGTCAAACACCTGAAGGCCGCACTGATGGATGGTCGCTTTCGCCTCGCACAGCTTCCGATTGCCGGTCTGCGCAGCGACTCGGTAAGAATGTACGACCTGCTTGTACGTATGATCGACGAGCAGGGAAATTCAGTCCTGCCTTCGGAATTCCTGCCGGCAGCTGAGCGAAACAACATGATGAAGAACATAGACCGATGGATGCTGCAATCCGCCGTTGATTTCTGCAATAAGAATCAGGCTGATCGGGTATTCGTTCGCCTGTCCAGACAATCCATTACCGACAGCACGACGGCTGCCTGGATGGAACAAAAGCTGGATGCTCATGATTTCGATTGCTCAAGGCTGGTCATACAGATTCCCGAACGCGACGCTGCAAAACACATCAAGCAAACTCAGGCACTCGTAAAGCATGCAAGCAAGCTCGGAATCGGATTTGCGCTCGAACACTACGGCGTCGATCAGGACCGTTTCCAGATACTGGATATTCTCAAACCAAATTACATCAAGCTCGATGGCGAATTGATGCACACGCTGATGACGGATTCGAACTTGCAGCTCTCAGTAGGCAAGGTGGTCAAGGCGGCTCAGGAACGCAAAATCAAAACGATCGCAGAGCGCGTAGAGAACGCCAATGCGATGGCCGTGCTGTTCCAGCTCGGCCTCGACTTCATGCAAGGACATTATGTTCACGAACCTGAAGTTGTGCTCCAGGAAGCACAATTGGTCGCAAGCAGTACTCTGGCTGAGTTGACAGCGGCAGGCGGTAATTAGCCGACTTCGACGTACATACGGAATGTGAGCCAGGTCACACTTTGTTTACGGAACTACCCGTTAACGCCCGACCCCCGTTGAATTCTAGAATTGCAGACATCCGACTATTGAATTTTGTGGAGTCAGTGCCAGTGAAGAATGGATCAAGCAGAAACTTTCGAGTCAGACAGAGTCTGCCAGCAATTTTCGCCGTTGGCAGCAGCCTGGCCGCCTTCCCTGCCGCTGCGCTTGAGCTCGGAGACCTGACAGTTCATTCCCGCCTCGGTCAGCCCTTGCGCGCCAGCATCGCGTATGCGCTCGCGCCAACAGAGCAGATTGACGACTATTGCGTCAAAATGCGGCCCGGCCCGTCGGTGAGCGGTTTGCCCGGCTTTGGCGACGCAACAATCAGCGTAGCGAACGGCGTAATCATGCTAACCGGCAACACACCGGTTCGTGAGCCGATGATTTCGGCACACGTCGTTATTAACTGCCCGTATTCTGCGAACCTGAGTCGTGAGTACCTGTTGTTCATCGATCCGCTCACTTCGCCTTATGAGCAAGCTACCGTCATGCAGCAAGTTGAGACGGTAGCCGAACCTGTCGCGCAGGCAGTCGCCGCAACGCCAGTTGCTGTCAGCCGTCCTGCCACTGTAACGACCGCACTGCCTGTACAAAAAGATATCAGCGAGGGAACACGCTACCAGGTCCAACGCGGCGATTCATTGTCTGAGATTGCGCAGCGCATCGAGAATCGCCCGGTCGGGCTGTGGCCAGCGGCGAACGCCATCTTTAGCGCTAACCCCGATGCTTTCCTCAACAATGACCCTAACCAGCTGAAAGCCGGTAGCTGGTTAAGCATTCCTGACTTCAACGGCATCGCCGCCACAATTGCCCCTGCTCAAACTGTCGCCGTGCCTGTGGACGAACCTGTAACGGACATAGCCGCCGCATCGATAGCTGACGTTATCGATGCAGCCTATGTAAGCGCAGAACCGTATGAACCTGATGCCATCGTGGGCGTCGCGCCGGTGCAGGTTATTCTCGACGATCTGGTGGATACGAGCGAAAGCAAAGCCGAGCTGAAACCCGGCGATATTATTCTCGATGCACAGATTGAGGGGTCCACGCCGACCTCGACATCATCCAGCGTGCCGACAGCGATAATCAGCACCAGCACCCCGCCGGGTAACAGAGACGCGTCACTCTCCTGGTTTGCCTGGCTGGTTGGCGTTGGAATCGCATTAATATTCGGCCTTGCAATGTTCGGCCGTCGTCTGCGTCAGAAGCCGGACACGGCTCCCGATGCTGCTATGGAAACCAATCGACGCCGATTCAGTGATACCGAGACAAACGATACGCAGAACATCGAAGCCGTCGACGTCGATTACGACATCAGCGACGAGTCCCCAACGCACGAAAATCTCATACTCGATGCAGACCTGGTCATCGGCAGCGGCCTCTCGATCGGATCTGACTCCGACATTTCACAGGATTTTGGATTTGCTGCAACGACGGAACTCGATATCGAACTGCCGTTTGAGCCCGAGGCCAGTGCAATCGACCAAACGGATATGCTGCCCCCACTGCGGACCGACGAGCACTCCATACTGGACAGTGAAATACTCCCGGACGACGACGATTACGACATGTCAGTGATTGTTGACGCGACCAAGGTCCCGCGGCCTGAGGAAATCACGAAGCGTGACCTGAAAGCGGTGAAACTGGATCTCGACGACGACTCTATGATCGCGCCGAATTACACGATCAACAAGCAGGCCGACTACCAGGTTCTGGAGCAGGACTACGAAGACGAGATGACTGCGACACAGGCGCTGAACGAAGAAATCGCCCGGGTGGCAAACGAACTCGCCGCGCGCCTTGAGGAAGACGCAGACGACAACGTCACAACGGCCATGCCGCTGGCGACTGTCACGGAACTCGACATCACGGCACAAATGCCGGCGCAAAACGACGACCTTTCAGATCTGGACGATACGGGTATCAATGAAGCAATCACGGTTAATACGGCTGCAGAAGAAGAAACCGTGGAAATGCCCTACGAGGCAAAAAAGGCGCGCTAGGGAGACTCTGCCGCCGTAAGCCTTTCGACCTTGCGCCATCCTTGCGGTAACAGGCTGCCGCGCAACCCGCGATCGCCGTAATAGTCGTCGACGTCACTCCACTTGATTGTCATGACACGGGTGCCGGTATGCACCTGCAGGCTGCCGTCTTCCGGGATAACTGCCGCGGCAATCATTGTCTCTTCGCCAGACTTGTATTTCTTGCCGGGAATGTTGATGAGCTTGTTGCCCTTGCCTTTCGCGAGCTCGGGTAACTCTTCCATCTCAAAAAACAGCAAACGCCCGATCGAGCTGACTGCGGCAATCAGGCACTCGACGCCCGCTGGCACCGGTGACGGCACGACAGCCCTGCCGCCGGCCGGCACGCGCAGCACGGCTTTGCCCGCCCGGTTGCGCGTGACGAGATCCCCCAGGGTCGCGATAAAACCATACCCGGCGTCGCTCGCGACCAGGTATTTTTGATCGCTTTCGCCAATCATCGCACCGCAAAATACAGCGCCATCCGGCGGCTTGAAGCGACTGGACAGGGGTTCACCCTGCCCTCGCGCCGACGGCAGCGTTCCCGATACGACGCTGTAGACACGCCCGGTGCTGTCGATAAACATCGCCAGCTGGTTGCTGCGACCTTGTGCTGCGGCAAGAAATGCATCCCCCGAACGATAGTTAAGCGTCCAGGGATCGATTTCATGTCCCTTGGCCGCGCGAGCGTAACCCGCTTGCGACAATACGACCGTCACAGGCTCACTGACGACAAGCTGGGTTTCATCCAGCGCCTGCGCGGCTTCTCGCTGAATGATCTCGGTGCGCCGATCGTCACCGTAAGCTTCGGCATCTTCCAGGATTTCTTTCTTGATCAGCGTCTTGAGCCTGGCTGCACTTGCGAGTGTTTTCTCCAGCACGCTACGCTCGTCGTTAAGCTCATCCTGCTCGCCGCGGATCTTCATTTCCTCCAGCTTGGCGAGATAGC
>JAOUNH010000245.1 GCA_029881055.1 Gammaproteobacteria bacterium
ATACGTCGGCGGCTACACTGACTGGGTGCGACAAGGCCACGAGCTCGCGAACACCGAGAATATCGCTGCCGCGGAAGCAAAAAAACGCGAGAACGCTGAACGTCGCAAAAACAAAAACAAAACCAAGCTCAGTTACAAGGAGCAGCGGGAGCTGGACCTGCTGCCAGCGGAAATCGAAGCGCTGGAGACGAGTATCGCCGCTCTACAGGTTCGGGTTGCCAGTCCCGATTTTTATGCCGACGGCAAAAACGCCGTGAATGCCTCGCTGCAGGAACTGCACGCCCAGGAGGCTCTGCTTGAGCGGCGTGTCGAACGCTGGGCGGAACTCGAGAGCCAGCAGGAGGCCTTGCAGTCGAGCTGATGCCGCTGTTCAGGCGATCGGCCGGGTCAGGTAGTAGCACAAGTCGGGATACGGCGCGCCTTCCGGGTAGTCCCGCACCTCAAAGCCGACTGAACGGTAGCAACGGTAGGCAGGGATATTGTTCCTGTAGACAAACAGACCGACTTCCGCACAGTCCTGTTCTCTGCGAGCGACATCGATTAACGACTCAAGCAGCCGTCGACCCACGCCCTGGCGGCGCATCGCCGGATTCGAAACCAGGCGTGCCAGGTGCGATCGCCCGTACCGTGACCCCAGCTGCCCAAACGCGGCGAGTTCATCCGACGGATTCCGCAATCCGTAGGAGGCAAATTCCTGCCAGCGGCAGCCCGCATGGAAAGACTGGCGATCGAATGGAAAAGGAAATTTCGGGCCCGCCCATACGTCGACGGACCGGGCGTCCGGGAACCAGATCATGAGTTCGTCGATATCGGCAGCGTCAACGCGAATGAGGGGCCACGACATCAGTCGGACTTCGGCAAGGCCCAATGCAAGACTACGTAGCCAAGAATCCCCGACAATAGCGAACCGACGATGATACCCAGGCGCTCATCGAACACAGCACTGGCATCAAAGGTCACGTTCTCAAAGGCAAGTGAGCCAACGAAAAGACTCATCGTAAAGCCGACTCCGCACAATATCGAAACGCCGTACAGCGAGCCCCAGTTTGCTCCATCGGGCAATCGGGCCAGGCCGGTCTTAATCGCCAGATAGCACAGCAGGAAGATTCCGAGTTGCTTGCCTGCGAACAGTCCAAGCGCGATACCCATCGGAACAGGGTGCAACAAACTTGAAAGGCCAATACCTTGCAGGCTGATACCCGCGTTGACGAAAGCAAACAGTGGTAGAACGCCGAAAGCGACGACTGAATGCAGGTCGTGTTCTAGATTCTTGAGGGGAGAATGCGCCGGATCGTCCGGATCACGCATAGGGATAAATGCGGCAAGCGCAACACCCGCCAAAGTAGCGTGTACCCCGGATTTCAGGACCGCGATCCACATAATAATCCCGACGACGACATACGGTGACACGGTAGCGACGCCGCGCCAGTTCATGACACCGAGTAACACGAGGCAAAGGCCACCGAAAACCAGCGCATTCACCGAAAGATCCGACGAATAGAAAACGGCAATAATTACGATGGCGCCCAAATCATCAAATATGGCGAGAGACACCAGGAAGACCTTCAGGGACACCGGCACCCGACTGCCCAGTAACATCAGGATCCCGAGCGCAAATGCAATGTCGGTTGCTGCGGGAATAGCCCAGCCTTGCATCGCCGCCGTATCGCCGTAGTTGAACCAGACAAATATAGCCACTGGCACGCCCATGCCGCCGACAGCTCCAAGCGCCGGCAACATGATGTTGGCCGGGCGGGATAACTCACCTTCGAGAAATTCGCGCTTGAGTTCCAGCCCAACGAGAAAGAAGAAAATGGCCATGAGGCCGTCGTTTACCCACAACAATAGTGGCTTGGCAATCTGCAAAGCGCCGATGCGAATTTCAACCGGCGTATCGATAAAGTAGGCATACATATCCGCTGCAGGCGAGTTTGCTGCAATCATCGCCAACATCGCCGCCACCATCAGAAGAATGCCGCTGGCCGATTCCAGCTGAAGAAAATCTTTCATGACCGACTCCCCTAAGTCCCTGGCATCGTTTCAGCGAAATAACGCTCGAAGGCTCTATGGATAATGTCCGGAGAAATTTCCAGTGCTTCCATCGCCCGGTTGAATTGCTCCATTTCTGCAAAATGCCGATGCCCATCCGCCGCGACGACCTTGAGCCCCATAAAAGCGATATTTTCCTTCTCTGCTTCTGACAAGGTCGGCGCCAGGTCGACGAGCAGTCGCGGCAGCTCTGGTTTGTCGATCATTTCGCTTATAGCCCGCGTCAAAAGCTCCAGTGATTGGGAACCCTGAAGGTGAAAGTGCTCCTCGATCATCTCGATCATTTGTGCAGACTCTTCGGGCATGATCTGGCCACTGCCGCGAGCGACAAAAACCAACAGCGCCGCCACCAGGAACTGCGAATCGTACTCTTCGACGCCAGCCTCAGTCTCGACGATGAGCTTGGTACCCTCGAGCCGGGAAGCAATGATTTTGGCGTTCATGACGTTCTCACCTGGTTTCGTAATTCTTGCGCATGTACTGTACGGATTTATCGATCAGCTGTGTCAGCACTTTTTCGTCGATATCGGAGAGTCTCTCTACATAGAGACATGACTTTCCGGTCTTGTACTTTCCCAGCTTCTTCATCAGCGAATCGTATAGCTTGAACCCTGCCATGATGTAAATCGTCAGCGCTTTCTTGCGCGGCGCAAAACCGGCCAGCATGAAATCACCCTCTCTGCCACTCTCGTATTTGTAGTGATATTGGCCAAATCCTACGATGCTCGAACCCCACATTGCCGCCTTTTCCCCGGTCACTTTCTGCATGATAGCAGCGACTTTTTTTGCATCGGCGCGTTTGTCTTTGTCGTCGATGCCGTTCAGGAATGTGGCAACGCTTTGCTTCGTTGCCTTGGTCTTGTTTTCAGCCGCCATCGAACACCTTTAATCCGTCGTTCCGAACAAGCGATCGCCAGCGTCACCGAGACCAGGAACGATGTACTTCTTTTCATTGAGTTTTTCG
>JAOUNH010000087.1 GCA_029881055.1 Gammaproteobacteria bacterium
TGACGGCGAACGGTGTCACCAAGCTGGTCCGGCACTGGACGGGGCCGGAAGGCTTCGGACCCTACCTGGAGACTTACCGATGAGCGACATGAAGAAAGTCGTCATTGACCCCCTGATCGACAACAATCCGGTCACCTTGCAGATGCTGGGTATTTGCTCGGCCCTTGCAGTGACGACCTCGCTGCTGCCCGCGTTGTTGATGTGCGTCGCACTGACCGCCGTCACCGCGCTGTCGAGCGCCGCGATCAGCCTGATTCGTAACCGCATTCCGAACAACATACGCATCATTGTTCACATGACAATCATCGCGTCCCTGGTGATTTTGACCGACCAGTTGCTGCGTGCCTATGCCTTTGAGACCAGCAAGCAATTGTCCGTGTTCGTAGGATTAATCATTACCAACTGCATCGTGTTGGGCCGGGCCGAAGCCTTCGCGATGAAAAACCCGGTGGGCTTGAGTTTTCTCGACGGCCTTGGCAACGGCCTCGGTTACAGCCTTATCCTGATTTCAGTTGCCACACTGCGCGAATTGTTCGGCGCCGGCACGCTGCTCGGCTACCCGGTGTTTGCATTGACGCAAGATGGTGGCTGGTACCTGGCAAACGGCCTGATGCTGTTACCGCCGAGCGCTTTTTTCATCATCGGATTGTTGATCTGGGCAATTCGCAGTTGGCGCAAACAGCAGGTAGAACGCGCCGACTACCAGATACATGAAGTGCACCGGACGGACGTTAACTAATGGAAGCCTACTTCAACCTGTTTATTAAAGCGGCCTTCGTCGAAAATCTCGCACTCGCGTTTTTTCTCGGCATGTGCACCTTCCTCGCGATCTCGAAGCGCGTCGAAACGGCGATCGGGCTCGGCGTCGCGGTGGTGGCCGTGCAAACGATTACCGTTCCCGTCAATCACCTGATCTTCGCTTTCCTGCTCGCGCCCGGCGCGCTCGCCTGGGCCGGATTGCCGGATGTCGACCTGAGTTTTCTGGGCCTGGTCAGCTATATCGGCGTCATCGCGGCACTCGTGCAGATTCTCGAAATGTTGCTCGATCGTTACGTGCCCAAGCTCTACAACGCGCTCGGCATTTTCCTGCCATTAATCACGGTCAATTGCGCCATCCTCGGCGGCACGTTATTCATGGTCGAACGCAACTACGACTTTGGCGAAAGTGTCGTTTACGGTATCGGCAGTGGCGCCGGCTGGGCGATCGCGCTGATCGCACTTGCGGGCATACGTGAAAAGCTGAAGTACAGCGACGTGCCGAACGGCCTGCAGGGCCTGGGTATTACGTTCATTATCGTCGGCCTGATGTCCCTGGGCTTCATGGGATTCTCGGGGATACAGCTGTGAACATAGACAACAGCGTACTTCTCGAAGTCATGCTCGGCGTGGGCCTCTTTACGGCCATCATCCTGATACTGGTATTCGTCATTCTTGGTGCGCGCTCGAAACTCGTTTCCAGCGGACTGGTTACCGTCACCGTTAATGGCGAGAAGGAACTCAAGATCCCGGTCGGCGGCAAGCTCATGCAAGGCCTCGCAGATGCCGATTTGTTTGTACCGTCGGCCTGCGGCGGTGGCGGCACCTGCGGACAATGTCGCGTCCGCGTCGTGTCCGGCGGCGGCGCCATCCTGCCAACGGAAACGTCGATACTGAACAAGCGCGAAGCTGCCGAGCACTTTCGCCTCTCCTGCCAGGTTGCCGTCAAACGGGACATGCAAGTGGAAGTTGCCGACGAAGTGTTTGGCGTAAAACGCTACGAATGCACGGTGAAGTCAAATCGTAACGTTGCGAGCTTCATCAAGGAACTGGTGATGGCCCTGCCAGAGGGGGAAGAGCTCGACTTCCGCGCCGGCGGCTACATCCAGATTGAGTGCCCGCCGCACGATCTCAAATTCACCGATTTCGATATCGACGAAAAGTTTCGCGATGAATGGGATCGCTACAAAGTCTGGCGTTACGAATCGCACGTCAAGAAACCGGAATCGCGCGCTTACTCGATGGCGAGTTTTCCTTTGGAAAAAGACGTCATCAAGCTCAACGTACGCATCGCAACGCCGCCGCCGGGCGCTGATGACTCTGTTCCGCCCGGCATCATGTCCTCGTTCATATTCAATCTCAAGCCTGGCGACAAGGTCATAGTCTCAGGTCCCTACGGCGAATTTTTTGCGCGGGAAACCGACAACGAGATGGTCTTTATCGGTGGCGGTGCCGGCATGGCGCCGATGCGCGCCCACATCTTCGACCAATTGAAGCGTCGGCACAGCAAACGCAAGATGTCCTTCTGGTATGGCGCACGCAGCCTCAAGGAAGTTTTCTACGATGACGAGTTCGACCAGCTCGCGGCCGAGAACGAGAATTTTGCCTGGAACCTCGCTTTGTCAGAGCCACAGCCGGAGGACAACTGGACGGGCTACACGGGATTCATTCACAAAGTCTTGCTGGATGAGTACCTCGCTGATCATCCGGCGCCCGAAGATTGCGAGTATTACCTCTGCGGCCCACCCATGATGAACGGTGCCGTGATCAAGATGCTCGACAGCCTGGGCGTACAAAAAGAAAACATTCTGCTCGACGATTTCGGCGGTTGATCATGCAGGCTCGGCTCGCATTGCTTGTGTCGTTCGTGGCCATCGGCGCTTGCGGCGACCCATTGTTGCCGAGCTACGACTTAAGCGGCAACACGATGGGTACGACCTTCAACATCACGCTCGTTGCCCCTCCCGCGGATGCCGATCTCGATGCGCTGCGTGAACAGGTTTACAAAACGCTTGAAAACATAGAAGACATCGCATCGACATACCGGGAAGATTCCGAGCTATCTCGTTTTAACCGGAATCCGTCGATCGACTGGATTGATGTGACGCACGAATTCTGCGACATGGTCGATGCCGCCATCGCCGTTAACAAAGCGACGCACGGCGCCTTCGATGTCACTGTCGGTCCGCTCGTGAACCTGTGGGGCTTCGGCCCGGGCGATGGCGAAGACCGGATACCGACCGACGAGGAAATCGCCGCAGCGCTGAGCTTCGTTGGTGCAAACCAGGTCGAGGCGGACTGCAGGCAGCCTGCTCTGATAAAGACCTCACCGGATGTCTATGTCGATCTTTCCGGCTGGGCCAAGGGTTATGCCGTCGATGAAATCGCCACCCTCCTCGACCGCAGGAAACTGACCAACTACCTCGTCGAAATCGGCGGCGAGCTGCGCGTACGGGGCCATAATGCAGAACAAGGAAAGTTCGCGGTAGCGATCGAAAAACCAAACAAAAACAATAAGATGGAATACTCTATTTTGCGCGTCACAGACACTGCCGTCGCGACCTCCGGTGACTATCGCAATTACTTTGAAAACGACGGCCGGCGCTATTCGCACATGATCGATCCGCGCACAGGCCGCCCGATCGACCACGAACTGACCGGCGTAACGGTCGTCAGCAAGACAACGGCCTTCGCCGACGCGATGGCAACGGCGCTGATGGTACTCGGACCGCAGGACGGCCCGGCACTGGCTGAAGAGCGCGATCTTGCCGCTTACTTCCTGGTGCGCACGGACTCGGGGATAATTGAGAAATCGACATCGCGATTCGAGGAATTGAAACAGGAATGAACACCACTATTCTGACTATCGTCTTCAGTTTCATCGTCATGCTGCTGGTCATCGCAGGCATGAGTGTCGGTATCATGAACGGGCGGCGCGCGATCAGTGGCAGTTGCGGCGGCCTGAATGGCGGACGTTGCGAACTTTGCAGCGGTAGCGGTAACTGCAAGAACAAGCGCCGCAAGGGGAAGAGCAATGAATAAAAAATCCTGTGTGGTCAAGGACTACATGGCCAGGACACTGGTGACTTTCAAACCCGACACAGACGTGCTGGATGCCGTGCATTCGCTGGTCAAGAATCGCATTGCCGGCGCGCCCGTCGTTGACGACGCCGGTAACCTGCTTGGCATGTTGTCGGAACTCGATTGCCTGAAGATTGCATTACATGCTGGCTATCATGGTGATTGGGGCGGACCGGTATCCGACTACATGAGTGACGGCGTGGAAACGGTCGATGCTGACATGAGCATCATTGACCTCGCGCAGGTTTTCATCGATTCGCGGTTTCGCCGCTATCCGGTGATGGAGAACAATCGCCTCGTTGGTCAGATCAGTCGACGGGACGTGCTCCGCGCGCTGGAGTACCTCGCCAAAGACTAGCACCATCATGGCTGAGCAAAAGTACCTGAAATTCGAAGGGCGTATCCTGTTGCTGGGCTTCGGCTCAGTTGCGCAGGGCCTGCTGCCTTTGTTGCTGCGGCACATCGACGTGCCGGCGAATCGCATCTCGATAATCACGGGCCATGAACGCGGCCGCGCCGAAGCAGAGGGATTCGGCGTGAGTTATCTGGTCAGTCCGATTACTCGCGACAATTTTCGCGCCATCCTGGGGCCGCGACTTTCTCGTGGCGACATCCTGATCAATCTCACCGTGGATGTTTCCAGTGCCGCATTACTCGAGCTCTGCTGTGAACAGGGTGTTCTGTACATCGACACATGCATAGAGCCCTGGTCCGGCGGTTATACCGACGAGTCGATCTCGGCATCGGAGCGATCCAATTACGGCCTGCGCGAAGCGGCACTGGCCCTGCGCGACAAGTTTCCGAAAGGTTCGACGGCGGTTGTCACGCATGGCGCGAATCCTGGGTTGATTTCTCATTGGGTCAAGCAAGGCCTCGTGAATCTTTCACGGGATATTCTGGGTCGGTCGGATATTCCGAAAACCGGGCCGGAGTGGGCGCAGCTTGCGATGGAGCTTGGAATCAAGAGCATTCATTGTTCCGAGCGTGACTCGCAAATCGCAGCACCGCGCAAACGCCGCGGCGAATTCGTCAATACCTGGTCTGTGGACGGATTCATTGGTGAAGGTTCGCAACCCTGCGAGCTGGGCTGGGGCTCGCACGAAAAGCATTTTCCGCCGGACGGCAATCATCACGAATTCGGATGCAAGGCCGCCATTTACCTGGACCGGCCCAGTGCGTCGGTTCGTGTGCGCTCATGGGCGCCCCATCAAGGCTCGTTCCACGGCTTCCTGATTACTCATGCCGAAGCGATTTCCATCGCGGAATATCTGACCGTACGCGACGGCGACAGGGTTGTTTACCGGCCAACTTGTCATTATGCCTATCACCCGAGCGACGACACCGTACTGTCCGTACACGAGCTCGCCGGGCGACACTGGGTCCCGCAGCAAAAGCTGCGGCTCGTGCGCGATGAAATCACCGACGGCATGGATGAACTCGGGGCGCTATTGCTCGGCCACAAGAAGGGTGCGTACTGGTACGGCTCGCAATTGTCGATACATGAAGCGCGCGAGCTTGCGCCCTATAACAATGCCACGAGCCTGCAGGTCGTTGCCGGCGCGCTCGGTGCCATCGTCTGGGCGATGCAAAATCCCGCCGCAGGGATAGTCGAACCCGAGGATCTCGATTTTCAGCGCGTGCTGGAAATCGCCAATCCCTACCTCGGAACGGTTGCCGGGACCTATTCGGACTGGACGCCGTTGCAGGGGCGCAATCACCTGTTTCTCGAAGTCCTGGACGTTGATGACCCCTGGCAGTTCAAGAATGTTCGGGTGCATTGACGAGCCGCGTTAAACCGTAAGGTCCTGGCTCTGACCCATGAAGTCAGATGGCCCGGGCTCGACTGACGCCGATCGTGCGACCGCCATATTGCGTGAAGTTCAGACGGTTGATTGCCGACTGGGCGTCCGTATCGTTGCTCATTTCGACGACTCCGCAGCCAGTGCTCAGGCCGGTTTGCGGGTCTTTTGTAATTTCAACTGAATCAATATGCCCGAACTTACAGAACACACCTTCGATGTCCGCGACCGTCGATGTTCGCGGAATGTTTCCAATGTGTAATTTCGTCGACATGCGAATTCCTTTGCCCGTGCTGGATCGGACGCCGACTGTACAAGACATCGAGGTCAACAAGTACCTATTTCGTTTACTCGAGCAGCAGGTGCACGCGGCGATTGCGTTTGCCCTTGTTCTCGATCTTGCTGATCCGTACAGCGCCAATTTCACTGGTATTACTGACGTGAGTACCGCCACAGGGCTGAAAATCAACGCCCGAGATGCGCACCGTTCGAATGTCGCCCGCTCCTCTCGGTGGTTGCACTGACATCGTGCGCACGAGCTCCGGACGCTCGTCGAGCTCGGCCTCGGTGATGCCGCCAAACACCACGTCGTGCGCTTCGACGACGAGGGCGTTGATGCGCTTTGTCAGGTCGTCCTTGTCTATCTCATGGGTGCCGAGGTCGAAATCCAGGCGACTCTTTTCTGCTCCCACCGAGCCACCGGTCACGGGTACCGGAATCAGTGAGCCCAGCAGGTGCATGCAGGTATGCATACGCATATGTCTGTAGCGGCGCTCCCAGTCAATCTCAGTATCGACCGAGTCTCCGGGTTGCAGACCGTGATCCTCGGTATCGAGCTGGTGTCTGATTTGATCGTTTGAGTCGCTCTTCCTGGTATCCAGCACCTTGTGGACCCTTCCATCGAGCCCAAACACCTGTCCCGTGTCGCCCGGCTGGCCGCCACCGAGTGGGTAGAAGATCGTCTGGTCAAGCGCTATCCATTCACCTTCCACGGCCGTCACCGTTGCCCGGAGTTTTGTTAGGTAACTATCGTCGTAATAGACTCTTTTTACTTTGGGCATTTTGAGTTCCTGCTGTTTTGTGACTTCGGGGAATAGTCTTGCATTGAATCTGCCATCGCAAGCGTTTGGCGCCTTGTCTGTGCCAGGTCCTGATTCGGCTGCGTTATAAAGCGCGCCCACCCGGCGACCTATGCTGCCATGACCGGCTAGCCGATGGAGTAAGTCGGGCGCTACAAGACGATCGTGCCGGAGTACGTGGCCGATCTCGAGAAGCGTGACGCCGAAGGCAAAGTTTCGCAATTGGTGGATCAGCCCGATCGCGCGTAGTGCCTGGCTCGAGGCGCGCGGCGAGCCCATCGAGCAAGGTGCCTCCGACGAGACCGGCTGATTTCGCAGCGGCAAGCCGCGCTCGAATCAGCGCATAGATACGAGTCTAGTCAGCCAGGAACTTCGTCCCCAGCGTACGCCGCCGCAGGTAGGCATAGACCTCAAGCAGCGGCAGTTCTTTCGGGCACACGTCGGCGCAGGCCATCATGCCCACGCATCCGAAAACGCCCTGCTCGCTGGCAACGACCTCGAACCAGTCTGCATCGTCGCGCTTGTCGCGCGGATCCATCATGAAGCGCGCAACACGGTTGAGTCCGGCGGCCGCGAGGAAGTCCGGTTTCAGGTTGGCAACGCCACACGAAGCGACGCAACAACCGCATTCGATGCAGCGATCGCCTTCGTAAATCGCCTGTGCGATGTCATCGCTCATGCGTTCCTCTTGCGCATCTTTGTCGAAGGGCTGCTGTTCGTGTATCCACGCCTCGGTGCGCTCGGCCATTTCCCGAAACCAGGTTCCCGTATCCACCGACAAGTCGCCGATGAGCTTGAAAGCGGGCAACGGATGCAAACGAATCGTCTCCGGCAGGTCACCCGTCAGGGTCCGGCAACCCAGCGCAGGACGACCGTTCACGAGCATGCCGCAGGAGCCGCAAATCGCGGAGCGGCAGGCAAAATCGAATTGCAGTCCCGAGTCCTGGGTTTCACGAATCTCGTTCAAGGCCATGTACAAGGTCATGTACGGGCGTTCGTTGATCTCAAAGAAATCAATGTGCGGCTCGCTTTCCGGATCTTCAGGATTGAAACGGAATATTTCGAATCGCAGCCGACGCGGCGCTGTAGTTTCCTTGTCGCTCACCTTGCCTCTCCCTGGGACTGTCGTAGACGGCTGCCAAAGGGCTCGAAGGTCGCCAGCCGCCCTTCTCCGACTTGCCCTGCACTGACAGCATCATTGTATTCGCCGATGGTCGCCTGCATTTCGATACGTTCATCGCTGCCGTAACCGCGGTGACCCGGGGGCAGGTCAAGCAAGCCGACCGGCTCGTAGCTCAAGGTAGGTGCGCCTGCATCGGGCTGCCAGCGAGCCAGCGTGCGACTCAACCACTCGCGGTCGTTGCGCAACGGGAAGTCGGTCCTGAAATGCGCGCCTCGACTTTCTGTTCTTGCCAGCGCGCCCATCGCGACCGTCAATGCCAGTCGCAACATGCCGGGCAAACGCAGCGCGAACGCAAGTTCGGGATTGGCGCCCGGTCCCTTGTGTCGCAGCACGACATTCGAGCACTCGTCGATCAAGGCCCTGATGTCTTCCACAGCCGACTTGAGATCATCACCATTCCTGAAAATGCCAACCTTGCCGATCATGACCTCACCGAGCGCATCGCGAATTTCGTAAACGCTGCGCCCCGTGCCCTCGCGTTGCAACAATGTTGTCGCGCGCGCTTCGGCAGCAGCCAATGCGGCGAATGCGACTTCAGTATTGGCGTGCAGGGTCGTCAGGGATGCGTACTCGGCGACGCGAGCGCCAACGACGCGCCCGGCGACCAGCGTCTCGGCGAGACTGTTGCCACCAAGCCGGTTAAACCCGTGCATATCCCAGCAGGCTGCCTCGCCGACGGCATACAGACCCGCGAGGCCATAGGCCTCGCCGTCCTTGTTCACACGCACGCCGCCCATCGAATAGTGCTGCGTCGGACGCACGGGAATCAGGTCGTGCGCGGGATTGATACCGGCAAAATCGCGGCAAATATCAAACACTTCCAGCAGCTTCGTCGTCAGGTGTTTCTCGCCCAGGTGGCGGATGTCGAGCCACAGGTGACTGCCATTTGGCGAGTCGACCCCATTGCCGTCCTTGATGCATTGCTCCATGTGCCGGGACACGACGTCGCGGCTCGCGAGCTCCTGTTTTTCAGGCTCCGCGTTCACCATAAATCGGTGCAGGTTCCTGTCCAGCAGATAGCCGCCGTCGCCACGACAACCTTCCGTTATCAGAATGCCACTCGGTGACAGCGCGGTCGGGTGAAACTGGACCGCTTCCATGTTGCCGAGCGGCACGATACCCGTGTCGAGCGCGAGTGCGGCACCGGTCCCGTAATTGATCGTCGCGTTCGTCGTGTAACGACCGTATATGCGTCCGTACCCGCCGGTTGCGATCACCGTGGCCTTGGCCAACACACAAAAATGTTTTCCTGTCCGCAGGCAACGTGCAACAACGCCAATGCAGCGGCGGCCATCGTGTACCAGGGACACCGCCTCGACGCGGTCGCGCACCGTGATGCCGAGTCGAACCACCTGGCTGTCGACGGCGTACAAAGCCGCGTGCCCTGTACCGGCTGCCGCGTAACAGGCGCGCCACTTTGCGGTGCCGCCGAAATCGCGATGCGTGATGAGGCCGTCGTTTTCGAGTGCCTCGTCGATTTCGACGGATTCGCCTTTAATGAAGTACTTATTCTTGCCGCCTCGCACACGCGTCCACGGCACACCGTAGTGCGCCAGCTCACGCACGGCGATCGGCGCTTCCTCGGCGAATATCCGGGCCACCTCCTGGTCGGCGCCCCAGTCAGAGCCGCGAACCGTATCCTGGAAGTGCACGTCCGGACTGTCGCCTTCCGCTTTCACACAATTGCCGAGCGCCGCCTGCATGCCACCCTGGGCTGCACAGCTGTGGCTGCGCCTCGGTGGTACCAGCGACAGTATCATCGCGTCCTGTCCCGCCGCGGCCGCTTCAATCGCGCAGCGTTCGCCGGCAAGACCGCCGCCGATCACGAGTACATCGGTCGTTATGAGTTGCGACGTCACGATGCAACATCCGTGAGCAGGAATTCAAGCGGCGGTGACATCCATCCCGCCAGCACCAGCAGCGTGATGGTGCCGAGACCCAGCACCACCCAGAAGATGAACTGTTCGATGCGATGCAGGTAACGACGGTGTGGCAGGAAGCCGCTGCCCCATTTTACGACCAGGCGATAAAGCCCGACGCTGGCGTGAAACTCGACGCACAGCAGCAGGATCGCATACGGTAACCATAGGCCTGCGGCCACGCGCGCCATGCTGGTCGTCGATTCGATACCCGCATGCTCGCCAAACAGCGGCGTAAAGACGTCGACGCCGAGCAGGATCAAATGGAAACTGCCGAGCACGAGGATCACCATGCCCGTGCGTACTTGCCAGATCCAGAGCATGGACTCGAGGTGCGGAACAAACGGTGAGTTGTCGCGTCGCGACGGTACCTTTTCGCGGCCGGCTCGATCCAGGCCCTTTGCCAGCGCAATCATGCGCCGCCTTTCCGCCAGCTGCGCCGGAATCTTGCGTGCGGCGAAGACTGCGTGGATGACGAAGAGCGTGAAGATGGCGGCGACCGTCGGCTGCGCGATGTAATAGTCCTCGAGCATCGTCGCCATCCAGTTGAAACCGCGTTCCCCGGTCAAAATCGATCCGACCAGGATGACGTGGCCCCACATGAACAGCGCGAGCACGAGGCCGGTGCCACCGCTGATAAGTTCGTAAACGATCTGACGTCGTCCGTTCGCCCTCGCCCCGTCCACGTTCGTGGTGTTAGTCAGCGTCTTCATTTCCAACTGGATCCAGCGTCGACATGATGTGCGGGTTTTCTTCTTTTTCCGCGAGCAGCACATGACAGGTATCGCACTCATGTTCGAGCTCTACCCTTTCAGCCGTGCGCATGCGCTTGTTGTGACAGCGGAAACAACCGTCCGATTGTTCGTGCCCGATGTGATTGGGATAGGTGTCCCACCACACCTTCATTTGCGGGAACACGTTGACGGAATAGATATCGCCCAGTGTATTGGCTGCCGCCACGATCGCGTCCTTGTCTGCGACGGCGAGCTCCGGGTAATTGTCAGCGTAGTAGCGTGTCAGCTGCTCGTCGATGGCGACGCGTGCAAGTTCATGAGATTCGTACTCGGCATCGATGATGCGCAGGCCTTCACGCTTCACAAACGGCAGGTCGCGGTCGATCAGGCCCGAACTGATCGCCCGGTCAATCTCCTTTCCGGGCGGCTGGTAAATGTGGCTCGGCCGATTGTGGCAGTCGACGCAATCCATGGTCCTCCACATGCCGCCTTCTTCAGGTGCCTTGCGGTCGCTGAAGACAATGACTTCCCCATCCTCGTTATTGAACTCGACTTCGTAAATCTCTTCGCGCGTCTCGTCGGAGCGATAGCGAATCTCGACGTCCGGGTCGACATGCCAGTGTATGCCTGTGGAGCCCGTTCCTTCGGAACCGCCGACGCGCAGCAGCAGTGCCGTGGTCAGCTCGGTATTCTCCTCATCGTCCTTGTAGGTCTTGCGCACGGATAACTTGTCGCCCACAAACTTCGTCGGCCAGTGACATTGCTCACAGGTATCCCGGGCCGGGCGCAGGTCGTGCAGCGGCGTCGGTATCGGGCGCGGATAGAGGTCAAGTGCCACAGCC
>JAOUNH010000246.1 GCA_029881055.1 Gammaproteobacteria bacterium
TTACGCCGTTAATCGCGATTCGAGATGCCTCCCCGACATGTTCAAGAATATCCTGGGTTATTTCTCCAATGACCTCTCCATTGATCTTGGCACCGCCAATACCCTGATTTACTCACGGGGACACGGTATCGTGCTCAATGAGCCTTCGGTCGTGGCGATCCGGGAGGATTCCGGGCGGGGTGGCGGCCGTACAGTTGAGGCCGTCGGTGCGGAAGCCAAGAACATGCTGGGCCGCACACCCGGCAATATCACCGCGATCCGGCCACTGAAAGACGGCGTGATTGCCGATTTCACGGTGACCGAGAAGATGTTGCAACACTTCATCAGGAAGGCGCACCAGTCTCGCTACTTCCGGCCGAGCCCGCGTGTCCTGATTTGTGTGCCCTACGGCTCCACCCAGGTCGAACGTCGAGCCATCCGTGAATCCGCCGAGGGCGCCGGTGCGCGCAAGGTATACCTTATAGATGAGCCGATGGCGGCCGCCATCGGTGCCGGCATGCCGGTGCACGAAGCACGTGGCTCCATGGTGCTGGATATTGGCGGCGGTACGTCCGAAGTCGCGGTCATTTCCCTGAACGGCATCGTTTACGCCTCATCCGTTCGCATCGGTGGCGACCGGTTCGACGAAGCGATTACGAGCTATGTGCGCCGCAACTACGGCATCCTGATTGGCGAAGCGACGGCCGAGCGTATCAAGCACGAAATAGGCTCAGCATTCCCGGGCCAGGAAGTGCTCGAGATCTCCGTCAAGGGGCGCAATCTTTCCGAAGGCGTGCCACGCAGTTTCACCCTGAACAGCAACGAAATCCTCGAAGCACTGCAAGAGCCACTGCAGGGCATCGTTGGCGCCGTCAAGGAAGCGCTGGAGCAAACGCCGCCGGAACTCGGTTCGGACGTTGCGGAGCGCGGCATCGTTCTGACCGGTGGCGGCGCATTGCTGCGCGACATCGACAAATTACTCATGGAAGAAACCGGGTTGCCCGTGGTTATCGCGGATGATCCGCTTACTTGTGTCGCGCGCGGCGGTGGCCGGGTGATCGAACTGATCGACGAACACGGTCCCACGGTATTCGGTTTGGAATAATGACGGCAGATCTGAAACCCTTCAATGGTCGCATCCCGCGATAGCAGTACTACCTCAGGCCGTACACCGGCGCTGGGTCTCCGATTCCTTGGCCTGTTGTTCGTCAGCATCCTGCTGATGTATGTCGACAATCGTGACAACCATCTCGATACGGTGCGCAACGGAATCGGCGCAGCGGTATATCCGCTGCGTGTGGCCGTCGACGCCCCGGTGCGATTCTGGAACTGGCTCGGCGAGTCGACAACATCGAGAAATGAACTCGAAAAAGAACTGGCTCGCCTGAATGCCGAACGCCTGGTAACCAGTGCGCGCCTGCAGAAATTCAACGCCCTCGAAACGGAAAACGCCCGGCTGCGTGCGCTGCTTGATGCGCGTCCCCAGGCGCGCGACAGGGCGCGTGTCGCGGAAATCCTCTCGGTTGATGCGAATCCTTACAGCCATTCATTAGTTATTGATGCCGGTACCCAGGATGGGGTGACCGACGGCCAGGCGCTAATTGACGCTGACGGTGTCGTCGGGCAAGTCATCAAGGCGGGCCTCATGACTTCGCAGGCAATGCTCATCAGCGATACGGACCACGCGTTGCCCGTCGAGGTCAATCGCAACGGACTGAGCACCATTGTCGTTGGCTCAGGAACAATCGACCGGCTCGAACTGCCCTTTGTCGTCAACAATGCCGATATTCGGGTCGGCGACCTGCTGGTCACATCCGGTCTCGGCGGAGCCTTCCCGGCCGGATACCCCGTTGCAATTGTCGACTCGGTGACGCGCGTTCCGCATGAACCCTACGCCGAGGTCACGGCTACCCCGGCCGCGTCTCTGGGGCAGGTACGCGAAGTGATGCTGATATTTTCCGGTGGCACAGCAACGGATGCGGAGGCGACTGTCGATGAATAGGGATCGCGCGTCACGTCGCCTGCCCGTGGTGATGTCATTTGTCTTCGCGTTGACGCTGACCCTGATGCCGGTACCCGATGTCATTGCCGCCTTTCGTCCGGACTGGGTGGCAATGCTCGTGATTTACTGGGCTATGCAGCTGCCCCGCACCTGGAGTGTCGGCAGCGCATGGATTATTGGGATCGTACTCGATGTGTCACTCGGCACCTTGCTCGGGCAGCACGCGCTTGCTCTCTGTGCTATCGCATTCATTACCGTACGGTTCCATTTGCAGATGCGGGTATTTCCGATCCCGCAGATGACGGCTACCGTATTCCCAATCCTGGCGATCTACCATTTCCTGTTGTTCTGGATTAACGGCGTTGCAGGAATTGATGCGCCGTCCGTCGCCTATTGGGGACCCGTCATTTCGGGCACCTTGATGTGGCCGATAGTGATGATATTCCTCTCGGGACTCAGCTACCGGACGCGATCCGGAGCATGAGGTGAGCCTGCTTTCACCGATCAAGGACCACCACTCGGAACGACGCATGTTCATCGGCAGGGTCGTACTTGCGTCTTTCGTATCATTTTTTCTCCTCAGTGTGGTCATTGCACGACTGGTCCAGTTGCAAGTCTTCGATCACGAGTTGTTTGCCGAAAAGTCCCAGGGCAACCGCGTACGCATCCAGGCTGTGCCACCGATACGCGGCTTGATATTCGATCGCAAGGGTCGCGTCATCGCCGAGAATATGCCGGCATACCAGCTCGAACTGATACCTGAGCAGGTCGATGACATTGACGACACGTTGAATCGCCTCGCAGCGATCAACCTGATTCAGGCTGCCGAGATTCCCCGCTTCAAAGCACTGAGCGGCAGCAGCCAGCGATTCAAGCCCGTGACATTGAAGTTCCGCATGACGGAGCAGGAGATCGCGGATTTTGCAATTCAACGACCGCGTTTCCCCGGTGTCGATTTCCAGCCGCGCCTGGTACGTCACTATCCTTACGATGATCTGTTCGCACATGCTGTCGGCTAT
>JAOUNH010000088.1 GCA_029881055.1 Gammaproteobacteria bacterium
CCCAGCGTGTTGGCGAAGCTGGCGATGGGATGTCCTACACGCGCAGCTGGTTTCGACACGAAAGACTGATGATCGGGGCACGCAGCTGCGGCGCAGCAGCCCGTCTTATCGAAGACGCCATGGCATTTGCGAACGGTCGCATCGTCGACGGCGCGCCGCTTTCGGAGAAACAGGCAATTCAGTTCATGCTTGCCGACAGCGCAACGGAGCTCTATGCATCGCGGCTGATGACCTATGAGGCGGCCCGATCATCGGATCGGGGCGATGACCTGAAAGCCCAGCATGCCCGCTGCTCAATGGTGAAACTGTACGTCTCGGAAATGGCCAATCGCGTTGCCGACCGGGCGGTACAAATCTTTGGCGGCCGTGGCTATATGCGTGAGAACGTCGCGGAACGATTCTTCCGGGAATTGCGGGTAGATCGAATCTGGGAAGGTACAAGTGAGATTCAACGGCTTATAATCGCCCGATCGCTAATGAAGCGCGGCCTGGACGGAATGTGACAAGAATAACCCGAATCATCACCAGCACGGCCCTGGCCCTGCTTTGCTCCTGCGGTGGTGATGCGAATACGGGTCCCGGATCTGAAAACGTCGTCAATATCTACAACTGGGCTGACTACATCGGCCCGGAAACAATAAAGCAATTCGAAGCGGAAACCGGCATCAAGGTCAACTACGACACCTATGCTGCTGCAGCCACTGTTGACGTGAAATTGCTGACAGGCAATAGCGGCTACGATGTCGTCGTACACAGCAACCAGTTCTCGTCGCGACTGGTAGACATCGGCATTTATCAGAAACTCAACACCAGCCTGTTACCCAATCTGAAAAACCTCGATCCGGCTACGATGCAGCGAATCGATATCTATGAGAATGTCCGGGGTTACTACGTCCCGTATCACTGGGGCTCAACCGGATTCATGTGGAATGTCGACATGGTCCGAGAACGACTACCAGATCAATCGATGGAATCTGCTGCCGTCTTGTTCGACCCTGAGATACTGTCCAAACTTGCCGATTGCGGCGTCAGTTTCCTTGACGAAACGACGAGCACCCTGCCAATGGCGCTCGCTTACCTGGGCCTGGATCCTAATGCCACCGATGAGGACAGTCTGATGAAAGTTCAAACCCTCCTCCTTGAGGTGAGGCCCTACGTGCGCTACTTCAGTAATGAGAAGTTTCTCTCCGACATGCCGAACAAAGAGCTTTGCGTCGCAATGAGCTGGTCGGGTGACTACGCAACTTCTTCACGACGTGCAAAAGAGGCCGGCATCGACATTGAGCTGCGCTATACAGTGCCTGTGGAGGGCGGCGCATTGTGGGTCGATGGCCTGTATATACCGACCGATGCACCGCATGTTGCGAACGCGTACAAGTTCATAAACTTCCTGTTGCGCGGTGATGTTGCGGCGGGTATATCGCAGGAAGTTGAGTACGCAAATGCGAACGCGGAGTCCTGGAAGCTGATGGATCAGGAAGCGCTGGATAATCCCGCCATCTATCCCGATGCAGATAGCTGGAAACGCATGTATTCGATCGACGCCGCCGATCCGGTGAAGGAACGCGCACGAACGCGGACCCTGGCGCGCGTAAAGAGTGGCCTGTGAAGAACTTCATTCATATCAAAGGCCTCAGCAAGCATTTTGGTGATTTCGTCGCCGTGGACAAGGTTAATCTTGAAATCGGCAAAGGCGAATTGTTCTCAATCCTCGGCGGCTCCGGTTGTGGCAAGTCAACCCTGCTACGCATGCTGGCAGGCCTCGAAGTACCGACATCCGGAAGCATTGAAATTGACGGGACTGATATTACTCGCATGGCGCCCTACGACCGGCCTGTGAATATGATGTTTCAGTCTTACGCGATTTTTCCGCACATGAATGTTGCAAGGAACGTTGGGTATGGGCTGCGCAAAGATGGTGTTGGCAAAGCCGAGATCGAAAAACGTGTCGACCAGATTCTGGAGCTCGTGCAGCTGTCGGAGTACAAGACGCGCAAGCCCGATCAGTTATCCGGCGGCCAGCGTCAGCGAGTGGCTCTCGCCCGGGCACTGATCAAACGACCCAAAGTGTTGCTACTGGACGAGCCATTGGCAGCACTCGACAAAAAACTACGTGAGCGCACCCAGTTCGAACTGATGAACATTCAGTATGAACTCGGCATCACATTCATCGTCGTAACGCACGATCAGGAAGAGGCAATGACTCTTTCGACCCGGATAGCCGTCATGGACAAGGGCCGTTTCCAACAGGTTGGCACGCCGAAGGAAGTCTACGAGTTCCCAACGAATCGTTTTGTCGCCAACTTTATCGGCACGATTAACACTTTCGAAGGCGTGGTGACTGTCGTCGAGGAGGACAAGATTCAGGCTTACTGCGATGAGGCCGGAGAAACCCTGACCGCTCTGGGACGACAGCTGGTAGAGGTGGGCCAGACCATCGGCGTTGCAGTTCGCCCCGAAAAAATATTCGTCAGCAAAGAAAGACCCGATAACCAGGAAGACGTCTGCATTCAGGGTGTTGTTGACGACCTCGGTTACCTCGGTAATCGATCGCTGTACCGGATCAAGCTCGGCAACGGCAGGATAGTTCAGGTGAGCTCGCAGAACAGGCGTCGGTCGGTAACGCGATTCCTGGAGTGGGGGGATAAAGTATGGATCTCATGGACTGCGCGTAGCGCTGTGGTTCTGTTGGACTAGTGGCCAGCAGTCTCGACAAGAACACAGAACTTTGGCGACAGGTCGCTGTTGCTGCGCCCTACCTGTGGCTGCTGATTTTTTTCCTCGCACCGTTCGCCATCATTCTCAAAATCAGCCTTGCCGATCCGATACTCGCACAGCCGCCATATACTCCGTCATTTGATAGCGATGGCAGCCCGACATTCACACTGGGGAACTACGCTTTTCTGCTATCGGATAAACTGTACGCGGTAACCTACTTGCGCTCGGTCTTGATGGCCCTGGTGACAACGACGCTTTGTCTGTTGCTCGGTTTTCCAATGGCCTACGGCATTGCCCGCTCGTCTCCGTCCACGCGCAGCCTGCTGCTACTGCTTATCGTCCTGCCATTCTGGATCTCATTTCTCCTGCGCGTATATGCGTGGATGGGGCTCATGAGTAACTACGGCACGATTAACAATTTCCTGATATGGACAGGCCTTATCGATCAGCCACTCACTATCATGTACACCGATTTCGCAACGGCGGTCGGACTCACCTATTCCTACCTGCCCTTCATGATTCTGCCCTTGTACGCTTCGCTCGAACGTATGGACATCGACCTTGTTGAGGCCGCGCAAGACCTCGGTGCGTCGCGTGCGCGCGCGTTTTGGGATATCACCTGGCCGCTTGCCAAACCGGGAACTATCGCCGGCTGTCTACTGGTCTTCATACCTGCTATGGGCGAGTACGTGACGCCCTACCTGCTCGGCGGCCCTGACTCGCTGTTTATTGGCCGGGTATTGTTTGATGAGTTCTTCAACAATCGCGACTGGCCATTGGCATCCGCGGTCGCCGTTGTGCTTCTGCTGATACTGATCGTGCCGATCATCTTCCTGCAACGAGCGCAGGCTCGTGATCAGGAGACTGTGGCATGAAGGCGCAATCACGATTCATTCTTACTGTGCTCGCGTTCGGCTACGCGTTTTTGTACATACCGCTCGCCTCCGTCGTGTTCTATTCATTCAACGCCTCTCGGCTAGCCACCGTGTGGGGTGGTTTTTCGACGCGCTGGTACGGAGCACTGTTCGAAAACCAGCAGGTGCTGGACGCCCTGTACCTGAGTCTCAAGATCGCAATCACGTCGGCAACACTGGCAACCATACTGGGCACGATGTCCGGCTTCGTCCTGGCTCGATTCGGTCGCTTCAAGGGTCGCACGCTGCTGTCCGGGATGGTCACGTCACCGATGGTCATGCCCGAGGTCATCACGGGATTGTCACTGCTGTTGTTATTCGTATCCCTGCAGCAGTTGATTGGCTGGCCAGGACAGCGTGGATTCTCAACTATCACGATCGCGCACACGACGTTCTCACTGGCCTATGTTGCGATCATCGTCCAGTCTCGACTTATAGCGATGGATGAGTCGCTCGAGGAAGCAGCGATGGACCTCGGCGGGCGGCCCTTGCGGGTCGTTTTCGACATCACGCTACCCTTAATCGCACCGGCAATGATTGCCGGATGGTTGCTGTCTTTTACGCTGTCGCTGGACGACCTTGTTATCGCCAGCTTTGTGTCCGGTCCCGGAAGCACGACGTTACCGATGTACATCTTTTCGAAAGTGAAACTTGGCGTATCGCCCGATATCAACGCACTCGCGTCGATAATTATCGCTGTTGTCAGCATTGGTGTTGCGCTTGCATGGCTCGTGACTCGCCGGTCGGCGAAACACTGAGACAGCGAATTACGGCCGCTGCAGCTCCTGCAGGACCCACTCGGTGAACCGGCGCTCGAGCCTCTCCATCCCGGAGAAAGGGCCAGGCTCGTAATACTTGGAATGCACGCCTTTGGAATTATTGACGATGATTTCCTTGTCCGCCTGGGTCGTAATATCCCATAGCCAGGTTAGCTCGCCTTCGTGGTAATCCTCGCCTTCGACGGCGTCACCGCGAACCAGCCAGTAGACTTCACAGTTGGAATTGTTGTGATCAATCGGAGTGAATACATAACAAACGACGTGGTCATTGTAGGCGAGCACGTATGAGAAAGGGCCGAATGACAGATCCGCATGACCGCCATCGTAGCCCGTGATGGTACCCAGCAGCGGCGCAACCGGCTTGCCATCGCGGCTACCGGTCTCATATTTGCTGAACATTGCGGTGCGAGAATAGCCGAATCCGATCTCACCCGGCCGCGCCTCGGTATCTACGTGGTCGATATCGAATGCCTTGACGCCGCAGGCTTCCATCCGTTCATACATGTGTCCTGATGCGCGCTCTCGTTTTTCGGCATCAAGCATCATCGTGTGCATCTGTGCATACTCGGGATGCGCCGTTGCGCAGTGATAACACTCCGCATAGTTTTCTATCGCAAGTTTCCAGTTAGCAGGGATTGCATAGCTTTTTTGCGCTGCGACTTTCAGGTTTTCGAAGTCAAACATACCCATAGGCTCTTCGAGGTCGCGAATTGCACCTTCGAGGGAGGGAGGGTTTTCATCGAAACACACGAAAATCAAACCGTGGATCTCACCAATGGATACCGGCTTTAATCCGTGCGACGACTTGTCAAACTTGTCGTTCATATTCCGGGCGGCCGTCAGACTGCCATCGATGTCATACATCCAGCCATGGTAGGGACAGGTAAACTTTTCTGCGTGGCCATGCTTTTCGAGACAAACCAGTGATCCGCGATGACGGCACACATTCGCAAATGCCTTCAGGTCGCCATCTTTGCCGCGCACAATAATCGCCGACTCCTGACCAACATTCAGAACCTTGAAGTCGCCCGGCTCGGACAGCTGCGATACGTGGCCCGCCAGTATCCAGTTCCGATTTACGATCCTCTTTATTTCGAGATCGTAGATCTCAGGATCGGTATAGAATAGCTGGTTGAGGGAATAACCAGGTTTTTGACTGGCGATCAGTTCTGCGACCGATCGCTCCTCGCCTTTCATCACGGCACTCATCTTTCGTATCCCACAATATGAAATATATCTAACAGGACTTGATACGATATCACAGCTCAAATATGGCGAAGAAATCGGTAACTCAAAAATGATGGAAGCTTATGAAAATGTGCAGAAACTTTTGCTTGCACATAGCCCGAATTTGCCCGTGTATTGCATTTACCCGCACGTATATCGCGATTCGACACAACACTTTTTGCGCGGCTTTCCAGGCCGGGTTTTATATGCGGTAAAGGCCAACAATCATCCCGCCGTCCTGAAAGAAATCTTTAATGCCGGCGTTCGGCATTTTGACTGCGCCTCGCTGCCGGAAGTCGAACTTGTCAGCAGCAACTGTCCCGGCTCGACGATGTATTACATGAATCCGGTGCGACTCGATGGCCATGCAAACCGCGCCCAGGTGGAGCACGGTGTTCGGCACTTCGTTGTCGATCATCACAGCGGTCTGGCACCGCTCGTCAAGGAGATCGAACCGAAGAATTCCATAATCTTTGCTCGCATGGCCGTATCCCATGTTTCCGCACAGGCAAATCTCTCAGCCAAATTTGGTGCGAAGCCGGAGAATATTCCTGCTTTGTTAACGGCTATTCGGGAAACCGGCGCTGAAGCGGCGCTGGCATTCAACGTTGGCACTGGTGTCACTGACCCTGACGCCTATGTTTATGCGATGGAGATTGCCCGACAAGCCCTGTCGAAAATTCCATTCAAGATTCGGCTGGTGGATATCGGCGGCGGATTTCCAAAGTCCTATCCCGGGTACAAGGTGCCGGCGCTCGAGGAGTATTTTGATCGTACGCGGAATGCCTTTGCGACTTTGCCGCTGGCCGAGAATGGCGAGCTACTGGCGGAGCCGGGGCGTGCGCTGAGCGCGCCGGGACTGTCCGCAATTACGCGTGTGTTGCTTCGCAAGACGGATCGAGTCTATCTGAATGACGGCATGTACGGTGCGTTTTGGGAGCTTCGCTTCAAGGGTCACCTGCGTTACCCGTGTCGGGTATTTCGCAATGGTCAGCCATTGAGTGGTGATACGAAAACGTTCCGGCTGCTAGGCCCAACCTGCGACTCGACCGATGAACTCCCCGGAAGAGTAGCGTTGCCAGCGGACATCGACGTGGGCGATCACATTGAGTTTGGTTGCATTGGCGCATACAGCCTAAGTGGCCGGACGGACTTCAACGGTTTCTACAGTGACAAGGTCGTTTCCATCCGGGATGAATGCTCCCGGCCCCCGGAGTAGCCGGTCCAACTGGTCCCGACAGCCGTCAATCCGGGATATACTTGGCCAAAAATCGACGTAACGTATAAATTACGAATCTTGGGGATACCTATGGCGGAGCCTTCGCAAAAGACGCTACTGGCCCGGCACGCTGAATTTGACTCGCTTCTGTCCGCGATGGAAGCTGAGCGCGACGCTGAGACGATCGAAGCGATTCGCGTCAGGGTCTGGGAAGAATTCGGCACCGAAGGAGCAGCTTTCATCACCGATATGGCGAGCTTCTCGAGCACGTCTCGTAAATTCGGGGTGTGCCATTTCCTGAAGCTCATTCGTCGTGCCAGGCATATTATCGAACCGATCATCTGCCAGAATCACGGAACGCTGTTGAAGTTTGATGCGGACAATTGTTACGCCTACTTTCCGAATACTGATGATGCCATACGCGCCAGCTTTGACATCAATGCCGCCATATTTGCGTCAAATGATGCGCACGATATCTCAGAGCAGATCTACATATCTGTGGGTATCGATTATGGTCGCTTGCTTCTGATCGGCGACGGCGACTATTTTGGCGATCCCGTTAATACGGCGTCCAAACTCGGCGAGGACCTGGCCATACGTGCCGAGGTACTGATCACCGAGCGCGCACTTGAGCGTTCGACCTTCAAGCTCCCGGAACAGGCCGAGCGTATGGTTGCCCGTATTTCTGAAATTGAGATCAAGTATGTGCGATTAGCAATGACCGAGGTCTCGTCCGTTCGATGAGTGCAGGGGCCGGCAGTCATGCTGCACTTCGACACATACTCGAAGTTACACGAAAACTCGCCGCACCTTTTGATCTGGATACGATGTTGACCGAGGTTGTCAACGCATCTCGTGAGGTTCTTAATGCCGAGCGCGGTACGGTTTTTCTGTATGACGACGCTAATGATGAACTCGTCGTCCGTGTCGGAACCGACCTGAATCATATTCGGATACCGGCGAACAAGGGAATCGTCGGCGAATCGGCGCAAACGAGGCGGCTGATTAACGTGCCTGATTGTTACGCAGATGATCGCTTCAACCGCGCCATCGACAAGCAAACGGGCTACAGATCGAGGTGCATGCTGACGATTCCCCTGATTGGTTACGAGGAATCGCTGATCGGCGTGCTACAGATCCTTAATAAGCACAAGGGCGTCTTCGATGAAGAGGACGAATATGTCGGCCAGGCCCTGGCCGCCCAGGCCGCTGTTGTCATTCATCGCGCCAAACTTACAGAGGCGATCATCGCCTCCGAACGACTCGATCGTGAAATTTCGGTCGCCCGCGACGTTCAGATCGGCACCCTCCCGAAAGGTATGCCTGTTATCGCCGGCTATGACTTCGGTGGCGCCTTCGTACCCACTGATCAGACTGGCGGTGATCTCTACGATTTTGTACCCATGGGGAACGATCGTTTGTTTCTGTTGATGGGCGATGCTACCGGTCATGGCATTGGTCCTGCTCTATCGGCCACGCAGGTCCGAGCAATGCTTCGGGTGGCGCTCCGATTGGGATCAGGGCTGGACGAAGCCTTCGTCCATATTAACGATCAGTTGTGTGACGATCTTCCGGACGACCGATTTGTTACTGCGTTTTTTGGCGTACTCGACGGCCAAAAAAATACCGTGAGTTTTCACTCCGGTGGGCAGGGTCCGATCATGCATTTTCATGCTGCCGGTGGTGAGTTCGACTGGCATCCGGCGACAACTTTTCCGCTGGGCTACATGCCGCAGACGAACATCGCCGCACCACTGACGGCGGTCATGCAGCCCGGCGATGTTTTCGGCCTGATTTCCGATGGCATTTACGAATATGAAAATGAAAGCGGGGAGCAGTTCGGACAACAACGAATCGCAGAAATCGTTGCGAGCAATCGAAGCGGCACTGCCCAACAGTTGGTAAACAATATGCTGCAGGCCGTCAGGCATCACGGCGGGAAGGCTGTACAGGCCGACGACATCACGATCGTCGTGGCGAAACGACTGAACAAATAGCGGCCGGCAAACGATGGAAAAGGCTTTCGCAAGAAGTAATGACTCGCTTTCCGCGATCTACGAATTTGCGCAGGAGATACTCGCGACGAACTCGGTTGGTGGCGCCGCCTGCTACTCGGTACACCTGGCCCTGGAAGAGCTGTTCGTCAATATGGTCAAGTACAACCCGAATGTGAGCAGCGATATAGAGGTCAACGTCGATGTCATCGACGACAAGGTAAAAGTAACCCTGACCGAGTACGGCGTGCCGAAATTTGACGTAACCGCGCCCCGCGATGTCGATATTGAAGCCCCTCTGGCGGAGCGCACTCCCGGCGGGCTCGGCGTCTACCTGATACAAAATCTCGCGGATTCGCTGGAATACGAATACGTGGGTGGCCGAAGTAGAGTAATATTTACAAAGAAAACAGAGGTTTAGAATGTTTGATATTCAATATGGCGATAAAGGGATGATCGTCTGCACCGGGCGCCTTGACGCGGCCCAGTGTCAGAAAGGGCAGGTATTCCTGGACGAGGTCATGGAATCCAGCACATTGGATTTCGATAGTCTGGAATACATCTCGAGCGCCGGTCTGGGTATACTGCTAAAAACGCAAAAAAGGCTGGCGCAGCGCGGCGCCGCGCTAAAAATTGTGAACGTAAACAAGCACATGCATGATGTTTTCCGCTACTCCGGCTTTCACGCAATTTTCGACATAGAAGCAAAATAACAATAAGTCGAATCGCGCTACCAACTTTTACCTCGGTCGCTTGTATGTATGAGTAAGTCCGACGACAAGAATTTAATTGCACGATGCATCAAAGGTGATCGACAGGCCTTTGAGGCCCTGCTGATACAGTATGAGAAACCCGTGTTCAACGCCGCTTACCGCATGTTGAACAACAGGGACGACGCAAGCGACGTCACCCAGACCGTGTTTCTCAAGGTGTACGAGAACTTTGCAAGTTTTGATCCATCGTGTCGTTTCTTTAGTTGGGTTTACAGGATTACCTTGAACGAGTCGATCAACTGGCTCGGGAAACGAAACCGGCTTGAGCCGTTGCAGCATGAAGCTGCTGACGACGCCGGTGGTCCGGAACAAGAGGTCGAAAGCGCGAAGCTTTCAGCCGATGTACAGGCAGCGCTGATGACCCTCTCGACGGATTACAGGACTGTCATTATCTTGAAGCATTTTTTGGGGTGCAGTTACATGGAAATCAGCGATGTGCTTGAAATCCCTGAGAAAACAGTTCGATCTCGCCTGTATTCCGCGAGACAGATACTGAAGGACGCTATAGGCGAGGCCGGTAACTACTGATGGCTATCACACAAGAAAAGATGGACCTGATTAACGCTGGTATTGATGGCGAAATCAGTCACCAAGACGAGGACAGGCTGGCCGCGTTGCTCCTGGAAAACGCCGAGGCGCGTGCATTGCATGCGGAACTTCAGGCGCTTTGCGGGTCGATCGAGTCGGTCGAGGCCGTGTCCCCTCCCCCTCATTTGAGGCACGTTATTATGAACACTATAAAACCAACCCCTGGTAAAAGACGCTCGCCGGGATTTATGGAATGGCTCCTGGCCATGCCGGCATTCAAGTACTCGGCCACATTTGCCGCGGGCGTGATTTTGACGCTGAGCGCGGTCAGCTCAGATCAGCACTCGAACAGCGCCCTTGACGATGTGACAGGCCTCGTCGGCACGATAGCCGATCCGGTGAGAGATGATTTTTTAGCCTCGACAGCGGTGGACAATGCCAATGTGGTCGGCCAGGTCTCTTTGCGAAGCTCGGGATCAATGCTAATTCTGGATTTTGACCTGGTCGCCAACGGCCCGGTCGAGATTGATGCCCAGTATCCGGACCGGACGATCTGGTTCAACGGCTTCGGCCAGCTCGAAGCCAGTGGCACCACCATTTCGGCGAAATCCGGCAGTGTGTCGCTCGCCATGGAAGGAAAACGGCGCTACGCCGTCTATTTGCAAAACGGGGGTGGGCAGCGCGAAATCACTGTAAACCTTCGATTCTCAGCGGGTGGCGAGGTAATACACGAGACCAGCCTCAGCTACAAACCCGCGGACTAGGGTGCACCGGGGGCTCACGCCCGTTTTGCGGTGCTTACCAACTTTATTCTTTCTGGGTAGTACTTCCAGATAAGGCGAACAGTAACAGCCCTCGTGAGGGCGAAAGGGGATAAGAAAATGGCTACAAGTAATAAGTCAGTCCCGGTCATCGCAATTGGCATTGTCGCGCTGGTTGCAGTTGCCTATTTTGGGATGAATTATCCGACGGATGGCAGCGATGCTGCGGGCACCGTCGCTCCAGCGGAACGCTATCGTGCTGATCAGATTGGAGCTGGTGACGTCGAACTCGGCGATCAGGCCATCCAGGAGTTCATGCAAACGGATGTCTTTACTGCACTTACCAATGATGCCGCATTCAGAAACGCGCTGAAAAGTGACGCGTTCCGGGCTGCGCTCGCGAGTGATTCTTTCAGA
>JAOUNH010000089.1 GCA_029881055.1 Gammaproteobacteria bacterium
TTCTTATAAAAAACGGGGATTTAGGACCGAGGTATCACCAGATTATGTCCAATCACCGGGGCTCGATGCGCCGCATATGACGGGCAGCGGTGGTCCAGGATGCGAACAGGCCCAGGAAAACCGCCACGCCAACGATGATCAGGCTCTCGTTGATACCGAGAGAGACGACCGCGATGCTGCCCTGGTAAAGGCCGGCAAGGCGAGTCACCGGATCTTTTAGCAGATACAGGCCGTACTGCACTAATGCCAGGGCGAACAAGCCGCCGATCAGGCCGTACCAGAAGCCGGTCCATAAGAACGGCCGGCGCACAAACGCATTGCTGGCACCGATCAGTTTCGTGACTTCGATTTCCTCGCGACGATTCTCGATGTCGAGGCGAATTGTATTGCCGATGACAACGACAATTGCGATGCCGAGCAAAGCCGAGCCGATGGCAATAGCTTTTCTGACGATATCGAGGATTGCGTGAAATCGTTGCACCCACTCGGTATCGACCTGGACCAGTTCCACCTCAGGAAGGTTACCGATCTCTTCCTGCAGCAGGATCAGGGACGCGCTGGTATTGCCCGGATCCGGGCGTACTACGAGCGCATGCGGCAATGGATTTTCACCGAGCTGATCCAGTGCCGCCCCAAACCCGGATTGCTGTTTGAATTCCACGAGAGCTTCGTCAGCCGTTACCAGGTCGACGGATTCGATATCCGCGCGTTGGCCGATCAATCGGGCGAGTCCGTCCGCCTCGCTTTCCGAGATACCTCGTCGCATGTAAACCGAAAAGTCGAGCGCATTACTCCAGCTTTCGCTCACGGTTTGTGCATTCTTCACGACCACATTGATTGCCGCAGGCAGTGCAAGAGTGACGCCGATAACGAGAATAATCATGAGGCTCGCGAACGGTTGACGGAACAAACGACCCAGCGCGCCGACGCAGGTGCTTGCGTGGCGGTTTAGCCAGATCGAGAACATCCCCGAGGACTGGATCGGAGCGACCGCATCGGCATTCCGCGTCAAAGCCACGGTTCGGCCTCCTCTTGCAGCTTGCCATCCTCAAGCGCGATACGCCGGCAACCCAGACGGTCGATCAACGAGATGTCGTGACTTGCTATCAGTAGTGTGACGCCGACTTCGTTAAAACGCCGGAAAATTCTCATGACTTCGAGCGACAAGTCAGGGTCGAGGTTGCCGGTCGGTTCGTCGGCAATGAGTACTTTCGGCCGGGTAACAATGGCACGGGCGATACCAACGCGTTGCTGCTCTCCGGCCGACAGGGTCTGCGGGTTGCGCTTCTCTTTGTGCAGCAGTCCGAGCTGGTCCAGCGCCGCCCGAACGCGCCGCCCCGCATCCCTGTCACTTAATCCGGCAATCACCAGCGGCAGTGCAACGTTATCGTAGACGGATCGATCGTAAAGCAGCATATGGTTCTGGAACACCATGCCTATCTGGCGGCGGTATGCCGGAATCCTGCGGCTCTTCACGCGCCGGGTGTTTTGATTGTCGACAATGACATTGCCGCTCGTCGGCCGCTCGATCAATGCGATCAACCGTAGCAGGGTGCTCTTGCCGGCACCGGAGTGCCCGGTCACGAACACCATCTCCCCTTTATCGACCGACAGACTGAGACCCGAAATTGCTTCCTGCCCGCCGGGAAAACGCTTGGTTACGTTGTCGAACTGAATCATGGAAGTTTCGGATCCTTCTCGCCGGACGACAGCAGGGCTGTGACAAATTCTGCGGCGCGAAATGTTTGCATGTCATCGATAGCTTCACCAATACCGATGAAACGTACCGGTATCTGTAAGCGATTCGCTATAGCGAGAAGAATGCCACCCTTCGCACTCCCGTCCAACTTTGTGACCGTAATGCCGGTGAGTCCCAGCGCCTCATGGAACTTCTCGGCCTGGACGAGCGCGTTTTGCCCCTGGCTCGCGTCCAGCACCAGCATGATCTCGTGAGGCGCACTCGCATCGTGCCGGCCAACGACGCGCTTCATTTTGGAAAGTTCGTCCATCAGACCAGCCTGATTCTGGAGGCGGCCTGCCGTGTCGGCCAGCAACACATCGATGTTCCGGGCCTTCGCCGCCTGCCAGGCATCGAAAATGACAGCGGCCGGATCGGCGCCCGATTGCTGAGCGATCACGGGCACATCATTTCGCTCACCCCAGGCTTGCAGCTGCTCAACGGCTGCGGCACGAAACGTGTCGCCCGCCGCAAGCATGACGGAGTAACCCTCATCCTGAAGTCGACGCGCAAGTTTGCCGATGGTCGTCGTTTTACCCGCACCGTTAACGCCTACCATGAAAATAACGAATGGGCCGTCATGCCGCTCTATCTGCAAAGGCTTTTCAGCGGGTGCGAGGATGTCGAGCAGGGAGCGCTCAAGGCCGGCACGCAAAGCTGCGAGATCCTTGAGTTCGTTGCGCGCGAGCCTGCGACGGAGATCGTCGATAATCCTCTCGGTCGTCTGAACACCGACGTCGGCCATGACGAGCAGGGATTCCAGTTCATCGAGCACGTCTTCATCGATTTTTCCGCCAGGGACGAGGTTTGCGAGGTCGTACGTTAGCCAGCTGTCGCCACGGTTGATGCGTGCACGCAGCCTCTTGATGAAGCCATCGCGTTTCTCGGGCTTTTCTTTTTTTGCAAACATCGCTATACGTTCTTCACTGGCTTCTTTATTCGGAAAGAGCTTTGGTCGCCCGGAAATCAACAGACAAGAAAAAATCCCAGCCGGGACAGTTGCGTATTGTAGCGGGAAACTGGCGCAGTCGCCTTTTACAGATTGCTGATGTGCCCGGACTGCGACCAACTTCGGAGCGTATCCGCGAAACACTCTTTAACTGGCTCGCACCACAGATCCACGGCACCCGATGTCTCGATCTGTGTGCCGGCACAGGCGCGCTCGGGCTTGAGGCACTGTCGAGAGGGGCGTCAGAAGTCGTCTTTGTCGAGCAATCACCTGTCGCGGCAAAAACGCTCGAGGCCAATATCAGGTCCCTGGAGGCATCGGGTGCAGAACTTCGGAACACCGATGCGCGTGAGTATCTTCGCAGCGCGACTGTGGAAGCGTTTGACGTGGTTTTCCTCGATCCGCCCTTCGCTGCGGTGCTGCACGATGAATTGTGTAGACTATTGGCCGAGCGGCACTGGCTGGCGAACGGTGCCAGGATCTACATAGAGACGGACAAACACCAGCCGGAAGTGCAGCTGCCTGAAAGCTGGCGAGTATTGAAAGACAAAACAGCAGGCAACGTACGTTATATTCTGGCGACCACGGAAGTCTGACAGGAGTCGAACCACATGACAGTTTCTGCGATGTACCCCGGTACTTTCGATCCGATTACGCTGGGTCATGAAGATCTGGTGCGTCGGGCTGCGAGCCTCTATGGCCGGATCGTCGTGGCTGTCGCTGCGAATACGGGCAGCAAGGCACCGATGTTCACGCTTGCCGAAAGAGTGGAGTTGGCAAAAAGTACCCTGAGTGATATCGGTAATGTCGAAGTCACCGGATACGAAGGCCTGACCGTCGACTTCGCGCGCGAAAATGGATTGGCCGTCATCATGCGGGGCTTGCGAGCTGTATCCGATTTCGAGTACGAATTTCAGCTCGCGAACATGAACCGGCATCTGACGAATGATGTCGAAACAGTCTTCCTGACACCCTCCGACAAATACACCTTCATCTCCTCGACCCTGGTACGGGAAGTTGCGTCGTTGGGCGGCGATGTTACCGAGTTTGTATCCCCGAAAGTAAAGCAGGCATTAATGGAGCGTTGCGGGCGGGACTGATCAGGTCTGGCAGTTTTTGCAATAAAACGTTGAGCGCTGTCCCTGCACGATGGCGCTGATCGGCGTGTTGCAGCGACGGCAGGCTTCGCCTTCGCGGCCATAGGCCTCAAGCTGCTGTCGAAAATAGCCGGCCTCGCCGTCGCCGCCGTAGAAGTCCCTTAAAGTTGTGCCGCCGGCCCTGATCGCACTCGACAGAACATTCCTGATCGCGGCGACCAGCAATTCGTAGCGCGGCAAGGCAACACGGCCCGCCGCACGACGTGGATGGATGCCCGCCATGAAAAGCGCTTCGCTTGCATAGATGTTGCCGACGCCGACGACTATCGCTGCATTCATAATGAACTGTTTGATACTTACTCGCCTGCCGCGCGATCGCTGCCACAAATAGATTGCATTGAATTCGTCGTCCAGGGGTTCCGGCCCCAGCGACACGAGCAACTTGTGCTTGAGTGGCGTCGTGCTCCAATGCAGGGACCCGAAGCGACGCGGATCCCGAAATCGCAAGGTCTTGCCCGAGTCAAAATCAATGTCGACGTGATCGTGCACGCCCGCGGGCGTGCCGTGATCGACAACAAAAACGCTGCCGGACATGCCGAGATGCAATATCGCCGTTCCGCTACTGGTATTGATCAACAGGTACTTGGCGCGCCGAGTGACTGACGTGATGGTGTTGCCCGGCAATTCGCGGTCGAGCGTCTTCGAGACTGGCCATCGCAGCCGGCGATTGCGAATGATAATGCGGGTGACACGCGTGTCGAGGATGTGCGGTTCGATACCGCGGCGGCTCGTCTCAACTTCGGGTAACTCAGGCATTCCCTATTGTGACCGCGTTGGCAAAAAAAAACCCGGTGGAACCGGGTTCTTGGTAGCACGATATTCCGACGTCCGGGGGCGGAGAGTCGGAACTCAAACTACTTGATCTTGGCTTCTTTATAGATGACGTGCTTGCGAATCGTCGGATCGTATTTCTTGGTCTCCATCTTTTCAGGATGCAGCTTCTTGTTCTTGGTCACCGTGTAGTAGTGGCCAGATCCGGCGCTGGAGACGAGTTTGATTTTGTCACGCATGGCTCAGTTCTCCCGCAATTATACTTTTTGACCGGCGGCACGCAGGTCAGCAACGACCTTCTCGATACCGTGCTTGTCGATGAATTTCAGGCCCTTATGCGAAATACGCAGACGAACGAAACGCTTCTCGGCCTCGAGCCAAAAGCGCTTGCGCTGCAGGTTCGGCAGAAAGCGGCGACGCGTTTTATTGTGTGCGTGAGAAACGTTATTGCCCGTTTGCGGCCGTTTCCCCGTCACTTGGCATACTCTGGACATGGGTAAGTCTCTGATTTTACTAAAAGTTGCCTGCGAGTTGCGGGCAGAGAGCGTGACTTTATACCAGCGTCACAGGCGCAATACAAGCGCCTGATCCGAGCTTTGGCGGCCCCGTCAGAGCAATCCGCGGCTGGCCAGCGAGGTGGCTCTGCCGTCGCCGACGATCAGGTGATCCAGCAGGCGGATGTCGACCAGTTCGAGGGCCGATTTTAGCCGCCGCGTAATGCGTTCGTCCGCCTGGCTGGGCTCTGCGACACCGGATGGATGATTGTGTGCAAGGATTATCGCAGCCGCATTGACCTTGAGCGCCTCTTTTACGACCTCGCGCGGATAAACCGAGGTGCCGTCGATGGTGCCGCGAAAGAGCTCATCAAATCGGAGCACGCGGTGCCGGTTGTCGAGGTACAGGCAGCAGAACAGTTCGTGGTCGAGGTGCTGCAGGCGGGACTTGAGAAACAGCTCGGTATCGGCCGGGCTGCGTAGCGCCTCCCCGCAGGGCAGGGACTCGTCGTAATAACGCCGGGCGAGTTCCGGGATCGCTCGCAGTGCCGCAAGGCGAGCGTGCCCGATGCCCTGGCAATCGAGCAGCTCGGCATTACTGGCACGAAGCAGGGGTCTCAGGCTGCCGAAGCGTTCGAGCAATTGACTCGCGACACCGTGGCCGGACGAGTTAACGTTGATGATTGCCGCCAGCAAATCGATGTCCGTGCGTTCTCCTACACCAAGTTTTTTCATTCATCGATGCTGCTATCCGGCGCATAAGCGTGCAACGCAACAATCTGGCCCGGACACGCGGATTCGCTGGAATTCGGCGTCATCGGCGGGCTAAGCTAGCCCAATGAATGTATTACTCGGAATCACCGGCGGCATCGCCGCCTACAAGTCGCCGGACCTGGTGCGACGGCTGCGTGACCGCGGTGCCGAGGTACAGATCGTAATGACCGCCTCGGCCGAAGAGTTCGTGACTGAAACCGCGTTGCAGGCCGTTTCCGGTCGGCCGATACGTTCCAACCTGTGGGATAAAGACGCGGAAGCCGCGATGAGCCATATCGAGCTCGCGCGCTGGGCCGATATTGTCCTGATCGCCCCTGCGACGGCCGAAGTCATGGCGCGGATCGTCAGTGGCGCAGCGCCCGACCTGCTCAGCACGATTTGTCTTGCCACCGAAGCACCGATCGCACTGGCGCCGGCCATGAACCATGTTATGTGGAGCAACCCGGCCACGCAGTCGAATCGGGAAATACTTGAAGAACGCGGCATCCACATCCTCGGTCCAGGGGTCGGTTCGCAGGCCTGTGGCGAAACCGGTGCTGGTCGCATGCTCGAACCGGATGCCATCGCTGCGGCTGTCTTTAGTCTGACGGGCGCGAAAGGTGCGGGGCTGCTTGAAGGGAAAAAGGTCGTCGTTACGGCCGGCCCGACGCGCGAGGCGATCGACCCGGTCCGTTACATTACGAATCGCAGCTCGGGGAAAATGGGTTATGCGATCGCCAGCGCCGCAGCGGCGCAAGGTGCGAAGGTTATATTGGTAAGCGGGCCTGTGAACCTGGCAGTACCGCCGGGCGTCGACATCGTTAGTGTCGAGTCAGCGGACGAGATGTACAGGGCGACCCACGATGTGATTGCAGATGCCGATATATTTATTGCGGCGGCGGCTGTCGCCGACTACCGCCCGGCAAAGCCGGCCGGGCAAAAGATTAAAAAGAACGACGAGGCCATGAGCCTGAGTCTCGTGCGCTGTCCGGACATACTGGCGTCTGTCGCTGCACTCGACCCCGCGCCGTTCACGATGGGGTTTGCCGCCGAAACCGAAAACGTCATCGAGCATGCGCGCGGCAAGCTATCGAAAAAGAAACTCGACATGATCGTGGCGAATCGAGTTGGCACTGATTGCGGATTCGATTGCGACGACAATGCGGCCACGGTGCTGTGGCAAGGCGGCGAGCGAAGTTTTCCTACCACCTCTAAGGTTGAACTCGCCCGCGATTTGATTGAGCTTGCCGCCAATCACTTCTATGCTGTCCGTGGCGCCGAAACCCAACCCAAATTGACAGTCATAAGCAGTAAAGACAGAAGGACCTGAGCCTTGCGATCCATAGAACTCAAAATACTCGATCCGCGAATCGGGGACTCGATTCCTTTGCCTCATTACGCAACCGGCGGATCAGCCGGCATGGATATGCGTGCCTGCATCGACGAGCCGTTGACCGTTGCACCTGGCGAAACGGTGCTCGTGCCCACCGGGCTGGCAATCCATGTAGCGGATCCGTCGCTCGCGGCGGTGCTGCTGCCGCGCTCCGGCCTCGGTCACAAACACGGTCTTGTGCTTGGCAATCTGACCGGGTTGATTGATTCCGATTACCAGGGCCAGGTATTTATCTCCTGCTGGAATCGGAGTACGAAGAGTTACGAGGTACAGCCTGGCGAAAGGATCGCGCAAATGGTGTTCGTACCGGTTGAGCAGGTTGAACTCAAAGTGGTGCAGGAGTTTGATGCGAGTGACAGGGGAGCGGGCGGCTTTGGTCACTCAGGCAAAGACTGAACGCTAGTTGTCTTCGATGCCCTTGAGAATCTTGAAACGCGAAATGTCGCCGGCGAAGCGGGTGACGATCTGTTCCTCGTCTGCCCGGTACTTCTTCAGGTTGTTCTGGTGGCGTTCAATCGTTTCCCGGGTCTGCCGCAGATCCTCAGCGAGCTCCGCAGGAATCATGGGGGCCTCCGAATCTTCGCTATACGGCTTGTAATTGGCCGCATCTTCGCGAAGTGTGTCCAGCCGGCGATTCAGGTTGCTTAGATACAGCTCGGTTACCCGCGATTGCGCCTGGAACAGCTCAACCCGGCGGTCGCGATGCATGAGGATTTCTTCGACTGATAAATAGGTTGCGAGCAGGGCCTGGTCGGCTCGTTGTTGCAGCTCCTGGGCGACCCGCACTTCTGCTTCCCGACGCTCAGCTTCAATTTCTTCGTCGGATTTCTTTCCCGCAAGATTATTAACGGTTACGCCGTAGTCATTGACTATCTGCTTTGGCAGCTCAGCGTACTCCGCCGGAATGCTGTCACCGTAATGTACGATGCCGTCGGCGTCGACCCATCGATAGTACCGGGTCTCATCCGCGTGAACGGCGAAAGACGCCAAAAGCGCCGCCAAGCCGAAATAAAGTCCTTTCCTCATACTACTGAATATGCCACCTATTCATGCCCGGGGACCGGGACTGGTTCTCGTTATTGGAGCTTAGTGGCTGGAGGAGTTTCTGTAAACCGCCTCCAAGGCTCGACAATTCAAGTACTTAAGAAATTACACCGTATTGCTTGCGATAGCTCAACACAGGCTCAAGAAACTCCTCGTACTCGCTTGATTCTTCGAGTATGTCGATCAGGTCGTCCAGCTGCACGATACTGACTACTGGAATTCCCAGCGACTGTTTGAGTTCCTGCACGGCCGAATACGGCCCTTTGCCGCGCTCCTGCCGATCGAGAGAAATGACCAGTCCGCAAACTTCGGCGCCAGCGGCCGAAATGATCTGGTACACCTCGCGAACGGCGGTTCCGGCCGTAATGACGTCATCGACGATCAGCACCCGGCCGGCGAGTTGCGCGCCGACAATACTGCCGCCCTCGCCATGTGCCTTCGCTTCTTTGCGGTTAAAGGAATAGGGCACATCGATGTCGTGTTGTTCGGCGAGAGATGCTGCCGCCAGTGTGGCAAGGGGAATGCCTTTGTAAGCGGGCCCGAAAAGCATGTCAAAGCGGATACCGGATTCGGCTATGGCGTCGGCGTAAAAGCGGCCAAGTTTTGCGGCCGCGTAGCCAGTACTGAAAAGACCCGCGTTGAAAAAATACGGGCTTACGCGACCGGACTTGAGCGTAAATTCACCAAAGCGAAGGACACCGAGTTCCAGTGCCAGTTCGATAAACTCTCGCTTGTATCCCCGCATCCTTTTCTTCTTCCCTTGGCCTTGCCGGACGCTACTGTATGATGACCGCGGCCGGTTCCGGTTCGGATCGGAGTATGACACAGGAGTGGTGGTTTGTTTCGCGTTATCAGTCTCAATGCCAACGGCATACGTTCGGCGGCCCGCAAAGGCTTTTTCGAGTGGATGGACAAGCAGAATGCTGATGTGGTCTGCGTCCAGGAAACCAAGGCGCAGGTAGATCAGCTGACTGACGCGATATTCATGCCGGGTAATTATCACTGTTATTACGAAGATGCAGCGAAGAAGGGCTACAGCGGAACGGCAATCTATACGCGCCACAAGCCGACCCGGGTCATTCGTGGCTACGGCGATTCGGAGTTCGATAACGAGGGGCGTTACCTGGAGGTGCAGCTGGGCGGGCTAAGCGTCGTGTCGCTGTACCTGCCTTCCGGTTCGTCAGGCGAGGTGCGGCAGGAAGCGAAGTATCGTTGTCTCGATTCGTTTTCGGAACACCTGAAGAAACTGCAGCGCAGGAAATCCGAATACATCATCTGCGGCGACTGGAATATTGCGCACAAGGAGATCGACCTCAAGAACTGGAAAGGCAACCGGAAGAATTCGGGATTCCTGCCGGAAGAACGGGCGTGGCTGGACAAGGTCTTCGGCGAGTATCGCTACACCGACGCCTTTCGCACGCTGCCGCAGGAACCCGACCAGTATACGTGGTGGTCGAACCGCGGCCGGTCCTGGGACACGAATGTCGGGTGGCGCATCGACTACCAGGTCGTCACGCCGGGCCTCAAGGACAAGGTAAAAAGAACCGACATTTACAAGGATGAACGATTTTCCGACCACGCACCGATAACCATGGATTACGACTGGGCTCATGGCGACTGACATCGACAAGGACAGGGCCCGAAAAGAGGGCTTCCGGGAAGCGATCTTCAACCGGCGCATGCTCATCTGCATCTTCACAGGATTCACTTCAGGTCTGCCGCTGTACGTACTGATTCAGCTGGTTCAGGCATGGCTCAAGACAGGAGGTGTAGGTCTCGCCGAGATCGGGTTCTTCGCATTGATTCAAGTCCCTTATGTTTGGAAGGTCTTCTGGTCACCGCTTATGGACCGCTACACTCTGCCGTTTCTTGGGCATCGGCGGGGTTGGATGCTCTTGACGCAGCTCGCGTTGCTTGTGTCTATCGGTACGATGGGCTTCATTAATCCCGGGCTGAACCTATGGACCGCGGCCTACCTGGCTGCGGCGGTGGCCTTCTTTAGCGCCAGTCAGGATATTGTGCTCGACGCGTACCGTCGCGAGTTGTTGCCCGACGTCGAACTCGGACTAGGGAACTCCATTCACATCCAGGCATATCGTATTTCCGGGTACGTCCCCGGTGCACTTGGATTGATCCTTGCTGATCACTTCGACTGGAACGTGGTCTTCATAATTATTGCGCTGTTTATGCTCGTCGGCATCGTCATGACGCTTGTGATTGACGAGGCCATCAAAGACCCGACGCCGCCAAAAACACTGCGCGCGGCTGTCATCGAGCCGTTCCGAGATTTCATCGGTCGGGCCGGTCTGGGGCCTGCACTGTTCGTGCTTGCTTTCCTGTTCTTTTACAAGCTCGGCGACAATATGGCGACGGCGCTTCAAACAGCGTTCTTCATCGACGTCGGGTTTACGTTGACGCAAATCGGTGCGATCGCAAAAACGGCCGGCCTGACGGCTGCTATCGGTGGCGGACTGGTTGGCGGGCTGATTATGGTGAAGCTGTCGATCAATCGCGCACTTTGGCTGTTCGGCGTAGTACAGGTCGTCAGCATTCTTGGATTTGCGTTGCTGTCGATTGTCGGCGCGAATCCGTGGATGCTCGGATTCGCCGTAGCATTCGAGTACCTCGGTGTCGGTCTGGGCACGGCGGCATTGACCGCGTTTATTGCGCGCTCTACGAATGTCGCTTTCGCCGCAACTCAGTTCGCGTTGTTTACAGCTTTAGCTGCAACGCCCAGGACACTCGCCAGCGCAACGACGGGATTGATCGTTGAACAGGTCGGATGGACGAACTTCTTTTTGCTTTGTACTGCGCTCGCGATTCCCGGCATGCTGTTATTGCTCAAGGTTGCGCCGTGGAATGAAAATGCCGGACGTACCTGAGACCGAAGTTCGGGTCGGTCGCCTGAACGAGATTGACGATCCGGGTTGCAGGGAATTCTCGATCGGTGATGGTGACTGGCCGTTTCGCGGCTTCGTCGTTCGCAAGGGCGACAAAGTTTTCGCGTACCAGAATTTCTGTGT
>JAOUNH010000247.1 GCA_029881055.1 Gammaproteobacteria bacterium
TAAGGCTTTGCTGGCTCTCGGCCTGGTGGCTACGGCATTGTTGAACGCGGCCAGCCGCTCGACCCTCGGTTGGTCGTTCGAGCGCGCGTTGTTCTATGACAAGCGAGATGTACCGCCGTTCTTTGACGCCACGGGGTTTCCGCTGCAACAGGTCGAATTATCCCGGCACAATTTGCGTGACGCTATTATTGCGACCGGCTCGATACCGCTCGTGCTCTCTGGCGTTCCGGACATCGCTGGTGCCAGGCCGGGGATTTACCGCGATGGCGGTGTCATCGACTACCACCTCGATTTGCCACATAGCGCAGAAGAGCGGCTTACGTTGTTTCCGCATTTCTACGGTCGCATCGTCCCGGGCTGGTTCGACAAGCGGCTCAAGTGGCGCCGGCCACAGCCAGGCAACGTTGACCGCACGATACTGATCAGTCCGTCGGATGAGTTCGTCGCCGGGCTGCCCAACGGCAAGATTCCGGATCGGAGTGATTTCGTGAACTACGCGCCGGCCGAACGCGTGCGTATCTGGAAGCAGTGCGTCGCGGCCTGCGAGGCAATGGCCGACGAGTTTGCCGAGGTTATTGCGAAGGACCAGCTGGCGGCACGTCTCGAACCACTGTGGTAGTCTGGCGCGAAAATACAAAAAGGGGAGAGGGGTGCAAAACTCACCATCTACAGTAGCCCGGCCATACCCGGAGCTAACCTGGATCGCACTGATCGTCGGCTGGATCATCGGTTGCATAATTGCGGTGTCGATCGGCTACGCGGCCTTGATTCTCGGCTTCTCGATCGAAGGGTCGGAACTCGCAGCCATTCTCGGTTTCGGCATCCTGCGCGGCATGCTGCGGCGCAAGAGTATTATCGAGAACAACATCGTCCAGACCATCGCGTCCGGCGTGAACGGTGCGTCGTCCGGCATGATGTTTTCGGTTCCTGCAATATTCCTGCTCGGCTTCGGCGATCGCTTCGATCCTGTAATCCTGACGTTCGGTTGTATCGCCGGTGCGTTCCTCGGTATCGCTTTCATTATTCCGCTCAGGAAACACATGATCGACTACGAGCGTCTGACCTATCCGGGCGGTGTCGCTGTAGCGACGATCCTGAAGTCGCCGGGGGCCGGCGTGCGCAAGGCAGTGATCCTGCTTGCGGCGGCGCTGCTTAGCGCGGCTGTTCATTACACGACGCTCAAGACCGGGGTGTCGGACTGGAATCTCGGTGCGCTGATCGGAATGCCCGACTACATGAATGGCATATGGTACCTGTCGCTGATGACGATTGGCGTCGGGTTCATTGCAGGCCGAGGTGGTATCGCATTCATCATCGGTGGCTTTGTCGCCTACTGGTTCCTCTCACCGATGCTGTCGGCAATGGGGGCGTTCCCCGTCGACGCCGCCGGCGAGACAATTAACCAGCCTGGTCCGTTGCGGTTGTTGCTGTATCGGCCGTTCGGCATCGGCATGCTGATTGGCGGCGCCATCATGGGTGTCATCCTCGCGTCTCCGCTCATCGTCAGCGCGATCAAGTCGATGCAGAAAGCGGCCAAGGTCGAGACCGGTATTTCCGCGGACGAAATGCCGATCAAGCTGCTGTACTTCGCAGTCGGTGGCGCCGCCATTCTCCTGTGCATCATGGCGGCTACTTCAGCCGAATCGGTTGGCATCGGTCGTGGCATCGCCATGGCACTGCTCGGCACACTGTGGATCTGGATGGCCGGCATTATTCTTTCGGAGGCTATCGGGCGTACGAACTGGTCGCCATTGTCGGGCATGACGCTCGTCGGTATCACGTTGCTGATCGTGCTGACGCAGGCGATGGGCATGGAGCGCAACGACTCGATCATAGCGGCCCTGATGGTAGGTGCGGCGATGTGTGTCGCGATGTCGCAGGCAACTGACCTGATGCTCGATCTCAAGACCGGCTACCTGGTCGGTGCAACGCCGCGCATGCAGCAGATCGGCCAGTTTGCCGGTGCGTGGCTCGGACCTATCGTCGTCATCGTCGTTATTTTCGTCCTGAACGAGTCTTACGGCCTGGGTAGCGACAAGCTGCCCGCGCCGCAGGCACAGGCGCTCGCGAGCACGATCGACGGCATCATGGGCGGTGACGTGCCGACGCAGAAGTACGCGGCCGGTGCCGTCATGGGTGGCATCCTGTCCGCGATGATGGGTGGCCTCGGCATTACCGTCGGCCTTGGCTTTTACTTGCCATTTAATATCGTGCTGACGTACTCGCTGGGTACGCTTGGACGTGAGCTGTCCGATCGCATCAAAGGCAAGACATGGAGCGAGGAAGTCGGCATTCCCATTGCAGCCGGGCTGATCGTCGGTGAGGCGCTCGTCGGCGTGGGCGATGCGCTGTCCATCGTGCTGAAGTCGTAAGGGGGAGAACAATGAAGAAACTAGGTTTTGTCCTTCTGGCCGCCGGTTTCCTGGCTGGCGCATACGCGACGGCACTTGATGTGCAGAACGTGAATTGGACGATGTTCGTCGGCGCAGCCGTCATCGCGATTGCCGGTCTCGTGATTTCGAAGACCCAGGCTTCCGCCCATGCCCGATCCGAGGAGGTACTCGAGGTCAATCGCGGTGAGTTGCGTGAGTCCCTGCAGAACGTCGTCCGTGATCTCGGCGAGATCGTCGGTGACCGCGCGGCGCAAGGCAGCAATCTTCGCGATCGCATAGATCTCAAGCTGCGGGACGATCTGCGACGCTTTGCGGATGCAAGGGGCAGCATGGTGCACCTGTTCGGCTTGCAGGCCTACGCGGACATCATGAGCAGTTTCGCCGCCGGCGAACGCTATATCAACCGGGTCTGGTCTGCGTCAGCGGATGGTTACGATGAGGAGGCAGCGACCTACCTGCATAAGGCGGCGGAACAGTTTGCTGACGCGCAACGCCAGCTACAGGAAGCGGCGCAGGGTAAGGCGTAGCGCTTACCTGCGGCGGCAGCGCACCGTCAGGTTTTTCTGCAGCAAG
>JAOUNH010000090.1 GCA_029881055.1 Gammaproteobacteria bacterium
AAACAGGGCGAAACGACTGCGCGGCTCGGTCTTGAGCACCGTTGCAATGATCGACAAAATCGGCGTTATGCCGCTTCCGGCCGCGAACGCGACGTAGTTCTTTTCGTTGCTGGCATCCGGCGTCGCATGAAATTGCCCGTTCGGTGGCATGACATCCAGCGAGTCGCCAATCTCGAGCTCGTTAAACGCGAACTCCGAGAACTGCCCGCCCGGCTGCACACGTACGCCGATCTGTAGCGGCCACGCGCCCTGCTCCGAGCATATGCTGTAGGTACGCCGGATCTTCTTGCCGTCGCGCTCGATCTGGACCGGCAGATGCTGTCCGGCCTGGAACGCATACTCGGCTCGCAAGGCTTCGGGAACCTCGAGGGCGATACGCACGGAGTCCCGTGTCTCCTGCACCTTGCCAACAACCTTGAGTGAGTGAAATTGCTTCATAGGCACTTGAAGTATTCGAAGGGCTCGAGGCAATCCTTGCAGCGCCAGGAAGACTTGCAGGCGGTCGAACCAAACTCACTCACGAGTTCCGTATGCAGCGACTCACATTGCGGGCACGCGATCTCGCGACTGCGACTGGGTGGCGCGATGCCGTATTGCCGCAACTTGTCCCGGCCGCTTTCCGTGATCCAGTCCGTAGTCCAGGGTGGCGAGAGCACGCGATTCACGACGACGTCGTCGATACCGCGGCCCTTGAGCGCCTCAAGCACGCTATCCTCGATAACTTCCGTCGCCGGGCAGCCCGAATAGGTCGGAGTTAAGGTCACTGTCACCTTATCTTTGACTGAAACGTCGCGAACGATGCCGAGGTCCAGGATGCTGAGGACCGGAATCTCGGGATCCGGCACTTCGCCGAGCCACTCGTAAACCTGCGCGACGCTGACCGGGTTCGTCACCACGTCGCACCCGGAAACGAGCGTTGCAAATACTGCATTTCGGCCAACAGGAAGCCGAGGTGTTCACTGTGCCGCCCCTGCTTGCCGCCACTCAACATCCAATCGTCGTCCGGCAATCGCAGGGTTGCTTCTGCTACCGTTTTCTCGACATCGCGCCGCCACAACTTGTGAATCGCGGCGAGATCCGGCCCGTCGAATTCGCGCTGGAATGCGACATCGATTTCGTCGGCGGCAAACATCTCTCCCGTGTATCGCCATGCATCGTCCAGCGATGCCTGCACGCGTTCATGACTGAGTTCGGTACCATCGCCGAGTCGCACCAGCCACTGCGAGCTGTGCCGGCTGTGATACTTCACTTCCTTGATTGCACGCGCTGCAATTTCAGAAAGGCCGCGTTCGGAACAGGCGATCAGCCCGTCAAGCAAGTGCAGGTACCAGGTTTCAAACAGGAATTGCCGCACCAACGCATCCCCGAAATGACCGTTCGGTTGCTCCAGCAACAGAAGGTTACGAAACTCGTGTTCGTCGCGAACAAAGGCAAAGTCATCTTCGCTGCGTCCCTTCCCTTCGAGTTGACCCGCGTGCGTATACAACATGCGCGCCTGCCCGATGTAGTCGAGCGCAAAATTTGCGTTCGCAAGTTCTTCCTCGAGCTCCGGCTCCGCCGCGACCATTTCGACCATGCGCTGAGCGAGCACCAGCGCGTTGTCCGCGAGGCGCAGGGTGTAAGCAATGCGTGTCTCGTCCGAGGTCACAGGTTTTCTACCCCATCGGGAATGTCATAAAAGGTCGGGTGCCGGTAAATCTTGTCTTCCGCTGGCTCAAAAAACGCTGAGGTCTCGGCCGGGTCCGAGGCCACGATGCGATCCGAGCGCACGACCCAAAGACTAACGCCTTCGCTGCGCCGCGTGTAAGTGTCGCGCGCATTGCTAAGTGCCATCTGGTCGTCCGGCGCGTGCACGCTGCCCGCATGCCGGTGGCTCAAGCCCGCCTTGGTACGAATAAAGACTTCGTAAAGTGGCCATTCCTGTTTCGTCATGATGTTGCCTCCAGGCCGACTAGGCCGCGACGCGCGCAGCCTGCTTGTTCGCGTAGGCTTGCGCCGCCTCGCGCACCCAGTCGCCATCGTCGTGCGCACGCCGGCGTTTATCGAGCCGCTGCTGGTTACAGGGTCCGTTGCCCGCGATCACGTCGATAAACTCCTGCCAGTCGATTTCGCCGTAATTGTAATGACCGCTGGCCTCGTCCAATTTCAGATCATCGTCAGGGACGCTGATACCCAGAAAAGCGGCTTGCTGAACGGTCACGTCCACAAATTTTTGTCGCAGCTCGTCGTTACTGAAACGCTTGATCTTCCACGCCATGGACTGGGCCGAATGCGTGGACTCCGAATCGTTCGGACCAAACATCATCAGCGACGGCCACCACCAACGGTTAAGCGCGTCCTGTGCCATGGCCTTTTGCCTGTCTGTTCCCCGGCACAGGTTCAGCATGATGTCGAAGCCCTGCCGTTGATGAAAACTTTCTTCCTTGCACACACGCACCATCGCACGCGCGTAGGGTCCGTACGAACAACGACACAGGGGAATCTGGTTCATGATCGCCGCACCGTCGACAAGCCAGCCGATGGCGCCGATATCCGCCCAGCTCAGGGTCGGGTAGTTGAAGATGCTCGAGTACTTCGCTTTGCCGGAGAGAAGGTCCGCAACCATCTGGTCGCGCGACACGCCCAGGGTCTCTGCAGCCGAATACAGGTACAGCCCGTGGCCGGCTTCGTCCTGCACTTTTGCCAGCAAAATCGCTTTCCGTTTCAGCGACGGCGCGCGAGTCAGCCAGTTGCCTTCCGGCTGCATGCCGATGATCTCGGAATGTGCGTGCTGTGAAATCTGCCGCACCAGCGTGCGCCGATAAGCCTCCGGCATCCAGTCCTTGGCTTCGATCTTCTCTTCCGCGTCGATGCGCTTCTGAAAGGCAGCGAGCTGCTCAGCCGTTTCAACGGCCGCCTGCTGGTCTCTTCCGCCCTGGTCCAGGCCCTGTGTGTACATTGCTCACTCCACTCTTCGTGGCTTAATGTGTCACGGTATTTTAGTCAATTCAACGGTGTTTGTATCACTTTATTCAGGCAATAAAGGCTTGCCGTTGCTGCCACAGCGGCCGCGGAACAACATAACGAGTTCGGCGCGCTGATTATGTATCTTCACGGTGTAGTATCCCGATCGGCGCCCCCGGTAGTCCTCACTTGCCGTTGCAGTCAGCACATCACCCAGCAACGCGGGCCGCAGAAAATCCGCATTGCAGCTCGCCGCAAAGGATTGCTGGTTGTACGCGTTGCATGCGAACGCGAAGGCCGTGTCACCCAGGGCAAATACGAGGCCGCCGTGACAGACGTCCAGGCCATTCACCATGTCGCTGCGAATTGTCATGCGTGCAGTGGCGCAGCCGGCCTCCTGAACGTCGATAGTGATCCCCAACGCGTGCGACGCCTTGTCGTCCTTCCACATAGCTTCAGCACAGCGTTGCGCCATTTCCAGTTTAGTCATCGTTAAGCCCTCCAAACCGAGTCCAGAATGCCGCACCCGGTGGTGGCAGGGGGCCGTCCGTCGTTTCCATGACTTCTCCGAGATAATGGTCCGCGCCCCGGTGAGTCGCCAAATACAAATTTCTGCACAGATGATAAGCCGCGCTCCCCTTCCATCCGCTTGGCAGCATTTCCTGCGGCAGCAAAGGATCGCGCAACAGCACCTTCCGGTATTCCTGAATCAGCAAGGTGCGCACTATAAATGCCTGTTTATTATCGATTTTCCGAGAATTCCCGATCGCTGTCATCACGGGCCTGAACATCCTGACGAACTGCTCGTAGCGATCGTTCAGGTCGGCGAGGTTCCAGCCACTTTGCGCGAGTCGCCGCATGCCCTCGTCGTTGCGTACCGTCTGCCCTTCGAGGACCACCAGCGCATCGCCAACGCGGATGCGCTTGCTGACACTGTCGATATCCGCGAGATCCGGCGACGGATGGGCAAGCACATTGGCCGACAACTGACCGAATCCCAGCCAACCGAATTCCTTGCGTGCAGTTTCTTTGCTGGCCGTATCCAGGCCCGACAGCAGCAGCAAACACCAGCGACCGTCCCAGGTCCCCGTCGGCACGGCATAGATACGATGTGTGGCTTCTTCGAATCGCTCCCGCCCTTCCGCGCTCAGGCTGTAATACGAACGCCGCCCGATCTGCTCCGCCTGCAACCAGCCGTCCCTGGTCAGTCGAAATACCGACGTCCTGACCAGTCGTTCGCTCAAACCAAAATCGGCCATGACCGCGATCAGGCTGCCCAGCCACACATTACCGCCACGCGGCGCAATGGCATCGCCAAAAACAGTCGTAATCAATGAGCCCGATCGCAAGGTAGGCCTTGCGCTGAAATTCCTGACGAGCCTGCGACACGCCGTTTCGACCTTCATTAGGGGCTCACTTGCTTTCGATTCGGCTGACCGTACAATCTGATACACATTTTTTCAATTCCGGCCACTATTCGTATGATTAAAAAACTCGGCAGCCTGGTGCAGGGCGAATGGATAGAGGGCGGTGGCGACGGCAGCCTCCTGACCAGCGCCGTTGACGGTGCGCCTGTCGCGCGCATCACGAGCGACGGCCTCGACTTCGCCGGCGTGCTGCATCACGCACGCAAGGTGGGCGGCGCCAATCTTCGCAAACTCACATTTCATCAACGCGGGGAAATGCTGAAGGCACTCGCGGTCTACCTGATGGAGCACAAGCAGGAGTTCTATGCGCTGTCGACAGCGACGGGCGCAACGCGAGCAGACAGCTGGGTCGATATCGAGGGCGGTATTTCGACGCTCTTCGTCTACTCCGGCAAGGGCCGCCGCGAAATGCCGAACGATTTCGTCTACCTCGACGGCCCGCCCGAGCAGATATCGAAAAACGGCACCTTCACGGCGCAGCATATCTTCACGCCAAAACTCGGTGCCGCCGTACACATCAACGCTTTCAACTTCCCGTGCTGGGGCATGCTGGAAAAGCTGGCGCCAACTTTACTGGCCGGCGTCCCGGCGATCGTAAAACCGGCATCGTCAACGGCTTACCTTACTGAACTCATGGTACGCCGGATCAACGCGAGCGGCATTTTGCCCGCCGGTGCGCTGCAATTAATTTGCGGCAGCGTTGGCGACTTGTTCGATCACCTGAACTGCCAGGACACGGTCGCGTTTACCGGCTCGAAGAATACGGCCGAGTATTTGCAGCAACACAAAACAATCGTCAGCGAATCGGTCGCCTTCACGGCCGAGACGGATTCGCTGAACTCCTCGATCCTGGGACCGGACGCGATTCCGGGTACGCCGGAGTTCGACCTCTATATCAAGGAAGTCGTGCGCGAGATGACCAGCAAAGCCGGCCAGAAATGCACGGCGATACGTCGCATCATTGCGCCCGCCGCCGTCGCGAATGAGCTGCACAAAGCCCTGTCGGCGGCACTCGCGAATATCCGCATCGGCAATCCCGGCAGCAAGGACGTCGACATGGGTGCCCTGGCCAGCCAGGGGCAACGCGACGAAGTCCGCGCACGCGTCGCGGATCTGGCACAGGAATCGAAAGTGATTTACGGCGGCAATGACAACTTCAATGTCGTCGACGCGGACGCTCGCAAGGGCGCGTTCTTCATGCCAACCCTGCTGCACTGCGAGAAACCACTGAGCTCAGCATCCGTGCATTCAGTCGAAGCATTCGGGCCGGTCAGCACGGTCCTGCCCTACGAGACGCTGGACGAAGCCATCGAATTGTCGCGCCTCGGTGGCGGCAGCCTGGCGCAGTCCATATTCACGAATGACGACGCAATCGCACGCGAACTCGTGCTGGGGACGGCCGCCTATCATGGCCGCATGCTCGTCATAAACCGCCACTGCGCGGGCGAATCGACCGGCCACGGCTCACCGCTACCGCACCTGGTTCACGGCGGTCCGGGACGCGCGGGCGGCGGCGAGGAAATGGGTGGCATCCGCGGCGTATTGCATTACATGCAGCGAACAGCGATACAGGGCGCACCGCAAACGCTCACCGCCATCGGCCATCGCTGGATCAAGGGCGCTGAACAGCGCGACCCGGGCGTGCATCCGTTTCGCAAAACCTTCGAACAGCTGGAATTAGGCGACACGCTCATCACTGATGCGCGTGAAGTGACGCTCGACGACATTCAGCACTTTGCTGATTTCACAGGCGACAAATTTTACGCCCACACCGACGAAGTCGCCGCCGCAAAAAACCCGTTTTTCGAAGGCCGCGTTGCACACGGCTATCTCATACTGTCATTCGCGGCGGGACTGTTTGTTGATCCCGACTTCGGCCCCGTGCTCGCCAATTATGGCGTCGATGACCTGCGCTTTGCGAAACCGGTGAACTACGGTGACACGCTTAAAGTCCGGCTGTGCTGCAAGCAGAAGACCTTGCGCGCCGGCACAGGCTACGGCGAAGTGCGATGGGACTCGGAAGTGACGAACCAGGACGGTGACGTCGTCGCGCAGTACGATGTACTCACGATGGTTGCCACCGACGAACACTGGGCGACAGTGAACTAATTGCGGAACGGCAGTGCCGTGTCCCATTTGACTTCCTTGAGAACAATGTTCGAACGCACCTGGGATACACCCGGCAACTTGAAAACAAAGTCATCGAGAAAGCGGTTGTAGGCATCCATATCTTCAACCACGACGCGCATGTGGAAGTCAGCCTCACCGCTCGTGGCAAAACACTCGAGCACCTCCGGATGGCGCGACACTTCGCGAACAAAATGCTCGACGTTTTTCTGCTCGTGCCTCGCCAGTGACACATGCACCATGGACGACAGCTCAAAGCCGGCCTTGCGCGGATCAACGATTACGGTGTAACGACTGATGACGCCGTCGGCCTCCAGCGCCTTGACCCGGCGCCAGCACGCCGATGTCGACATACCGACGCGCTCGGCCAGTTCCTGCATCGTCTGGCGACTGTCGCGTTGCAACTCGGTGAGCAGCAGCCGATCTTTGGTTTCGAGCACCATGTCTGCACCTGTCTGGATTTCGGGTAATTTTGCCATAATTCTGACTATTTCGGAAAATTTTTTCGTTTTTCACACAAATACTGAAATGATTGGCAACAATCTTCACCGGAATTCTGCGACACTTTGCGCATGAGCTACCCCCTCGACAACTACGAACTCGACGACCGCTATCGCCGTGAATCGGGCCGCGTTTTCCTGACCGGCACCCAGGCGCTGGTCCGTATTCCGCTCATGCAGCGCACCATGGATATCGCGGCCGGATTGAATACCGCGGGCTTTATCAGCGGCTACCGTGGCTCACCTCTTGGCGCCTTCGATCAGGAATTGTGGCGCGCCAAATCTTTTCTCGCCGAAAGCAATGTCGAGTTCCTGCCCGCCGTAAATGAGGACCTTGCCGCAACGGCGATACTGGGCACGCAGCAGGTGGAGACCGATCCTGATCGCGAAGTCGATGGCGTTTTCGGCATCTGGTACGGCAAAGGTCCAGGTGTGGATCGCTCCGGCGACGCGCTCAAGCACGGCAATGCCTACGGCAGTTCTCCGCACGGTGGTGTTCTTGTTGTCGCCGGCGACGACCACGGTTGCGTATCGTCGTCCATGCCGCATCAGTCTGACGTCGCGTTCATGACGTTCATGATGCCGAACCTGAATCCATCGAGCGTTGCCGAATACCTGAGCTTCGGCCTCTATGGGATCGCGCTGTCGCGGTTCACCGGCATGTGGGTGGGATTCAAGGCCATCTCGGAAACTGTTGAGTCGGCAATGTCGGTTGAGCTGCCGCCGTATCCTGAGTTTGTCATTCCCAAAGACTTTGAGGTGCCTGAAGGCGGCCTGCACTATCGCTGGCCGGACTTCCCCGGTCCGCAGATCGAGGAACGACTCGAAAGCAAGAAAGCGGCAACACTGGCGTTCGCGGCGGCGAACCCGATCGATCGAAAAATTTTCGACGTTCCCAACGCACGCTTCGGCATCGTGACAACCGGCAAGGCGCACCTCGATCTTATGGAAGCGCTGCGACTGCTCGGCATCGACAAGAACAATGCCGCCAAAGTCGGCATCGACGTATATAAGGTCGGCATGGTCTGGCCGCTCGAACCGAACGGCGCTCTCGATTTTGTGAAAGACAAACACGAAGTCCTGGTTGTCGAAGAAAAGCGCGGCATCATCGAGAGTCAGTTCAAGGAACATTTCTACGACTATCCCGGCCGCAAGCCCAAGCGCATGGTCGGCAAGGAAGACGAAGACGGTCATCGGCTCATTCCCTGGGTGGGCGAGCTGACACCGCTACAACTGGCCGAGATCGTCGCGCAGCGGCTCGACGGAGAATTCGGCGGTAACACCTACACGACGCGCGCGCAGACATTGCTGCAGGACCCCGGCGCCAGCATCGAAGTCGCGGGCGCGAAACGCATACCCTACTTCTGCTCCGGCTGCCCGCACAACACCTCGACAAAAGTGCCGGAAGGTTCGAAAGCGCTGGCAGGCATCGGCTGCCACTTCATGGCCAACTGGATGGATCGCGACACTGACGGACTGGTGCAGATGGGCGGCGAAGGCGTCAACTGGATAGCGCGATCGTTATTCAACGGCAGAAAGCACATCTTCCAGAATCTCGGCGACGGTACTTTTTACCATTCCGGCTCATTGGCTATCCGGCAGGCGATAGCCGCCAAAACGAATATCACATTCAAGATACTTTACAACGACGCCGTCGCGATGACGGGTGGTCAGCCTGTCGACGGGCCGATATCGGTGCAGGCCATCGCGCACAACGTGCGATCCGAAGGCGTGGATCGCATCGCGCTGGTTTCCGACGAGCCCGAACTCTTCGACAGCAGCGATTTCCCCGCCGGCACTACAATTTCGCATCGGCGCGACATGGACACCGTGCAACGCGAACTGCGGGATATCCCGGGCGTAACGGTCCTCATCTACGCCCAGACCTGCGCCACGGAAAAACGGCGGCGGCGAAAACGCGGCACGCTCGTCGACCCGAAGAAGTTTGTCGTCATCAACGAACTCGTCTGCGAAGGCTGCGGCGACTGTTCCGTTGAATCCAATTGCCTGTCTGTCGTACCGAAAGAAACGCCTTTCGGTCGCAAACGCCAGATCGACCAGAACACCTGCAACAAAGACTATTCCTGCGTCAACGGTTTTTGCCCGAGCTTCGTTACAGTGGAAGGCGACGTTGCACGGCGAGCGACCGAAGTCACATCCGCGCCCGTACTGACATCGCCCATTGATGAAATGCCGCTGCCCGACATTCCCGCAACCGGCTCGTGCTACGACCTGCTGGTCACGGGCGTGGGCGGTACGGGCGTCATTACGATCGGCGCGCTGATTACGATGGCCGCACACATTGAGGGCAAAGGCGCCAGCGTGCTGGACTTCATGGGCTTCGCACAGAAATTCGGTCCGGTCCTGAGTTACATCCGCATCGCGCCCAACCCGCAAGACATCAACCAGGTACGAATTGAAGCGGCGCGTGCGGACGCGCTCATCGGCTGCGATCTTGTCGTGAGCTCCTCGAAGAAGGCATCCCGCACGTACGGCAAAAATCATACGCGCGCGGTTGTTAACACCGCAGAAATGTCGACCGCCGATTTCGTCAAACATCGAGACGCAAATCTTCGCGCGAGCGACCGGGTGCACGCGATTAGCGATGCTATCGGTGCAGACAATCTGTTGACACTGAACGCAAACAAGCTGGCTAACGAGCTGCTGGGCGACACGATTTACGCCAATGTGTTGCTACTCGGCTTTGCGTGGCAAAGCGGCCTCGTTCCTGTGTCGCTGCAGGCGTTGACGCGAGCGATAGAGCTAAACGCGGTTGCTGTCGATAACAACAAGCTGGCGTTCGCGTGGGGGCGTATGGCTGCCATCGAGCCCGAGCGGATTTCCCAGGCACTCAACAGTGATGGTGACGACGCAACGCTGGATGCCGTTGTCGCAAGGCGCCGGGATTTTCTGGTTGAGTACCAAAATGAAAAGCTCGCGGCGCGATTCGATGTGCGCGTGGCGTCCGTCCTGAAACACGAAAAGTCTCTCGGCGGTGACGGCAGGCTGGCGGACGCCGTGGCCCGCGCCTATTTCAAGCTATTGAGTTACAAGGACGAGTACGAGGTCGCCCGCCTCCACACACGCAGGGAATTCCTCGAATCGGTGCGTAGTTCGTTTGGTGCGAAAGCCAAATTCCGGTTCCACCTGGCGCCGCCAATTTTGAATGCCGGCAGGGATGCCCGCGGCAGACCGAGAAAAAAGGAATTCGGCGCGTGGATACTCCCTGTCTTCCGGGTACTCGCAAGACTGAAGGGCTTGCGCGGCACAGCCTTCGATATTTTCGGTTACACCGCCGAGCGACGCATGGAGCGTGCGCTTATTGATGAGTTCGAGCACACGCTCGACGAGCTGCTGGCTATCCTGCATGCAGACAATTTGCAGGCCGCAACCGACATCGTGACCCTGTACATGAAAATCCGCGGTTACGGACCGGTCAAGGAAGCGTCCGTGGAGCTGACCCGACGCGAAATTACTGCTGCCATGAAAAATCTAACGCTCGCGAGCGCCGCCATAGCTGCATAAGTCTCGGCTTTTTTCGTTAGCCGTGTCACCATGGCGCGTGAGTATCGAATACGAATACGCCGCAAAACCTGACGACGGCGGAACCCTGAATATTGTCGACGGCATCGATTGGCTGCGCATGCCGCTGCCGTTTGCACTTAATCACATCAACCTCTGGTTGCTCGAGGATGGCGAGCGATGGGCGATTGTCGACACTGGCGTCGGCACCGGCGAGACCCAGGACCACTGGCGAGCGGTTTTTGACGGCGCCATGCGTGGCAAACCCGCATCACACATCATCGTCACGCATATGCATCCGGACCACGTTGGTTGCGCGGGCTTTCTTGCGCATCATTTTGACGTCGATCTCTGGATGACGCGCGACGAATACATGATGTGCCGGATTCTCGTCGCCGATACGGGCCGCGAGGCACCGGAAGAAGGCGTGCACTTTTATAAGGACGCCGGGTTCACGGACGAACAGCTGCATGATTACCAGAAAGCCTTCGGATTCTTCGGCAAGTTTGTTACACCTATGCCCGAGGCCTACAAGCGAATGAGCGACGGTGACGTACTCCCCGTGGGGGCGCACCACTGGAGCGTAATAACGGGCGGCGGGCACTCGCCGGAACATGCCTGCCTGTACGATGCGAACCGCAACGTCCTGATTTCGGGCGATCTGCTGCTGCCGACGATTTCGTCGAACGTCAGCGTCTGGCCTACCGA
>JAOUNH010000091.1 GCA_029881055.1 Gammaproteobacteria bacterium
GCCCTGCTCGGCATATTTTTATACGCACGGCGATCTGCATGGTGCGACGAGTAGCCCCGTAGATCTCGCACCGTCGTCGCAGTGATTCATTCGCCTTTATTGTCAACCAGCTACTCGTGGCACGTGGCTGGCGGCTGGCTGGCGGCTGGCTGGCGTTGCAAACCTGTTTCTTTCCGGCACTCTACGGCGGTGTCGAAATTAAGCAATGTGCAGGAGTAGAGGAATAAAGGCGCAGACGGCACCTTCGTAATGCTGTGGCCCCTGATTTGGTGGACCGTGGCAGTCGCCAGTCACGGCGTGGCTGTTGTGATCGTAGAACTGGTAGCGCGGTTCGAACAAACTATCGCGCCTAGACCATGTCATTGAGCAACTGCTTCGCTTCGTATACTCATTGTTCGCCTCAGCGGCAGATTTGTGTCAGAACTTGCCGCTCGCTTCAGCCGGCCCTGGCGATCGTAACTCTTGCATAATAGTTGGGGCACGCCTTGAATTTGCCCGACAGCTCTCTCCAACTAAGACCCCTTGATTATTGGGCCTTTGCCTCATTCGGCATCAAAGCGGCTTTTGTTTTCTTGGGCAGGTAATAACTATGAATGGCGCGGCGCATCACCCAGGCCAGGAAACAAAATATGATGGCCCAGCAATAAGCAAACATTGCCTCACCGCTAAACCAGTCAAAGCGAAACTCTCGCCCATCAGCAAACACCGCTTGTTGATAGGGCAAAACATAAAAGCGCAACATGCCCAGCGTTATCGCTACACCAAACACTCCCAAAGCATAAGCGTAGTACAGGGTTTTTCTTGCCTCGGTCGCATCCAGTTCCTCCGCAGGAATATCCAGCAAAGCCAGGCGATTGCGGCGCTCAATATCGGTAACGCGGGTATTGCCCGACACGACCAGCACCACCACCAGGCTGATGATTCCGCCCATAAGAATGGGGTCGAGGTAGACGGGTAAGACGATCAGGCCCATTGTGGACAGGAGCTTGGGAATGGTATTGCCCAGAAAACCCGAAACAATGCCCCAAAAGGCAGCACTGGCGGTGATTCGGCTACTCCAGACACTCATCAAGGCCACAGGGCCCCAGGCAGAAGCGAACAGGGTGGCACCAAAATAGGTTAGCCAGAAAATATGCTGCTCAATGGACAGGCAAACGACCAGCGCTATAACGCCCACCAGCAGCATCATCGTTCTGCTGAACTTCAACCTGGCCTTATCCTCTGTTGATTTCAATTGGAAAATATCGTTACTGAAGTTGAACCCAGCCAGAGAAAGGAAGGTAGAAGCCGAAGACAGGCCGGCGGCAACCAGGCCTGCCAGTACCAGGGCACCCACCATGGGTGTGAGAATGTTGGTAGATGCCCAGATCAAGACATCCTCTCTGGGCTCAATGGCTTCATTGCTCAGATTCACCATCGAGGCGGCCATGAATACAACCATTTGTACAACCGCGATACTGATCGCTGCCACTGCCGCGGAACGCAGCACCACCTGTTCATTCTTGGCCATCAGATAACGGCTGGATTGCCACGGGCTTACAGCCGCCACGAAGCTCCAGCCTACGCTGATAATGAGATACCAGATCAGGAAATCGGCTGGTGTCTGCCAGATCTCGCCGGGCCCCGACATACCGTGCCAGGCCATCAGGTTCGGTTTGGATTCCAGTTGAGTAAGCCCTTCCATGGCCGCCACCCAGCCGCCATGCGTTTCAAAGATGGAGAACATCGCCAGGAAACTGACCAGGCTGAACAACAGGAACATCATCGTATCGGTTAGCACCACACCACGGGAACCGGAGTACAGGGTGAACGAGGTGTAACTCGCCCAGGCCAGCACCAGGGCTTGTGTGTAGGACAGCGCCGTAAGGTTCGACAAAATCAGCGCTACACCCTGAGTGACTGCAATGAGATAAAAGCCAATGCCGACTACCACCGTTATGCCAGCCACCACCTGCACTCGCCGGCTGTTAAAGCGGTCGGCAAAATATCCGGCTACCGTCAATGAGCGACTGCGGCGCAGGTAGCGGCCGAAATAGATGGCGCCGTAGATATAGCCGACCAGGAATAGAGCGGGGATCAACAAACGACCCGTGTTGAACCCATAGATGAAACCCGCGTCCCCCAGGAACGTATTGGTACTGAGGAAACTCGCAACCAGGGTACCCACGATCAGCAGGGTGGGTGCCTGACGGCCAACCACGAAGTAATCTTCGAGGTTTTTCACCTTGCGACCAGCGTAGTTACCGACTGCCACATAAACCAGAATGCTGATAAATATCGTGACTGTGTAGATATTCATGGGCGTTAGTCTCGGTTGGTAATTATTTTTTGATCAATGATAAGACTGCTGGAGAAGTCAGTATAGGTTAATTTTAAGGGTCGAATTCGTGAACGGCAGTTTCGCGCACACGCCGCCATCATTGCCCGGTTGGTCACACCAGAATCGGACAAAAGGCGAACCAGCGGTCCCCAAGTTTGCCTTTCACGATTCGCCGCTGTTAGCCGTTCTGAGACGGTCGCCAGGAAGGCAACTGAGCGGCTGCTTCCCATCTGCGGATTCAACCGGTCGACGCAACACATTCGCTAAATCGTTCAGCTGGTATCGATAAATGCTGCCGTTTAGCTTCGACTTTATGTGGTGACGATTGGTTAATATTCCTGACACGCATTGCCGTCTTTCTTCTTCGGCGCGGCACTGCCGAGGAGAATAACCTGCAAACCCCGATCAGAGCAAAATTTCAGTTTTGAAAGTGTGGCCTGTGAACAATCGTCCAGGCAGCGAATGATCAGTCGAACTGCGTCTGGCCAATCTTGGCCTGCAACTCAATCATCGGAGCCTGGTCCAAGCGCAGCAAGCCTTCTCCAGATCTATCGAGATCGGCAATCAACATGATCACGGCTGAGAAAGAAAGGGACAGCACCATGACCATCGTCTTACTGCGCGCCTCCGTCAGTCCGAATTGATACCCCATCGCGCCTGTCGCCAGCATGGTGACAAAAAACAATGCCAGCCAGATGACACCCTGGATCTGGTGCCGGGTTCCGACGGTAACGCGCTTGGCATGATTATCAATAACGTCGTTCAAGGCCTGGATGTACAGACTCAGCAATCTCGGATCATGATCCTGCGTTGTCAGTTCAACCAGCTGTGACCAAAGCTCTTTTTGAATCAACTCGGAATCATTAACTGCTTGCTGAAGTTTGCCTATATCGGAGGCACCTTGAACACGAATGTCAACGTACTCGCGAAGTAACTTCTGTGCTGCACTTCGCGTCGGCTCCGGCAGGAAATCCGTGCGCAGGTAGGTGGTGCCAATGGAGTTTATTTCTTCCAGCAATAGTTCTTTTCGCGCATCGAAGCGTGACGCTGTCATGTTGAAAGTAAATGCCAGGATAAACGCGAGCAAGGCGAAGTTCGATCCCACGGTAGTACCGGCCGGAGCTTCTGTTTCATCCGCTTCCTTGCCGCGAACTCGTCGACCCAGACGATGACCGCCGGCAACGGAGGCCAGTACGACTGCCACCGTGGCAGGGAAAAACAGCCACAGCGGTGTTTGCTGAAAAAGTGCATCGATCATTGGCGCCCTTCCGTCTACTCGTCAGTTTCGACCTGCCGGACATTCTAACGGCAGGCGACGAACAGCGCACCATGCTTATCGCTTGCTGTCGAAATCCGCAACCAGCGACCGTTTCTTGATGCTTTGGGTATCCTCGTACCCGTCGACCCAGGTCATCAACTGATCAGCCGACATCGGTCTTGCGATAAAGTACCCCTGTACGAGGTCACAGCCCAATCGCCGCACTATGGCGTACTGCTGGTCGGTCTCGACGCCTTCGGCGACGACAACCAGCTGCATCGCCTTACCCAAGGCGATAATCGCTTCAACGACCCGGTTGTTGGCATCGGAATCCGACAGTTGCCGAACGAAGGCCTGGTCGATCTTGATGGTCTGCACAGGCAACTGCGCCAGGTAGCTCAACGATGAGTAGCCGGTACCGAAGTCATCGATATGGATACCCACTCCGAATGCTGCCAGGTCGTCAAGCAACGGCTGGGCGACTGTGAGATCTTCCAGCAGCACCGTTTCGGTTAGCTCGAGGTTAATGAGTTTCCTGTCTATGTCTTCGCTGGAGAGTATGCCTTTAATCAGACTGACCAGGTCACGATTGCGCAGCTGGTGCGCCGAGAGATTCACGCTCACAGGGACCTTCCAGTCGCCTCTCCTGCGCCAGTTAGCAACGTCCGCACATACGCATCGCATGATGGACTCGAACAGCACATCGGATATGCCCATCTCCTCGCTCAGCGGAATGAAGTCGGACGGTGGAACCAGCGATCCGTCCGGGCGTGTCCAACGAGCAAGAGCTTCGACGCCTGCAAGGTTACCGGTCTTTGTGCATTGCTGCGGCTGATAATGCGCTGTGATGTGACCTTGCTCGATCGCTCCGCGAAGCTCAACTTCGAGATCGAATTTGTAGCGTGCACGGTAGCGCATCTCGCTGTGGTAGTAAGTTATCGAAGTATTCAGGCCGTTCATGGACCGATGCAACGCGGCCTCAGCGCAACGAAACACGCTTTTGGCGTCGCGTCCATGCACCGGGTGCCAGGAAACGCCGATACTCGCTTTGAGAAACAGATCCCGGCCGTTGATCAGGAATGGGGCCTCTACCGTCTCCCTCACGAGCTCTGCCAGCTCCCGGATTTCGGAATCATTCTGAATACCAGGTGCCAGGATCGCGAATTCATCTGCACCAAAACGTCCGACCACTGCCATGCGATGGCCCTGATCGTCGCAAAACGTTCGGGACAGGCGGTTTGCAATGGATCGCAGTAACTCAGTGCCGGAATCGTAGCCCATGGTCTCATTGATGAAGCTGAAACGATTGATGTCGATAAGTACAACGACCGTATCGCCCTCGGTGTCCTCCGCCCTTTCGATCAGCTTCTTAAGTTCTTCGATCAGCAAGAGCTGGTTCGGTAGTCGCGTGACCACGTCGAAGTACGCGAGTTTCTGCAACGCAGTCGTTCGTTCTTCAACGCGCCTTTCGAGGTCCTCGTTGGCGCGGCGGAGGGCCCTGTCCGCATGCCACTTGCCGCACAGTGCCGCCGCAAGCTGACGACACTCCAGTGCGTGAAACGGTTTTTGGAAGAAAAAGACTTTGTCGGCTGGAGGTATCTGCTTGCCCAGCGATTCGGGTGCCGGGCTGACCGACCCGGTTACGACAACTATGTTGACGTTAGGATCCAGCATCCTGATCCTCTTCGCTGCCTCGATGCCATCGATGCCAGGCGGCATACGTATGTCAACGAAGACAATAGAGTACGGCTGGCCCGCTTCGACAGCAGCAGCCACAGCTTCAACCGCTGCCTCGCCCTGGTTGCGCGTATGCACTTCGAACTTGACGGCGCCGCGTTCGTCGGTGTCATCACCGAACAAAACCTTCTCCAGGTCCGTCAGCGTCGTTGCACCGAGATCCGGTTCAAAGTCCTCGCCAAGGCAACGGATATACTCGCTGATGAGCATCGCGTCGTCATCGACGACCAGTATGCGATTGACAGCGCCGCTCATTGTGCCCGCACCATTTTGACGACATCTTCCGCAAGCTGTACGAACGACAAGGGTTTGTGGAAACAGTGCAGGCGCACGGGGGGCGGAACGCGGCGCTGCATTTCTTCAATCGGCATGTCTGAATTGCCGCTCACGAAAACTATTTCGACATCCGGGTCGTGCTTGCGAATCTGGTAGCCGGCTTCCACACCATCGATACCGGGCGGCATACGGACATCGAGTATCACAACGTCAAACGGTTCGCCTTCGTCACGCGCCATTGCTGCCGCCTGTATAGCATCGGCGCCCTGATTACAGGTCACGATTTCAAATTTTGGCTGGTCCTCGAGTTCTCTCGTAGTGTCGAAGAGTTCAGCGGTAAGCGCACTCAGGGCGCGCATTTGTCGAGTCGGTTCCTCGCTGCCGAAAGCTTCGCGGTAACATTCGATCACCCGCTCGTCATCGTCGGCGACGAGTACTTTGATTATTTCCCGATTCTGGATTGTGTACACGATCAACCTCCCTGCGCAGCAGGAAGCAGCACGTGAAATTCTGCCCCGCAGCCTTCGCCTTCGCTCGAGGCCGAAATCTTCCCGCCCATGCTCGCCACCGCATTGGCACACCAGTGCAGACCAAGACCCGTAAATTCACTTTCGGACTTCGATGTGAACCCACGCCGGAAAATCACCGACTCCGTTTCCTTGTTGAAGCCACCGCCGTTGTCGCGAACGATTACACGGATCATGGCCGTGTCATCAACCATTTCACTGCAGGCTGTCAGCGAGATTTGCCCGGCCGGCATGCCGGCGCGTTTAATCGATTCGTAGGCGTTCAATATGAGATTTCCCATGACCTGCAGCAATCCAATGCGATGGGCCCGAACTCGAAACTTTTCGAGGCCGCCGGCCATCGTCAGCTCCACGGTCTTCGGGTTTTCCCTGGGGATGATGTTTGCGGCTTCACCTAACACGTCGTCAACCATGACGTTCTCGACAACCGGGGCTACTGTCGCAAACCTCTCCTGATCACTGAGAATGCCCTCCACCTGCTTGGCCTGGGAAGCAACAATTTCGAGATCCGCCATTGCGTCGTTGCCTGTATTCTCGATGTGCTCGAACGACGCAACAATGTAGTCGAGGAATTTTTGTTTTCGTTCCGGCGGGCAATTCGGATCAGCGATCTGTTTCGTTGATTCCGCGATCCGGAGGTTTTTCGTCACGTTAAAGGATTTACGCACTCGATCGATACCGTTAATCATCGGCGTCATCGCGTTGCGGATGTTGTGCAACACCTCCGCCGCCGTATCGGCTTTACCGGCCTTGAATGACTGGTCGAGCAATGCCTGGCGGGCGTTGTGAACTTCGGTAACCAGGGTGTCAAACTGTTTTCCCAGGACGCCGATCTCGTCGTGGTGGTGCATGGACAATTTCCGCGACAAATCTCCGCTGCTGCGAATGTCGGCGATGTAGGCCGAGAGTTTCCCGATTGGCCGCAGTATGTTGTGACGCAAGGTGAACCACATGAATCCGGCTGCCAGCGCGCCAGCGATGAACAGGAAGAGCATCGTCACGTTAATCGTATGCGTGCCAAGACTGGATATCTCTCGCGGTGTATTCGTCTGCAAAACCAGGAACGGCCGGCCCGCAATATCCGGGAGCGGTTTTCGAGCAGAGACGACTTCTGCCTGTAATTCGATGGTTTCTATTGGCGCTGTGCTTGCGTCGGCCGGCTGAAGAACGATGTCAACATCGGTACGTTCGCGATGTTTCGCCAGGTGCGCCTCGTTCAGGAACTGCCCCATCACAACTGCGCCTTCGATCGGGCCCGTCTCATCAGAGCGCAGTATGGCTCGAGAACTGATGATCATCGGTCCGTGAACCGTACGAACGTAACCAGCCGTGCGATACGAGTTTTCATCGTGCACGGCCAAAGCGGCGATATCCGTGTCATTCGGAATCAGGGCGTTGAGCGTGTTCATCGATACCGACTTCTGATCCGCCCGGTAGTGACCCCAAAGGAATCGTCCCTCAGCGGCATAGACCACGAGCAGGTCGAGGCCGAGATTGGCCAGCGTCGGCCGATTCAGGTTGGAACTTTCGAATCCCGGGTATTGGCCAGTGGTGTAGGCATACATGTCGTCCCAGGGGCCCCAGTCGGCAGTAATGGCTTCGAGGTTCTCGATATCATTGCGCAGCGCGGATTCGGCCCTGTGCAGGTCCGACCTGGCCGCGGCGATATCCAGGTCATCGAAGGCAGGCGCGATAACCAACTGCAATACCGTATAGCTCACCGCCATGAATGCGCTGATGAGTATCACCAGTGTCACTGACATCCTGGTTTGCAGGGGTGCAGGTACGATCGTATTTGACATAACCTTCGCAGCTATCCAACATAAGCTAGGGAACGTTGGCAAAGTGTACGGTCCAGGCCCGTTTCCGAGCGTGACCTGGCGCACTTTCTGGCGATTCCTGTGATACCTTACGCGGCGTTCAGATCGCTGCTTTCGAGACCCTTCCATGCCACTTTTCAAGCGCACGCTCAGCGAATTCCTCTTCCGGCGATTCATGCTCAAGCATTATTCGTCGAACCTGCTTTTGGACATGAACCTCGAAGCAAAGCGGGACACGCTCGACTACATCAAGGCGAACATGGTCGATGCGCCGTATTTCGAGAAACATCCGCAGCTGGTCAAGTACACGCTCGAACAGGTGAAGATTCCGGGCCTGTACCTGGAGTTTGGCGTTGGACGCGGCAAGTCGATGCGCTGGATAGCCTCCGCCGTCAGTGGCCCGGTGCACGGCTTCGATTCATTCGAAGGCATCCAGGAACACTGGAACGGCAATCCGATCGGTGCGTTTGCACAAAAGAAGATGCCCAAGGTGCCGGATAACGTCGAGTTTCACGTGGGCTATTTTGACGCAACGCTGCCCGGATTCCTGGACACGCATGCGGACCCAATCGCTTTCCTGCACGTCGACTGCGACCTGTATTCTTCGACGGTGACGATTTTCGACCTCCTGGGAGCGCGTCTGCGGCCGGGCTCGATAATCCTCTTCGACGAGTACTATAATTTCCATCGATGGCGGCAACACGAGTTCAAGGCATTCCAGGAATTTGTCGCGAAATCCGGGTTGCGCTACGAATACATTGCTTATTCAGTGACGGGGCAGCAGGTTGCGGTCCGCGTCCTGGAGAGTCCAACGAAGTAAGCGGGGCAATCGACAATGACGGACGAAGCCAAGGCTCCGATTAACCGCAACGACCTGCCGTTTGTTGCACCTTGCAGGAAACTTTCGCCCTGGGCGCCGTTCGCATGGGTTCGGGCAGGAATCGCGGACCTTTTGCACGCACCACAGCCCAGCCTGGCTTACGGACTGTCAGTTGCCATCCTGATCGCCGCCGTTATTGTGCTGGCCTGGACGCAGGGCAGTCAGTGGTTCATGTTTGCAATGCTCGGCGGATTCGTATTCCTCGCACCCCTCACCTGCATCGGCCTGTACGCGATCAGCGCGCAACTTGAACGCGGTCAGCAGCCGCTGATGACCAGAAGTGTTCGCGCCGCGCTGCAACGTCATTTCGGCAATGAAATGGTGTTTGCGCTGGTACTCATGGTGATATTCCTGGTCTGGGCCCGCGCTGCTGTCATGGTCAGTGTTTTCTTTCCCACGGACGGCGACACCACGACGATGGAGCTCATCGCGTTTTTCGGGTTCGGCACTGCAATCGGCGCGATTTTTGCAGCCATTACTTTTTCGGCCAGCGCTTTCTCCTTGCCGATGATCATGCATCGAGACGTCGACAGCGTTACGGCGATCGTCACCTCAGTGAACGCGGTGCTGCGCAACAAAAGAGCCATGATCGTCTGGCTGACGCTGATCATTGTTTCGTTGCTGATTGGAATCGCGACGGCCTTTATCGGGCTGGTCGTGATCGTGCCGGTGATCGGCTATGCCGCCTGGCACGGCTATCTCGAAACGATCGATGCGAGCGAGTTTCCGCGTCACCAGGTTGGCATTACCTCAGTGCCAAGACCGGGACCTGCTGTTCAGAACGACGATAACGCTCGCGCGCAATAAGCGGAGCCCAGTAGCCCCGGCTCCGCGTGCGTGATGAGCTGTGTCGGAATGCTCTCCATCAGGGCGCGATGCCTGCCCTTGCTTTCGAAGCCATTGCGAAACCCGCTGCTGGCGAGAAGATCCGGATAACGTTTGGCGATACCGCCGGCAATGAAGACGCCATCACGGGCGTCCAGCGCCAGGGCCAGATCACCTGCCACCTGCCCCAGAATGTCGAAAAACAGGCTGATCGTTTCCTTGGCTCGCGGTTCATTGTCCGTCGTTGCCGCTGCGAAAATTTCCGCTGCAGTCAGTTGCGTTCTTTTCTCGCCGTGTATCAAGGTGAGCGCGTTGTAAATATTCTCAATGCCTGAACCCGACACCAGGCGCTCCACCGACACGCGCTCGAAGCGCTCGCGCAGGACTTTCAATACTTCGATCTGCACCTGCGATTCCGGCGAAAATCCGGTATGACCACCCTCGCCCGAGATCGGAATAAACAAATCGCCACGGCGACATAGTCCGGCGGTCCCGAGCCCGGTGCCCGGCCCGATGATGGCTACGTTAAATTTGTCGTCCGGCAACTTCCTCGGCACAGGCAGCCCGATAGGTGCGCAATCATCTTCACCAAGAAAAGGAATCGAATACGCCAGTGCCTCGAAATCATTCAGCAAGCGCACCGAATCAATCTTGAAAACGCCGCCGACGTCTTTGGCAGCGATGTTCCAGTGGTTGTTAGTGACCTTGATCGAATCACCGATCAACGGACCCGCCGCTGCCAGGCAAATCACGGTCGGTGCGGGTGCCGATATCTCCTCCAGGTAGCGTTGAATCGCCGCGTCAGCCGAAGCGAAATCAGCGCACTTCAAGGTCATTGCATCGCTGAAGGCGACCTGGTCCGGGTCTGCGAGTGCGAAGCGTGCGTTGGTGCCGCCGATGTCGCCGATCAATAAGGAGCTTTGTGCCATGAATGTCCCCGCGGGTGCCGCGGCTTATGCTCTCACACCTGCTGTCTCGCCGCACTCGAACACGCTACCGCCGGATTCCGCCGTGCCTGCCCGCTCGCGAAACACGGCAAATAACTCGCGACCCATGCCCTGCTGCGGCGCCACTTTCACAATCGCCTCCCTGGCTTCGATGTCGTCATCGCTCGCTACAGACAACACACCCCTGGTGGAATCGATAGTAATCCGGTCTCCGTCGCGTATTTTTGCGACGATCCCGCCACAGACAGCTTCGGGTGTTACCTGGATTGCGGCAAGAACTTTGCCGGAGGCACCGGACATGCGGCCGTCCGTGACCAGGGCAACTTTGAATCCGCGGTTCTGCAACACGCCGAGATAGGGCGTCAGTTTGTGCAGCTCCGGCATGCCGTTCGCACGCGGCCCCTGGCAGGACAACACCGCAACGAAATCCTGTTCGAGTTCACCGTTGTTGAATGCATCGACAAAACTCTGCTGCGATTGAAACACTTTCGCCGGCGCTGTGATCGCGTGGTATTTCTTTTCAACGGCAGACAACTTGACGATAGCCCGACCCAGGTTACCCGCGACGAGC
>JAOUNH010000248.1 GCA_029881055.1 Gammaproteobacteria bacterium
CACCGTAAGAGCAATGGGCCCTGGTGCAGACCAATTCCCCGATAGCTCAGTTGGTAGAGCGATTGACTGTTAATCAATTGGTCCCTGGTTCGAGTCCGGGTCGGGGAGCCAAATTCGAGAAAGCCCTCTTCGTGAGGGCTTTTTTGTTTCTGCAGTGTTCACACTGGTAAAAACTAGAATTTTCGCCCCGTTCAGGCCATCCTTGTTCAACCGGTCAATGACCGTGCAAAGCCACTGAGAGCTGTATGTCAATTTTTGGGGAACTCAAACGCCGCAATGTGTTTCGCGTAGCGATCGCCTACTCGATCGTTGCCTGGCTCGTCGCGCAGGTCGCCGAACTTGCGCTCGACAGCTTCGGTGCGCCGGACTGGGTCATGAAGACCCTGCTGCTATTGTTGGTACTCGGATTACCGATAGCTGTCATTTTCGCCTGGGCCTTCGAAATGACGCCCGAGGGTGTCAAGCGCGAGAAGGATGTCGACCGGTCTGCATCGATCACCCAGGAGACGGGCCAGAAAATCAATTACATCATTATCGGCGGTCTGACCATTGCACTGCTTTTCTCTATTGGCACACATCGTTGGACGACGGGTACACCAGGACCGGCCAGCGACACGATGGAAGTTCTCGAAACAGACGGGCATGAATCGATAGCCGTGTTGCCGTTCGTGAACATGTCGGATGATCCAAATAACGAATATTTCTCCGACGGCATCTCGGAGGAGTTACTGAATGTGCTGGTGCGGGTAGAGGGACTCCGTGTGGCTTCCAGAACCTCATCGTTTGCATTCAAAGGCAAGGACACCAGTATTCCGCAAATCGCGAACAGCCTGGGCGTTGACCACATACTGGAAGGCAGCGTGCGCAAAGCCGGTACCACTGTCCGAGTGACCGCGCAGCTTATCGATGCTCGCACCGACAAGCATCTATGGTCGGAGACCTACGACAGGAAGCTCGAAGACATATTCGCGATCCAGGACGAGATCTCGGCACACATAGTTGAAGCGCTCAAGGTAGCGCTCGGCGCTGGCGGCGAAGCTGCCATCGAAAACAGCGAGGCACCTACAGAGAACCTGGAGGCTTACGAAAACTATCTGCGCGGTCGATATTTCTGGCAAATGCGCGGCGGCAAGAATATTGCAACAGCGATTGAGTTGTTCGAAAAAGCGACAACTTTGGATCCTGCATTCGCGCGGGCCTGGTCCAGTCTCGCCAGTGCGCACATTACGATGCCAACTTACAGCGACGAGCCCGGCGAGGATCATTATCCACAGGCATTAATTGACGCGAGAAAGGCTTTGGCGATCGACCCGACGATTGCTGAAGCGCATGCCGTACTTGCGGACCTCGCACGAATGGATCATCGCTGGAGTGCCGCCGAAGCGCACTATCAGAACGCGATTGAAAACGAGCCTAAGAACTCAACGTCTCACCTTTGGTACGCGGAGCACCTGTTAGCAACCGGACGCAGGGACGCCGCACTCGACGAAGCAGTCATCGCCTATCAGCTCGACCCACTTAGCCCGGGCACCAATAGCGTCCTCGGCTATGCGTACTGGTTTGACGGCGACAATGCGCAGGCCGAAAAGTACACAAGGCAGGCCGTGCAGTTGGGTCATATTGGGGCGATCCTGGATCTTGGCGACATGATGATGGAACGAGGGCGATTTGAAGAGGCATTGGCGCTGGCCACGGACTTCGAAGCCAAATTGGTGAGGCTTGACGGTGTTGCGGTCGCGCGAGTGGCCGCCTATCGGGACGATGATGCGAGGCAAGCCTATTTCGATCGCATTAATGATCCAACTTCTCAAATACCAAAGACATATTTCGTTTCCGACTACGCCAACCTGGGTCGCATGGATGAAGCATTTGCGATCGCGTCTGATGTCCGGTCATTCGAAGCAAATAGTCTGTTTGCTTTTTGGCGTCAGAACATGGCCACTTTTCGCAGTGATCCGCGCTTTGTCGAAATCATTCAGTCGGCCGGGTACATCGGCTATTGGGACGAATACGGCTGGCCCCCGGACTGCGCTCGAACCACCGACACCATTGTTTGCCAGTAGGCTATTCCGAGATCTGATTCTTAACGATCTTGCCGCCCTTCATGATCAAGGCAAGATTGTTGTCCGGGTCACGTAGTACTGAAATATCATCCAGCGGCTCGCCGTTGATCAACAGGATATCCGCTACCCAACCTTCACGGATTTCACCAAAGTTGCCGTGGCGATTGAGCCCCCCGGCCATGCGAATGACCCTGGCGCTTTCCGAGGTCGCCTGAGTGAGGACTTCAGCCGGAGTCCAGTACATGGCCCGCTCCGTGAATTCCCGCGTCAGCATCGGGTACATGCCGGCAATCAGGTCGGTCGAAAAACCCGTCGTGATGTCGTATTTTTTGATCAGCGCGATCAGGTTTTCCTGGCCCTTGAGCACAACATCGAGTTTCTCCAGATTGGTCGGAGTGATCCCCGGCAGGTCCGCGAGCGCACGGTAAACGACAAGCTGCGTGCTGATAACCACATTGTTCTTCTTCACATACTTTGCCGCCTCATCGTCGATCAATAAGCCATGCTCGATACAGCGAACGCCATTGTCGACCAGCCGCCTCACGGCGTCGCTCGTATACGCATGCGCCAGAACGTAGGTGCCGAAATCGCTCGCCGCCTGAACTGCCGCACGAATTTCCTCCGGCGACGGCTGCAACGAAAATATCGGGTCGTAATCGGACATCACGCCGCCGCCGCCCATGATTTTGATCTGGGTCGCACCGTGGCGCAGGTTTTCGCGCGCGGCAGCGAGGTGTTGGTCAACGCCGTCGACGATGACCGACTGATCCGCACCGATGTAAGGAGTGCCGCCATCCAACGTCGGATTGCGGACCGAGGCTTCGCGCCAGTCGCCATGGCCGGCCGTTTGCGACAGAACCGCGCCGGAAGGA
>JAOUNH010000092.1 GCA_029881055.1 Gammaproteobacteria bacterium
GCGTGCTCGAGGTATCTGAAACCCAGGTAAGGGATGTCATGATTCCCCGTTCGCAAATGGTCGTCATCGACATTGAAGACGATTTCGACGAAGTGTTGAAAACCATTGTTGCGTCCGGTCATTCGCGGTTTCCGGTCGTGGGCGCCGACCGTGACGAAGTGCTGGGCATATTGCTGGCGAAAGATCTGTTGCGCTACTACGGCAGTAATGAAGCCAAAGAGCTCACGATCCGGAAACTGCTGCGACCCGCATCCGTGATCCCTGAATCAAAACGTCTCAACGCATTATTGAGAGAGTTTCGTGCCAGTCACAATCATATGGCCATCGTTGTGGATGAGTATGGCGGTGTCGCCGGCTTGCTGACGATCGAGGACGTACTCGAAGAAATTGTTGGCGATATCGATGACGAACACGATCAGGAGGAGGCGGCCTTCATACGATCGGAAGGAGAGCTCGATGGCAGACCATGTTTCGCCGTACGTGCGTTGACCCGCGTCGAGGATTTCAACGCGTATTTCGAGTGCGAACTGGATGACGAGGAATACGACACGATCGGTGGCCTCGTAATGCACGAGATGGGCCGCTTGCCGCGCCGTGGGGAAAAAGTTGAATTCAGCGGCTTCACGTTTGCGGTTACAAAAGCCGGCGATCGACGAATTGATGCGCTGCAGGTGCAACGTAACAGTGACTGATTGCCTTGGCTAACAAACGAGAACGACATTTCCTTTACTCGCTGACGGCAGATCGGCCGGGTATCAGTCGTGTGCTGGCGTTCGCCATCGGCGCGATGACAACCCTGGTATTTGCGCCTGCCGAGTGGGCCTGGTTGGCGCCGTTCCTGATTTTACCCCTGCTGTTCGTTGCCTTGACGGACTCCCCTAAAGATGCGGGCGCGCACTTTTTCTGGTTCGGTTTTGGCCTCTTCCTGAGCGGGACCTACTGGATCTACATTTCCGTGCACGTGTTCGGTAATGCGGCGCTGTGGATAGCTGTGCTCCTGATGGTCGGTTTATCGCTGATCATGGGTGCTTTTCTCTGGGTCGCCGGCTGGCTCACAAGTCGTTTGTCGCACGGCGAGCCCTGGCGAGTATTCTTCGTTGGTCCGGCCGCCTGGGTCCTGATCGAGTGGTTGCGCGGCTGGGTGCTGACGGGCTTCCCATGGCTGGCGCACGGTTATGGACAAATCGACACGTCGTTGGCGGGCTGGGCACCCGTGCTGGGAATTTACGGCGTGTCGCTGATGTTGTTGTTCAGTGCAGCCGCAATACTCGTGATCATCATCGGTACCGCCAGGGATCGCCTTATCGCGGCGCCACTGATCGTCCTGCCCTGGATAGTGGGTGCCATTCTGGGGGCTGTGGACTGGACGGTGTCTTACGGCGATCCAATACGCACGACGATTGTTCAGGGCGGTGTTTCCCAGGATCGAAAATGGCTGCCGGATCAGTTCAAGCAAACGCTCGACTTCTACCGGGGTTCAACCTTGAGCGTGCCGGAAAGTGCACTCGTCGTCTGGCCGGAAGTCGCGATCCCCGCGCGAGATGACCAGGTTAAAAACTACCTTGAAATTGTTGCCGCAGACGTTAAACGGAATCGTCAAAGCGTTTTGTTCGGGATCCTTGAATACAGCGATGCGCGCAGCATCGAACCGCTGGTATTCAACAGCGTTTTCCTGCTGGGAAACGGCGAGCGGCAGACGTATCGAAAGCGACACCTGGTTCCTTTCGGTGAGTATTTTCCTGTGCCCGAAAGCGTGCGTGAGTGGATGCGAATGCAGAACCTGCCGTATTCCGATCTTTCCGCGGGCGACGACATTCAACCGCTGTTGGTAGCCGCGAATGGCGCGAAACTGGCGGTGGCCATTTGTTACGAAGATGCCTACGGTGCCGAGCAGCTGTATGCGATTCCAGCAGCTGATCTGCTGATCAACGTGAGCAACGATGCCTGGTTCGGCGATTCGATCGCGCCACATCAGCATTTACAGATTGCCAGGATGCGTGCGCTTGAGGTAGGTCGCTACGCCGTTCGGGCAACGAATACGGGCATCAGCGCCTTCATTGGACCCACCGGGGATATTCTCAAGACCGGTAAACAGTTTGAGCCCGATATCCTGACGATGGATGTTCGCGCGCATAGAGGCGCAACCCCTTATGCCCGCGCCGGCAACTGGCCAGTCATACTCATGAGCAGCGTTTTGCTCGGCTTTTTCTGGATCCGAAGTCGCGCTGGAATCTGAGGTGACCAGACCCCGATTTTCGCCGACTGCTGCGATTTTCGGCCTGTTCCTGTAGGCTTGCGGCCTTTGGCAGCAGCGAAGACCCGCGACATCCATGAGCACTGATTACGATCCCGAAACCATCGAACTGGCCGCCCAGAAACACTGGGACGATGCTCGCAGTTTTGAAGTTAGCGAGGACGCCGGCAAGGACAAGTTCTACTGCCTGACGATGTTTCCCTACCCCAGCGGGAAACTGCATATGGGTCATGTTCGCGTGTTCACGATTAACGACGTAATCGCACGCTATCACCGCTTGCAGGGAAAGCATGTGCTGCAGCCGATGGGATGGGATGCTTTCGGCATGCCCGCCGAGAACGCGGCGATCCAGCGAGGGATTCCGCCGGCAAAATGGACCTACAGCAATATCGAGGACATGCGTCGCCAGCTCAAGCGGCTGGGCTATGCCTATGACTGGACGCGCGAGGTAACAACTTGCCGGCCCGAGTACTATCGCTGGGAGCAGTGGCTGTTCACGAGAATGTTCAGGAAGGGCCTCGTGTACCGCAAGAACTCGATCGTCAACTGGGATCCGGTTGACCAGACAGTACTCGCGAATGAGCAAGTGATTGACGGGCGCGGCTGGCGGTCCGATGCGATCGTGGAGCGCCGCGAGATTCCGCAGTGGTTTATGAAAATCACTGATTATGCCGAGGAACTGCTCAACGAACTTGACCGCATGCCGGGCTGGCCGGACTCTGTAAAGACCATGCAGCGCAACTGGATCGGGCGCTCCGAGGGCGTGGAGCTGTCGTTCGATGTGGCCGGGGAAACCGAGCCCCTGACGGTGTACACAACTCGCCCGGATACCCTGATGGGTGTGACCTACATGGCCGTGGCCGCGGAACACCCGTTGGCGAGCAAGGCGGCGGCGAATGACGCGAAGGTTGCCGCTTTCGTAGAGGCCTGCAAGAAAACCGATGCCCAGGAAGCAACGCTCGAAACGATGGAAAAGAAGGGCATGCCTCTTGGCATCTCTGCGATCCATCCGCTGACCGGCGAGGAAGTTCCGTTGTGGGTGGCCAACTTCGTATTGATGAGTTACGGCACGGGCGCGGTCATGGCCGTACCCGGTCACGACGCGCGCGACTGGGAATTCGCCAAGAAACACGGGCTGCCAATCAAGCAGGTCGTAGCGCCGGCGGATGGCAGTGAAATCGACATCAATGCGGCGGTGTATCTTGATCGCGGTGTACTGGTCAATTCCGGCGACTACGACGGTATGGACTTTGATGGCGCATTTAACGCTATCGCAGATCACTTTGAAAAATCCGGCCGCGGCCGTCGCAAAGTCAATTACCGATTGCGCGACTGGGGAATTTCCCGCCAACGCTACTGGGGGACGCCGATACCGATCATCTACTGTGATGACTGCGGCGCGGTAACCGTGCCCGAAGATCAGCTGCCGGTTATCCTGCCGGAAGATGTGCAGGTTAAAGGCACAGGTTCACCACTCAAGGACATGCCGGAATTTGTCGATGTACCCTGCCCGAAATGCAGCAAACCGGCGCGACGGGAAACCGACACCTTCGATACCTTTGTCGAGTCGTCCTGGTATTTCGCTCGCTACGCCTGTCCGGACAACGATACAGCCATGCTCGATGACCGCGCTGCTTACTGGACGCCGGTCGATCAGTACACGGGCGGTATCGAACACGCCATATTGCATCTCTTGTATTCGCGATTTTTCCAGCGCGTCATGCGCGACGAAGGACTAACGGATGTCTCCGAGCCGTTCACGAACCTGCTGACGCAGGGAATGGTGCTCAAGGACGGCGCCAAGATGTCGAAAGCCAAGGGCAATACGGTGGATCCGCAGGAGCTCATTCTGAAGTTCGGTGCGGATACCGTTCGCCTGTTCATGATGTTTGCAGCGCCGCCTGAGCAGTCCCTGGAATGGTCAGATGAAGGTGTGCAGGGCAGCTTCCGGTTTTTGAAGCGATTCTGGAGCACCGTTGTCGACCACGCAGCTGGTGGCCCGGTTGAATCGCTGGACATGAGTGTGCTCAACGATGCGCAAAAGGATTTGCGCCGCAAGACGCATCAGACGATCGCTAAGATCAGCGATGATATTGGTCGCCGGCACAGTTTCAACACGGCCGTTGCAGCGTCGATGGAGTTATTGAATGCGATCAACAAGCTTGTCGATGATTCGCTTGCGGGCCGCGCAGTGCAGCGCGAGTCCCTGGAGGCCGTCGTCATCATGTTGTCACCGATCGTGCCACATATTTGCCATGCGCTTTGGCAGCAACTGGGCCACACATCGGCCCTGATCGATCAGCGCTGGCCAGTGGTTGACGAAAGCGCGCTCGAGATCGACCGCATCGAAATGGTTGTGCAGGTAAATGGAAAGCTGCGCGGTCGACTGTTGGTCGCGGTTGATGCACCGAAGCAGGTCATCGAAGATCTGGCGATCGCCGACGAGAATGTGCAGCGCTTTATTGACGGCAAGAACATACGCAAGGTTATTGTCGTGCCAGGACGATTGGTGAATATTGTTGTTTAGATCGCTTCGCATCCTGTCGCTGCTCGTGGTCGCCGTTTGTGTTTCGGCCTGCGGTTTTCGCCTGCAGGGCGCCTTTGTGGCTCCGCCGGGCATGGAACGGACCTACATCGAGAGCAGTGACCGGTACAGCCAGTTCCACAGGGCATTCGAGACCGAATTGCGCAGGGCCGGCGTTGAGATCAGTGACACTGCGGCGGACGCGACCGCTATCTTTACTCTCTTTTCCGATGACACAGCGCAACGAGTGTTGTCTGTCTCGGCGCGCAATGTGCCGACGGAATACGAGGTGTACTACACAATTACCTACCGTCTTGACCTTGGCGCTACCACGCTGTTGCCTCAACAGACCCTGACTCGGACCCGAAATTACACCTATGACTCAACCCTGGTGCTGGGCAAGGCGCGCGAAGAGGAGTTGTTGCGCGAGGCCATCGTCAACGACCTCGTGCGCATTATCATGAAGCAAATCACGACGCTCTGATCCCCGATGTTGCTGGTGTCGGATATGCCCCGCGCGGCTCTGGATGCACTGTTGCATCGCTACGGCTTCAAACTGGTGCTGCAACAAGACGGGTCCACGATTCGCGGCAGCTACTGGGGTGATTCCGAAGCGGGGATAATTGGTCGAACCGTGTACGTACGCGGCGATACACCCATTCATTCATTGCTCCACGAAACCTGCCATCTGATTTGCATGACGGAAGATCGACGCAGTGGTCTGGATCGCGATGCAGGTGGAGACGATCTGGAAGAGTCCGCGGTGTGCTATCTGCAAATCGTCCTGGCCGACCATATCGACAGCGTCGGTCGCGAGCGGCTCATGCTGGACATGGATGCCTGGGGCTACAGCTTTCGTCTTGGCAACACTCGCGACTGGTTCGAGAGTGATGCCGAGGATGCCCGGGAGTTTCTTATGAATCATGGACTTCTCAATGTATCCGGCGACGCGAGTTTTCGTTTGCGCCATTGATTTGACAGCGGTGTATAGTTCGGTATGCCCTGGCTACGTTACCTTCTCTATTTCATCGCTATCACGTTCGTATCGTGGGCCCTGACGCAGATGGAACTGGCGTCTCCCGGCAGCCTGAAGCTTCATGTTCTTTTGAGTGAAGCGGACCGCTTCGGTACCAGCGAATATTCTCCCGTCGAAATCATTCAAGCGATCATTCTCGGCCTGTGCGGCGCCGTCATGTGGTGGGTTGCCCGGCATTGTCCGTCACAGCAAGCTATCGCGATTCCATTTGGCGGCATGGCGCTGGCATTCCTGGTTCGCGAACTGGATTACTTCCTTGACAGTTTTTTTGCCGACAACCTGTGGCAGATACTTATCGTTATCATCGGCGCCCTGGTGATCGTGCATGTAGTCAGAAACCGCAAACGATTGAAGATCGCGCTCGCCCGTATCTGGCCCTCGCCCGGTCTTACGCTGTTGTTCGCGGGAGCTGTAATCCTGTTTGCCTTTGTCCGTTTTGTTGGACACGAACCGCTCTGGATGTCGATCCTGGGCGACGATTATCGTCGCATCGTCAAACTTGCGGTCGAGGAATTCATCGAGCTGATGGGCTATTTCCTGTGGATGATCGGTTCTATCGAATACGCATTTCAGGCGCGGGCAATCGCCGTGGCGGAGCCTCAGCCGGCGGCAAGACGGCGACGTGTCAAGCGACGCCATGATACGGAAGGGCGCTTCTAGAGAATCGTCGGGTTCGGGGCGTCGCCGTAGACCTCTTTGGGGTCGAATACCTTCTCGGTCTCGGTCCATTCCAGTTCGACATGGCCGTCGGTTTGCCGGGCTTCAAAATCCTTGCCAACGGGGACTTTGCGATAGAAGCAGCTGCGATAGCCGACGTGACAACTTGCGCCACCTTGCACATCGACGCGCAGCCAGATGCAGTCCTGGTCGTCGTCGATCAGGAGTTCCCTGACGGATTGCACGAGGCCGCTGCTCGCGCCTTTGTGCCACAGGACCTGGCGGCTGCGGCTGTAGTAATGCGCTTCGCCCGTAGCAATCGTGAGTTGCAGCGCCTCCGTGTTCATATAGCCCTGCATAAGGACTTCGCCGTTATCGGCGTCCGTGGTTACAACAGTAATCAATCCGCGGTCGTCGAATTTCGGTGCGAGGTCGTTACCTTCCTCGACCTGCTCAATCGAATTGCGGGCTTGAAATCTGACCGATGTGACCGTCATCTCGGGTCCTTGGTGTCACTGATTGCCGGTCGAGCAGGATACCGGGCGTAACGATCAGCGGCAATGTTGATATGATTGCGTTTTTTGAACAGCCGGACCGCGAGTTTATGACCCTACAGCTACACGACACACTGCAAGGCAAGAAAGTCCCCTTCGTCCCCTTGAGGAAAGGCGAGGTAACGATGTATCTGTGTGGCCCGACGGTTTACAACTATGCGCACATCGGAAATGCGCGGCCTGCCGTGGTATTCGACCTGCTGGCGCGCCTGCTGCGGCGAAATTACAAGCTCGTTTTTGCGCGTAATATCACGGACGTCGACGACAAGATTAACGCGGCTTCCGTTGAAACCGGCAAGCCAATAAACGAAATCACGGCGCAATATATCAAGGCGTACAACGACGATATGGGCGCGCTGGGCGTGCTGCCTCCCGACGTCGAGCCGAGGGCTACCCAACATATCGCCGAAATGATTGCGATGATCGAAACTCTCATTAAAAAGGGTTTTGCCTACGAAGCCGAAGGTCATGTCCTGTTTGATGTGTCCTCGAACGGCAGCTACGGCACGCTTTCCAAACGTGACCTGCGCGAAATGATTGCCGGATCGCGGGTAGAGGTCGCGCCCTACAAGAAAGCAGCCCACGATTTCGTATTGTGGAAGCCGTCGACGCCCGAGCTGCCGGGCTGGGATTCGCCCTGGGGTCGGGGCCGACCCGGCTGGCACATCGAGTGTTCGGCAATGGCGGAAAAACACCTGGGCACGACGATCGATATCCATGCCGGCGGACGCGATCTCGTGTTTCCGCACCATGAAAATGAAATGGCGCAGAGTAGCTGCGCGCATGACGGTGCCCCGTTCGCTCGTTACTGGCTGCATAACGGTTTCCTGAGTATGGATCAGACCAAGATGTCGAAGTCACTCGGCAACGTGCTGCTGGTGCACGATCTGATCAAGACGGTGCCGGGCGAAGTGATCCGGCTGGCTCTGCTCAGTGCGCATTACAAGCAGCCGCTCGACTGGTCGGGTGAGACGCTGGAATCCGCGCGACGCATGCTCGACCGCCTGTACGGAGCTGTGCAAGGTATCGACGTACCGGCAGAGGCCCGCGCCGCGGCAGAGGTTCCGTCCGAGCTGATCGAAGCGCTCGAGGACGACCTCAATTCACCGCGGGCGATGGCGGCCTTTTTCGCGCTGGCGAAAAAGCTAAATAAGGAGACTGATGAAAACAGGCGCATCGAGTTGGCGGCCGAGATGTACGCCTGCGGTGACCTGATGGGATTCCTCGGCAGCGACCCCGACACGTGGTTCGCCGGGCATGTCCAGGGCGACCTGGCGGCCGAGGAGATCGAGGCGCTGATCGAGCGACGCAATGCGGCGAAAGCCGGTCGTGACTTCGAAACCGCTGACGCTATTCGGGATCAGCTGCTTGAAGCGGGTATCAGCATTCAGGATGGACGCGACGGTACGACCTGGCGTCGGAGTTAGTGATGAGCAACGAGATCGACATCGCGCAGCGCGAACTCATCGAGGATTTCGAGATGTTCGACGACTGGATCGATCGCTATCAGTACATTATCGACATGGGACGACGACTGCCGGAGTTTCCGGAGGCCTGCAAAACCGACGAGCATCGCATTCGCGGCTGCCAGGCGCAGGTATGGTTTGTCGCCAATAAGGAGGATGGGCGATTGTACTTTCAGGCAATCAGCGATGCGGCAATCGTGTCGGGCCTGATTGCGCTGCTGCTGCGCCTGTACAGCGGCCGCCGCCCGGAGGATATACTCGAGACGCCCCCGGATTTCGTAAGTGCGCTGCAACTGGAGAGCCACTTGAGTCCAACGCGCAGCACCGGCCTGTCATCGATGCTGACCGCTATCCGCCGATTCGCATCGGAGGCCGCAGCGGAAGCCTGATGGCGAATGCGCTGAGCAAAACGCTCGCCTGGCCACTGATTCAGTTGGTGCGCTTGTACCGGCTCGCTGTTTCACCGTGGCTGGGCGCCAACTGCCGCTACGATCCCACCTGTTCCAGCTATGCCATCGAGGCACTGCAAAAACACGGCGTTCTGAAGGGCGGCTGGCTGGCGGCGAAACGGATTGCGCGTTGCCACCCCTGGGGTGGTTCGGGATACGACCCGGTCCCGAAAGATGATGGGGAAGCCGATCAAAGCCACTGACATCGTAAGCGCCATATTGTATCCGGTGACGCAATCCACTGTGGTCATGCCGGTAGTGCTGCTTTGGTTGCTGATATCTTTCGCTCAATGGGGTGGGGTGCTGGGACTTTTCTTGCTGTTCCTGGTGATTCCCGCGGTATTTCGATTTCAGATGATCCTGCTTGAGGCGAGAGCGCTGGATCGTGCTCCGCCGGCGCTGGATATCGATTTCTTCCGGTGGTTCGGCAATGCCTGGAGCTTGTTTCCGGTGCCATTGGTGATACTTGCCGCCTGGGCTGTGTTCGCTGCCAGCGTTCGCTTTGGCAATAGTGCCGCGATGCTGGCGCTCATAACAGCCAGCGCTGTGTTGCCGGCGTCATTTGCCATTCTCGCGATCACACATTCGCCTTTGCAAAGCCTCAATCCGGTAGCGTATGGCCGGCTGTTTCGCACGTGCGGCGGTACGTTCTGGATTGCGTCGGTGTATCTCGTTGTCGCTGGCTGGCTCATGCTGCAATGTCAATCGCTACCGGCAATGCTCGCGAATCTGGCAACCATGCTATTAATCTCGTCTGTCTTCTCGTTGGTAGGCAGTCTGATAGAACCGTATGGGCTGATGGAGGACGTTAGTATTCCTGAACCCCTTGAGCCGGACGACGACCGGATTTCGCGCGATCTCGATGTATCGCGCAATGCCACCCTGACGCATGCCTATGGCTTCATCAGCCGCGGCAACCGCGAGGGTGGCTTCAAGCACATCATGGATGAAATAGCGCAGGAAGCGGATGTTGCTACCGCCTGGGCCTGGTATTTCGATCGCATGATGCGCTGGGAACAGAAACAACACGCCCTGTTTTTTGCGCAACGCTACGTGCATGACCTGTTGCTGCACGGGGAAACGATACCGGCTGTAAAAGTTATCCTGCGTTGCCGGCTGGTCGATGAGCGATTCAGGCCCCTGGCGGATGACCTGCAGGCGGCGATTCGGGCCGCGGAATCGAGCGGCAATAATGAACTTGCGGCTGTGCTGCAGCGGTCCTGAAGCGCTACAATGGCCGCATGGACAAAAGATTACTGACAATTTTACGCTGCCCCGTGTCTCATAAGGGACTGTCGGAGTTGAAAAAAGACAGGCTTGGTCGCGTTAATGCCGCGATTGCAGCCGGCGAACTCAAGAACCAGGAAGGCCTGGTTCTTCGGCAACCCCTGGCCGAAGCGCTGGTCACGGACGACGGTAAACGAATCTACCCTGTTGATGATGGCATACCCGTGCTCCTCGAAAATGAGTCGATCAGCATGGAGCAGATTGCTTGAAGATTCAGGCTAATCAGCTTTCATCCCACCTCCTGAAATCGCTCGCTCCCTGTTACCTCGTAACGGGAGACGAGTTCTTGCTGGTGGACGAATCGCTGGACGCAATTCGTGCGGCCGCTCGTGAGCGCGGCTTCACGTCGCGCGAGTTGCATGTCGCGACGACGGGCTTTGACTGGAACGCGTTAACGGCATCGACCGGGAATTATTCGCTGTTCGCCGAGCAACGAATAGTTGAATTGCGGTTGCCGACGGGCAAGCCCGGTAATGCCGGTAGTGCAGCGATTATCGAGCTCATCGAGCAATCCGGGCCGGAGCTGCTGTTTATCGTGACGGGCCCGAAGCTGGACAAAAGCGCTGCGGCATCGAAGTGGGCCAAGGCGATCGACAAGAAGGGCGTGACATTACCGCTATGGCCTATCGGTGTCCGCGAGCTTCCTGGCTGGATCGCTGCAAGAATGCGGGCTGCCGGACTGCACGCGGATCGTGATGCGGTCGCTCTGATCGCCGACCGAGTTGAAGGCAACTTGCTGGCCGCACAGCAGGAAATCGAAAAGCTGCGCCTGATACTTGGCGAGGGCAAGGTGAGTGCTCGGGATGTCAGTAATGCAGTGGCAAACAGCAGCCGTTATGACGTTTACAAATTGACCGATGCCGCGCTCGCTGGCGATGCGAATCGATCCGTGAAA
>JAOUNH010000249.1 GCA_029881055.1 Gammaproteobacteria bacterium
CTCCGGCGATAGATAAAGGCCGGAGGCGATCGCACCTGATATGTGCGAAAATCTGACGTCAAAAAAATAGCAACAACAATCACTTACTTGTGTCGCCGGGAACCAGATGTCTTTATTCGAAGAGCTCAAACGTCGTAACGTAATTCGTGTTGCGGTTCTTTACCTGGTGTCGTCGTGGGTGCTGTTGCAGCTCACCGACGTGCTGTCGTCGCTGCTCAATGTGCCTGAATCGGTCGGCTCGATCGTCGTGCTGCTGTTGATACTCGGCTTTATTCCCGTGGTGATCTTCGCGTGGGTTTACGAGATGACGCCCGAGGGCGTAAAGAAGCAGGCAGAAATCGATCGCAGCCAGTCGATTACGGCTGAGACGGGCAAGCGCATCAATACCCTGATTATCGTGCTGCTCGTGGTCGCGATCGCGGTCGTCGTCCTCGACCGAATGCTGCCCGCGTCTGCCCCTGTCGCAGCGCCGGTAGCGACAGCAGCGTCGAGTGCAACGGAAACACCAAGAGTGCCGGCGAAGTCCATCGCCGTGTTGCCGTTCGCCGATCTTTCGCCGGGCGGCGACCAGGAATATTTCTCCGACGGCATTGCCGAGGAAATACTCAACGTGCTGGTACGCATCGAGGATCTCAAGGTTGCGTCGCGTACGACCTCGTGGGGTTTCAAGGGACAGGAGGCGCTCGGCGTACCGAACATCGCCGGGAAAATGAACGTCCGGCACGTGCTCGAGGGTTCCGTGCGCAAGTCCGGTGATAAAGTGCGCATCACGGCGCAGCTCATCGATGCCGCGACCGACCAGCACCTCTGGTCCGAGACCTACGATCGCACGCTGACGGCCGAGAGCCTGTTTCAAATCCAGGATGACATTGCGAAAGCCATCGTCGAGCAACTCGGCATCATCATGGAAGCCGACGTCGTCACGGCCAGGCATACCGCAGACACCAAAGACATCGATGCCTACGAGCTGTACCTCGAGGCCTCGCAACTGTTTACCGAGCGCCGTAGCCTGCTGCGCGCGATCGATCTCTTCGAGCGGGCCGTCGCAGCCGACCCCGGTTTCGCGCGCGCCTGGGCGGGGCTTGCGGCTATCTATAACGTTGCACCGGGCTGGGGATTTACCGGCCGCGACTACCCTGCGCTGTCACGCGAGGCCGCCGAAACGGCGATCCGCTTGAGCCCCGAGTTGTCATTGCCGTACGCGGTACTCGCGATGAGTTTGAACTCGGACTATCCGGTCGATTACGAGCGCGCGCTGGCCCTGTTCGATGAGGCGCTGACGAGGGATCCCAAGAACACCACGGCGTACCTGTGGCGTACGATCATGTACCTGGACCTCGGTTATTTCGACCTGGCCGAACAAGGTGCGCTTAAGTGCCTTGAGATCGACGCTGCCTACGAGATCTGCCGTTCTTTCCTGGCATTGGCTGTATTGTTTGCCGGCGATACGGAACGCGCCCTGGAGATTCACGAGACTGTACTGCGCCATGGTTTTTTCGGCAATTCCGATCCGTTCCTGTATCTCTATATCGCCACAGGTGAGGAGCGTACTGCCCTTATCGCAATTGCCGCCGCTAACGCCGCCAGCGGGATCAACAACGCGACGGCTTACGAATACCGGGCGATGTCCGACCCGGCCTTCGACTTTGAGGCCGAAAAGACGCTTATCGAGCAGGCCTATGTCCCGCCCGGGGAAACGGAGCCTGTGATCAGCCTGACGTACCCGGACTACCTGCTGCGTTACCGCCGTTACGATGAGATGCAGAGCAGCGAGATGGCCTACTGGTGGTATCCCCACCCGCAGGAGTTTCGCAACTCGCCGCATCGCAAGCGCTTGATGCGTCTTACCGGCATGCCTGAGTACTGGCGCAAGCACGGTTTTCCACCGCAGTGCCGGCCGGTAGGGGCTGATGACTTCGAGTGCGACTAGGCGCCAATACCATCACTATCTCGCCATTTATTGCGACTTGACTAAGTCAGATTACTAGGCTATATATCGCAATATCTTACGATATAAAGAAGTTTTGCGACTATACTCGCAATATATTACGACTATGAAAATCACCGGCTTACTTAACGACGATGCCGTGCTGGCCGAATTGGGCGCACGGATTACCAGCCGCCGGCTTGAAATGCAGCTGACCCAGGCGGCTGTGGCCGAACAGGCGGGCATCGCCAAACGCACCCTTGAGCGTATGGAGGCCGGGGAATCGTCACAGTTGGCGACCCTGGTTCGTGTGCTGCGAGTGCTGGATGCCGCATCCGGGCTGGATAACGTGATACCGGAGTCCGGACCCCGACCGATGGATTTGCTCAAGCAGAAGGGCAAGGTCCGAAAGCGGGCATCGGGCCAGCGAGCCGCAAAGACGACCGGCAAACCCTGGCGCTGGGATGAGACGCCGTGAGCACGCTTGCCGAGGTCAGGCTGTGGGGCAAAACCATTGGTGCGGTCTCACTCGAGGACGGGGAGGACGTCGCCAGCTTTGAATACGATGCAGCATTCGCGGAAAGCGGCATTCAGGTCGCGCCGATCGTGATGCCGCTTTCCCGGCGCGTGTATCGCTTTCCCGAATTATCCCGCCCGACTTTTTTCGGCTTGCCCGGCATGCTGGCCGATTCCCTCCCCGACAAATTCGGCACCGCGCTGATTGATGCCTGGCTGGCATCCGAGGGGCGGCAGCCGCATTCCTTCAACGCGATTGAGCGGCTTTGCTATACCGGTGAACGCGGCATCGGTGCGCTGGAATTTGCCCCGGCCATCGGCCCCAGGGCGAAGCAGACAACACACATCGAAGTCGGCAAGCTGGTTGAGCTTGCATCGGAAGTGCTGACCCACCGGAGTAATCTCCAGGCGTCTTTTGGAGCCGAAGGCAAAGAAGACGCGCTTAAGGATATTCTGCGCGTCGGCACATCCGCCGGTGGC
>JAOUNH010000250.1 GCA_029881055.1 Gammaproteobacteria bacterium
GCCGGAAAGCGCGAAGAAACAAACCTGCATAATCGTGTTGATGCGTTTGCCCATGCCGGCGTCGCGGGCCACTTCCGAAGCATTGATAACGTAAAAACGGACCTTGCGATCGATGATGATCTGCTGCACAGGCTGTGGCAGATGATCCCAAACCTCTTCCGCAGAATACGGACTGTCGAGCAGGAAGACGGCGTTCTCCGCAGCGCTCTGCAACATTTCTATCTTGTTGACCTGATCGAACTTGTGGCACGCGATAAAATTGGCAGACTGGATCAGGTACGGGGCATGTATGGGTTGCGGACCAAAACGCAGGTGGGACACGGTCCGCGACCCGGACTTTTTGGAGTCGTAGACAAAGTAGCCCTGGCAGTACAAGTCCGTGCTCTCGCCGATGATCTTGATGCTGTTCTTGTTTGCGCCAACTGTGCCGTCGGATCCCAGGCCGAAGAACAGTGCCCGGGTTACGTCATCACCTTCGATCTGGAATTTGCTGTCGTAGGTAAGACTGGTGTGAGTAACATCGTCATTGATGCCGATTGTGAAGTGATTCTTCGGATGTTCCTTGCCCAGCTCATCGAACACCGCCTTGACCATGGCCGGTGTGAACTCTTTGGACGACAGGCCGTAGCGACCACCGATCACCTTCGGCATCGCGGGCCTCGATCCATCGCTGACTGCCTCTGCGAATGCAGTAATGACATCCTGGTACAAGGGCTCGCCGCCTGCGCCGATTTCCTTGGTGCGATCCAGTACCGCGATTCGCCTGGCTGACAGTGGGATCGCGCGAAGCAGGTGCAGATTCGAGAACGGCCGATACAGGCGAACATTGATCATGCCGAGCCCGGATTTCGGTAATGCATCGATAGTCTGCTGCACGGTTTCCGCGCCTGACCCCATCAGTACGATAACCTTTTCCGCTTGCGGGTCACCGTAATAGTCGAATAATTTGTACTGGCGACCAGTTAGTCCGGCGAATCGGTCCATCGCTTTTTGCACGATCCCCGGGGTCTGGTCGTAGAAACGATTGACGCTCTCGCGCCCCTGGAAATAGACATCCGGATTTTGCGCCGTGCCCCGTATGAATGGGTTGTCGGGATTCAACGCCCGACGGCGGTGCGCGTACACGAGATTCGAATCGATCATCGCCTTGATATCGTCTTCGCTTACGAGGTCGATCTTGCTCACTTCGTGTGACGTTCGAAAGCCGTCAAAAAAGTGCGCGAACGGAACACGCGCCTCAAGCGTCGCTGCATGCGCAATCAATGCCAGGTCCTGCGCAACCTGCACTGAGGATGATGCGAGCAAACCGAAGCCGGTTGTACGTGCAGCCATGACATCCTGGTGATCGCCGAAGATTGATAATCCCTGCGCCGCCAGTGAACGTGACGCGACGTGGAATACCGCCGATGTCAGTTCACCGGCAATCTTGTACATGTTCGGCAGCATCAGCATGAGTCCCTGAGATGCTGTAAACGTCGTGGTCATGGCTCCGGTTTGCAGTGCGCCGTGCGCCGTACCGGCCGCTCCGCCTTCACTTTGCATTTCGATGACATCCGGAACATGGCCCCAGATATTTTTCTTGCCCGCGGCCGCCCAGATATCCGTGTATTCGGCCATCGGCGACGATGGTGTGATCGGGTATATCGAACAGATTTCGCTGACAGCGTAGGCCACGCGTGCGACTGCTTCATTTCCTTCCAGAGCGCGTTTAATCGTCACGATGTTGCTCCCGGCAGCGACGGTTCATCGGTCATTTCAATTGCATGGCAGGGACATTGTTCATAGCAGACCGCGCACCCCGTGCACTTGTCAAAATCGAATCGATAGCGATTGCCCGGGCCGAGCTTGATGATGGCATCCTCGGGACATGCGCCGTAACAACCGTCGCATTCAAAACAATTGCCACAGGACAGGCATCGCCTGGCCTCGAATTTTGCGTCCGCTTCCGTAAGGTTCTGCAGGATTTCGTCGAACCGTCCCTCGCGTTCGCTGACAGGCAAGCGATCCTGCTCAACTTTCGGCGCATGCGTGCGGTACCACAGTTGCAGCTTTTCATGACCGATCAGTTCGCCCCGGGCCGCTCTTTGGTAGCTGGTATTGTTCAACCAGGCGTCAATGTGTCGCGCCGCCTGTTTCCCGTGGCCTACAGCGATCGTCACTGAGCGGTCACTGGGCACCATGTCGCCACCGGCAAAGATGCCTGCGTGACCGGTCATCATATTCTCACTGACCACAACCGTATGGTCGCGCTGGAACTCGATACCCGGCACCGATTCGAGAAACGCCGTATCGGTATCCTGCCCAACGGCGAGGATCAGAGAATCCGCCTCCAGGTCCTCAAACTTGCCAGTAGGCTGTGGCCGGCCGCTGTCGTCGAGCTCCATCACTTCAACTTTGAAGGTGGAACGGTCGATCTCCTTGATCGTACGCAGCCAGTTGATCTTGATGCCCTCCTCGATCGCCTCGTCGGCCTCGAAGTCGTGAGCAGGCATGCTGCTGCGGTCGCGACGATAGATGATCATGGCCTCCGTAGCGCCGAGGCGTTTCGCCGTGCGCGCGGCATCCATCGCCGTATTGCCGCCGCCATAGATCGCGACGCGTCTGCCGAGCTTTGGTGGCGATCCTTCATTGGCCTGGCTCAGAAAACTTACGGCGTCCAGTATCTTGCCGGCATCCCGCGTCGGTATATCGATCTTCTTGCTGATGTGCGCACCGACAGCCACGAAAGCTGCATCGAAACCGCCCGCCTCTTTTTCCGCGAGCAAATCTTCAACGCGGTGATTCAATGTAATCGTTACCCCTAGGTTTTCGATGCGCTTGATCTCGGCTCGCAGCTCATCGCGTGGCATTCGATAGGCTGGAATCCCAAAGTGAATCATGCCGCCAGCAACCGGCCCCGCTTCGCGGATTTCG
>JAOUNH010000251.1 GCA_029881055.1 Gammaproteobacteria bacterium
ACGGATCTTTGCGATTGCCAGATCCCGCGCCTCACTGGCAGCATCCTGCAGGCGCGCGCGAAATTCTCCCTCGGATTCGTTTGCTGCCGAGGTCAGACGAAATCGCTTGTTCCTGTACAGCGTGATCTTCTCATTCTGCCGTAACCACCGTGCATAATCCCTGCTCCAGTCTGAATACGCTTTTGCGTTACCTGCTCCTGGCGGGCAATCGGCGTAACTTGCGTTGTCTTCGCCACTGTCCCTGAGATCGTCCACTGCCAGATGGAGCATTTCTGCGGCGTCCCAGTCGACGGCGACAGGACCGTCCTCGATTTCCACGGTGTGCAGCATCGATCGCTCGTCTTCGATGTTGTGTTGCGCGTTAGTGAAAACAACGTCGCCACCCGCGATCAGTCGTGGGTAGTACACCAGGCCCTCGCCCTGTCCCGGCACGAAATACTGGTCGATGCCGGGTGGCAGTACGGGAGCCGCATCGTTGCTTTTTCGATTCGGCTTCGACAGCGAATGGAGCTCTGCCGGAACGCCTACCTTCACGCCGGACATCAAGGTGCGTATGTGATCGCGAGTCAGCGGACCGGCGAGATAGGACATCACCCATCGTGTACCGAACACGACCGGTTCGTTTTCGTGCACGTTGTGCAACAGGAAGCGACGCTTGCCGAGACCGGCGATTGTGCGTTCCATGGCCTGCTTGTCGAAATTACCACCGCTCGCGCCTTCGAGACCCTCCATGACTCGCGCCTTGTCACGCTCGGTCTGTAAGCGGCCGATAAACCAGGTGCCCGTGTTGGACAGGCCCTTGTAGTCAAGATCGACCGGATTCTGTGTCGATAGCACGAGGCCGAGGCCGTAAGCGCGCGCCTGCTTCAACAGGGTCAGGAACAGTTTCTTCGATGGCGGGTTTGCGACCGGCGGCATGTATCCGAACAGCTCATCCATGTACAGGATGGCGCGCAAACTTGAGGTGCCCTGCTGCGCGCGCATCCAGCCGATAAGCTCATTCAACAGCATGCAAACAAAGAACATGCGCTGCGCATCGTCGAGGTGGGCAATGGACATCACGGAAATACGCGGCTGTCCGCTCTCGGTGTAAAGCAGGCTCTTTGCTTTCAGTGGCGCACCCTGCAGCCAGGCCTCAAATCCGGGCGCGGCCAGCAGGTTGTTCAGGCGCATCGCCAGCGCAAAGCGATCTTTGGCGGGGAAGAAGGTGTCGATCGTCATCACGCCGACCTGGCTGATCGGCGGCGCCTGAATCTCGGCAATCAGGCTCGGCACATCGAGGTCGCGCCCGGCTCGCCACGCATGGTCCAGTAACTGTGAAACCAGGATGTGTTCCCGACTTGCAACGGGGTCCGCATCGATGTCGAGCAAGGTCAGGATTCCGGTCGCGGTGGACTGGACGCGCTCCCGGTAAAGGTCGACGTCTTCTATCAGCGCCGGGTCCGGCGCCGCGAATGACTGCAGTACCGAGATCGGCAGGCCGGCGTTACTGCCCGGCGTATAAATAGCGAGATCCACGTTTTTCCGGAGCGCTGAAATTCTGCTCCCGGTCTGGCCCCAGTCGCCGAGGCCCTTTTGCCATAGCGCAGCCTGTCCCGCGGCAAACTCGTCGGGCGTCTGGCCCATGTCGGTGGCCGTTCTTTCGTTAATCCAGGGTCGAAAATCCTCGGCGCCGAGTTTCGGAAACGTCAGCAGGATGTTGCCCATGTCGCCCTTGGGATCCAGCGCGATCACCGGGATGTGATCGAGCGCGGCCTCTTCGAGCAGACTGATGCCGAGACCGGTTTTGCCCGAACCCGTCATCCCGATGATGACCGCATGTGTGGTCAGGTCCTTCGAGTCGTACAGCACCAGGTCGTCGGTAAGCTTGTCCGCTGTACTGTCATAGCGCTTGCCTATGTAAAAGGCGCCAAGTTTTTCGAAATCCTGCATCGATCGCTGTCCTCAGGGGTAGGTATAGCTCGACTGAATGCCGAGCGGCAGCCCGACCGCGAAGTAGAGCAGCAGGAATATTGTCCACAACACGAGGAAGCTCATCGAATACGGCAGCATCATCGCGGTCAGCGTGCCGATGCCGGTGTTCTTCACGTAGCGCTGGCAATACACCACCACGAGCGGGAAGTACGGCATCAGGGGCGTGATGATGTTCGTGCTCGAATCGCCGACGCGATACGCGGCCTGGGTGAGATCCGGCGAGATTCCCAGCGACATGAGCATTGGCACGAAGATCGGCGCAAGCAAGCCCCATTTGCCGCTGGCCGAGCCGATAAAGATATTGACGAACGCCGTGAGCAGGACAATTCCGACAATCGTGATTGACGCACCTGCGTTCAGGGCCGTCAGGAACTCAGCGCCTTTCAGCGCAAGCAGGACGCCCAGGTTTGACTGGCCGAACGCGTACACGAACTGCGCGATGAAAAACATGATGACCAGGTAGTACGCCATACCATGCATCGCATGGGTCATGCCCGCGATCATGTCCTTCGAGCTTTTCATCGATCCGGACACGACGCCGAAGACGACGCCGGGTACGAGGAACAGCAGGAAGATCAGCGACACGATGGCTCGCATCATCGGCGCTGTCGAGGCGGTCAACTCGCCGTCTGCAGCGCGCCAGGCGGAGTCGGCGGGCAGCGCGGTGGCGATCAGGAGGGCGATGCCGATGACCATGGAAATCAATGCCCATCGCAGGCCCTTGCGTTCATGGTCTTTCAGGTCGTGCATCTCGGGCAGGTCTTCGGCGTCGCCGTCGACCTGGGTCTTCCTGATGCGCGGTTCAACAATCTTGTCCGTGATGTACCAACCAAGGCCGACAATCAGGATGGATGATGCGGTCGTGAAGAAGTAGTTATTGAGCGGGTTGACGACGACGGATGTGTCGAGGATATGTGCGCCCGCCTGT
>JAOUNH010000093.1 GCA_029881055.1 Gammaproteobacteria bacterium
CATGAGTCCGATAGCAGAAGTCCAGGCCGCAAATGCCAGCAAGACGAAAAATATCGTTGAAAAGAATACGCCACCCGACATCTGCCCGAAGGCCAATGGCAAGGTCTGGAACACGAGTCCCGGCCCTTCTGCCGGGTCGAGTCCATTGGCAAAAACCAGCGGAAAAATGGCCAGGCCTGCGACAATCGCGATAAAAGTATCCGCAGCGACCACAGCGGCGGACGACCCGGCTATTGAAGTTTCCTCAGGAAGGTAAGCACCGTAGGCCATGATGGCGCCCATGCCGATGCTCAAGGTGAAAAATGCCTGCCCCAGTGCTGCGAGTACGCCGTCCCAACCCAGCCTGTCGAAATCGGGCGTGAACAGGAACGCGACGCCTTGCGCAAAATAGCCAGTAGAAATCGAATAACCAAGCAACACGAACATAAGGACGAGAAGAGCTGGAACCATAAATCTCACGGCTTGCTCCAGACCACGCTCAACACCGCGCGCAACGACAATTACGCAGAGCGTCATAAATAGGGTGTGCCAGAACGTCACTGATTTCCAGTTGCCTACAAAATCGCCGAATTCACTGCTGACGGCCTGCGGCGAGGCACCAGCGAAAACGCCGCTGGCACTTTTGACGACATAGGACAGTGTCCATCCTGCGATCACACTGTAGTAGGACAGTATCAGTATCCCGGCCAGCACTCCGATTCCGCCGACCAAACGCCAGTTGCGGGAACTGCCTTCCTCTTCACCCAGGAGCTGCATCGTTGCAACCGGGTTCCGCCGCCCCCTGCGACCGATGAGGATTTCAGACATCATCACCGGCATGCCGATGACGATAACGCAGATCAGGTACACGAGTACAAAAGCGCCGCCACCATTTTGCCCGGCCACGTACGGAAATTTCCAGACGTTGCCCAGACCGACAGCCGATCCTGTGACTGCGAGTATGAAGGCCATCCGCGACGACCAGTGCCCGTGCAGGGATGTGCGCTTCTCGTTGCTCGCCTGATTACTCAACATTGTTTTCGTCTCTGGTCGGCATGAAGTGCAGGATTCTTATACAAATCCGGGTGCCTGACAACGCTAAGGCCGTATAATCCGCTCGCGCAAGGTTTTGTGCCCAACAACACATATGAGCAAGCAGAATACAAAAAAGCCGTCCGGAAACGTGATTGCGGTCAATCGCAAGGCACGCCACGACTATTTTATTGAAGCCACCCATGAGGCTGGCATGGTCCTTGAGGGTTGGGAGGTCAAGAGCATTCGCGCAGGCCGTGCGCAGATTGCAGAGGCCTACGTAACGCTAACAAAAGGCGAGGCTTGGCTGATCGGCGCGCATTTTTCGCCGCTAACGAGCACCTCGACACACATCAAGGCAATCCCGACTCGCTCACGAAAACTGCTTTTCAGTCGTCACGAACTGGACCGCCTGACCGGCGCCGTGGAACGCAAGGGTTATGCCCTCATCCCGCTCAACATGCACTGGCACAAAGGCAAGGCGAAGCTGGATGTCGGGCTCGGTAAAGGCAAGAAGCAGCACGACAAACGTGCGGACAAGAAAGATCAGGACTGGCAGCGGCAAAAAGAGCGCATATTGAAGAAGTAGGGAAAGTTGCGGCCAACTCGCCCAAATCGTGATCGAGAGGCTTGTAATTGAGCATTCGGCCACTACACTAGTCGAACAAGGGGGTGACCTGGCTTCGACGTGGGTCGCGAAACTCCGAGTGCATGCCGAGGGACAGGTGACCTCGTAAATCCAGCTGTAAAACTTATAGTTGCCAACGACGACAACTACGCTTTAGCTGCTTAAAAACCAGTTTGAAGCCTTCTGCCCGGTACGTGCCTATGCGTCCGGATCCCAGGAGTCACCTACATAGGACCGCGGTGCGGGCGTGTTCAGGGTCCAATCCGTTAAATCCTTACTGAGCTGGCTGTGAGTCTTCCCTGTCCGTCGGGTAGCTCACGGTGAAATTAAAGACGGAATAAGCATGTAGAGCTCGTAGCGTAGGTCTTGCGGACGTGGGTTCGATTCCCACCACCTCCACCAATTACAGAAAAACCGCCTCAAGGCGGTTTTTTTGTATGGCTGGCCAGTTTCCCCCAAAGGGGTCAGAGCCCTTTTGGAGGCTTTGCGGTTAATCGGTGCTCAGGAGCTCTTTTACCTCTGCTTCAAGGCTCGTCATTCCGCCCGCTTTGCCATACTCGAGCGCGGTTGCATCGTCAGCACCCTCAAGGCTCTTGCGCAGCGCCAGCAATGCGCCAACGCGATTGGCGCTGCCGCAATGGACGAGCACAGGGCCGTCGGCATCCTCAATCAACTTGTCCAATGCTTTCGCACTCTCAAAATTGATGGAGTCGCGGCCAATCGGCAGCAGGACATAACTCATGCCCAGCCCCTTTACTGCGGACGCCTCGTCCAAGCCGCGGTCCTCGCCTTCCGTCCTAAGATCGATAACCGTGGTGTAGCCCTGCTCCGCGAATACCTTCAGGGCCGCTTCGTCGGGCTGACCTGCCGACGTAATGCCATCAACAGGATGAACCACTCCGGTACTGACAACAGTATCGAGATCGACCTTCAACGGGGCGTCATGCGCGACTTCATCTGCCGAGCTGGCGCTGAAAACCAATGCCAGCAGGATCGCCGTTATCATTCGTGTCTGCATTTTCTAATCACTCAATGTCATGTTTGCACCAATCTCGACGCCCCTTTCGGTAAATCGAACATCGAGGAACATCCTGTCATACAGGCTACCGGACAGGGTCATTAGCTCAGCCATCGCGGCGCGAATGGCCGGTGGTATTTCTTCCTCTCCTTCGGCCGTTGGCTGCTTGGCCATCGTCTCACCAACCATCGCATAATATCGAGCCGAATCCATACTCATACTCATAAACGGCGCCGGATCAGGAGCGGACGCGAGCAGCATATCAGCCGACTTCTTCTCCGCACTCGCCCCCAACGATACTGACAACGCGTTCGTCGACAATGCTGCGTACGCCATGCCAGCAAACTCAGCAAGTTGCTCGAGTTCGAGCTTTCTGGCTTTGCCGTCCGGCAACAAGTTCAGCGCCGCAATTTGCGGATCCATCATCGCCGCCATCATTATCAACGCTTCCGCATTTTCAACAGCGATCAAGATCGACGCATCGATCGACTCGGGCGTAATGTTGCTCGCAAAATCCATGCTTTGAAGATCCGTGATGTTTGCGACCATGCCGCGAAAACTATAGACGACCGGCGGCACTGGCTGATTCAGCGCTTCACGGCCTTTTGCGACTCCGGCCTGCAAGTCTGCAAAACTCTCGCACTCGTAGGGGTCCGCCTCCATCGCGTCAAGTTGTGCCTCATAGAATGACCGCAAGGCCAACGGATTCAATCCAAATCCGATCGACATGAGTCCACCTGGGTCGGTGCCCAGTCCCGGGACGGGCGCAGGAATGGTCGCCAGACTTTTCGCGATATCTTTGCGCAACTCGACAATGAAAGAACTTTTCAATCCCCTGGTGTTGATGTCCGAATAGCCGAACACCATACGCGGTGCGATTCCGACCATTTCCATAATCTCGGCCGAACAGGTTTCCGAGAGCTCTGGCGGTTGTTCCGAAAAGGCCGCAAGCAGCTGCTTATCCTTTTCAGTCGCTTTGCCGGTAAAAATCTCCGCAATCCTCTGATTGTTTATGAAACCGGTCATGTAGTCGGAAAAGCCGTATTCCTTCGCCATCGATTTCAGGGCTTTGCTGGACTTCAGACTTGCACGCGGCTTCTTGAGCCCCAGGGCTTCTGCAATCTGAGGCTCGCTGAATTGCACCGGTACCGCCGTAATAATCGCCTGATCATCCACCGTCGCGATTATCAGTCGAACTTGTTCCGTGTCGGTGTATTTGTAGGACTCACCGTTTGCGACTCCTATCAACAGGTCTTCGCCAGCTTTCTTTTCGATGCGTTCGATAGCGGCGTCAAACAGGTCATCGTCAGACAACTCAAAACGAAGCACGGGCAGCAAACTATTACCGTACAGAGCAAAAGCCGATGCGCGCTCTATGCCGGCACCGCGAATGCCTTCAAGACTTACGAGCCCCAACACTTCCTCCATCACGCCGCGAAATTGCTCGGCCTCCTCTGCGCTATTCTCCTCGCCGGCCATCTTGACGAGTTGTTCCGCCATGAGGTGCCGCAGAATGCGCTGATAGACCTGCAGAATCTCGTCAATTGTTGGTTCAAGCTTGTCGGCCACCTTTGACGGTAAAGGTTCCGTCGACACAAAAACGTAGGGAGTGTCCGCCGGTATGTAGCTCAGTAAATCCACCGAGTTGCCAGATGCGGCATACGCATTGGTCGCGCAGAGCATCACTGAAGCAAGAAATAAACCTGCACGTTTTACTAGTCTGATCATGATTACCTGTCCGAAAAAATTTCACGAAATTCTACGTATGTGTCGGATGTAGTCTGTGCTTCCGCTCACATACGAACGACCCCACAACCGGTGGCTGCAGGCATCAATCCGTGTCGAAGACGAGTAAAGTAGCGATTGCTGACAGTCTGTTGGATAGCGGAGACTTCAAATCGAGCCGCTTGCTGTCTTGGCATTAATTTACCCATATCAATACACTGTGTCCATGATTATCTCGCCAATACAGAATCGCGACTTCGACGAAGTGCTGGCTCTGAACACGGCATCAGTTCCGCACGTCAACCTGATTCCTCTTGAGCAACTGCAATGGTTCGTTGCACATGCTTCGTTTGTGCGGGTCGCAAGAATTGACGAACGTCTGGCCGGTTTTCTGATAGGCCTGCGCCCCGGAACCGGCTATGCAAGCCCGAATTACCGTTGGTTTTGCGCACATTACGACGATTTCGCCTATATTGACCGGGTCGCTGTTGCAGAATGGGCGCGACGCCAGGGCATCGCGGAAGCGCTGTACGCGGCTTTTGCGGACTCCCAACCCGGCGTGCCGGTACTGACCTGTGAGGTCAATATTCGTCCGTCCAATGAAGGGTCGATGGTATTTCATCAGCGACTGGGCTTTCGCCAGGTCGGCTCCCAGGAAACCGATGGTGGCAAGAAGGAAGTGGCATTGATGGAGAAAGCGCTTTGACAAACGAACAACACACGAGACGCGAATTCGACGTCATCATCCAGGGCGCCACAGGATTTACGGGGACACTGTGCGCCGAGTACTTGCTGCGGCAGTACGGTGCGAACGGTGATCTTCGCTGGGCCCTGGCCGGGCGCAGCGAACAAAAGCTGCGCGAGGTTCGAAGCGCCCTTGGCCCGGAGGCAAGCGGACTCGAGTTAATTGTTGCGGACAGCTTTGACAGCGACGCACTTCTGGCGCTGGCGCAACGAACACGTGTCGTACTTACGACGGTTGGTCCGTATGCATTGTACGGCTCGGATCTCGTCGCAGCCTGCGTTGCTGCAGGCACCCACTATTGTGATCTCGCGGGCGAAGTGCAGTGGATTCGAAAGATGATCGATACACACCAGCAACAGGCCGAGCAAACCGGCGCAAAGATTGTGAACTGTTGTGGCTTCGATTCAGTGCCTATGGACATCGGCGTATGGGCTTTGCAGGAAGCCGTCCGGGAAAAATACGGGACGTATTGCCGTTCGATCAGCATGATGGTCAAAGCGACCAAGGGAACTGCCAGTGGCGGCACCCTGGCCAGCATGATGAACCTGATCAGGGAAAGCCGGGAGGACCGCGACGTTGCAAGGATCCTGATACACCCCTACAGCCTCAATCCGGAGGGCGAACGTGAAGGCCCGGATCAGCGCGACCAGCAGAAAGTCGTGTACCGCGAAGACGCCAAATCATGGACCGCCCCTTTTGTCATGGCCGGCGTGAATACCAAGGTCGTACGCCGCAGCCACGCGCTTGCACGTTACCCCTATGGAAAAGAGTTTCGTTACGACGAATCCGTTATGACAGGTCGTGGTTTCGGAGGCTGGCTGAAAGGCACGCTAATGATATTGAGTCTTGGCGCACTCGTGCTATTTGCTTCTTACACACCGACGCGAAACTTTCTGCAGCGTTTTGTACTGGCCAAGCCCGGAGAAGGGCCTGATCGCGAACTGCAGAAATCGGGCTTCTTTAATCTGCTGCAAATCGGCGTTCTTGCCGACGGCACTTTGGTGCAAGGCAAGATCACGGGCGATCAGGATCCAGGCTACGGTTCGACCAGCAAGATGCTGAGTGAATGCGCCGTCTGCCTCGCGAAGGATGCTCTTGATACAGGTGGCGGAGTCTGGACTCCAGCGGCGGTGATGGCGCGGCCTTTGATACGTCGCCTGCGGGAAAATGCAGGCCTTACATTCGAATTGAAGGACTAGTGCTCCGGCGCGTAGTGAAGAGACGAATCGTATTTTTCGCCGGCTTCGATTCTGATCGGCAATCGATTTCGCGGCGACGCTACCGGACACGTTGAAAAATCATTAAATGCACAAGGCGGGCTATACGCCTTGTTAAAATCCATTACCGTCAACCCGTCTTCCGCAGGGACCGCTGCATACAGAAATCTTCCGGCACCGTAGGTGTCATTACGATTCGTCAGGTCACCGAATACAAAGTACAGCTGCCCGCTTACAGAATACGCTTCCAGTTCGTATGAAACTCCGCCAATCTCGAACTCCACGACACCAGGCGACTCGGGGTTGTAATCCAGGCCTTCGATAACTGTCCCAACATTGGCGATTCTTGGTTCTTCGTAACGTCGCAATGTCGCCAGCACGCGCAACGACGGGTCGATATCGAAATACGGTAGTGGTCCGAATGACTCGACGAAAGGATGCTCGAAGTCACGCAAGCGCACGGCAAAGCGCCCCTCCCTTTCGATAACGGTCCAGGCCAGCGATCCGTGACTGATCATCACGTCCTCACCGCTGGTATCGGCAGGAATCATCATATCGGTGACCGCAATCCCGTCACTCTGCACATCAATACCGTCGTGAACGATCATCCTGACGCCGGAATCGGTCACCTCGAAGATCCCGATTTCCGGCGCTGCCCGCGCCCCGAACAAAAGGTCGTTGCCCGACGCAGAACCAAAACGATAGCTGCCGGGTTTCAGCCAGAACAAACCGGTCTGATTCAGGAAGCCGGCAGGCTTCTTGAGTTGTTCCAGACGCCAGGCCCGCCACTCCAGAACCTCGTTCTCGTGTGCAGAAGCGTCGAAACCATCGCCAAAAGCGCCGGAAAAGCTCAGAAATACTGCTGTCATAAGGGCTGCAAGCCAGGCTGTTAGTGGAATTTTCACGGATCGTAGTGTGCCATATCAATTCTCGATCCGGGTCACTATAATCCGCCGCCTGCCAAGAGAGCCACACTTCAATGTCCCAAGTTACCCATCTACGAAATATCGCGATTATCGCGCATGTCGATCACGGCAAAACCACGCTGGTCGATCAGTTGCTGCAGCAGTCCGGCACGCTCGGGCCACGGGCGGCCGTGCCGGATCGCGTCATGGATTCCAATGACCTCGAACGTGAGCGAGGCATAACCATTCTTGCCAAGAACACGTCGGTTAAGTGGAACGACTACCGAATTAACATCGTCGACACGCCGGGCCACGCCGACTTTGGTGGCGAAGTGGAACGTGTCCTCTCGATGGTGGACAGCGTACTGTTATTGGTCGATGCGGTTGACGGGCCAATGCCCCAGACGCGTTTCGTAACGCAAAAGGCGTTTGCACAAGGCCTCGTTCCGATTGTCGTTATCAACAAAATTGATCGCGACGGTGCGAGACCCGATTGGGTCGTCAACCAGACCTTCGATCTGTTTGACCGGCTTGGTGCGACCGACAAGCAACTCGATTTCCCGATCATCTATGCCTCTGCACTTGAAGGCTATGCCGGAGAGACCTCGGACGTACGCAGCGGCGACATGACGCCGCTATTCGAAACGATCATCAAACACGTGCCGCCGCCCGATGTCGACGCAGAGGGCCCCTTGCAACTGCAGGTCTCCAGCCTGGCCTACGATACTTATGTAGGCGTGCTCGGCATCGGTAGAATCCGTCGCGGTACGTTAACGACGAATGCGGCGGTCAGTGTAGTTGCACCCGATTCATCCTCGCGGCGCGCACGCGTGCTTGAGGTGTTCGGTTTCGACGGTCTGAAACGTACCCGCGTGGATTCAGCCAGCGCCGGCGACATCGTCGTATTCAGTGGTATCGAAAATCTCCGCATTTCGGACACCTTGTGCGATCGCGAGCATGAGGAAGCATTACCACCGTTGAGTGTCGATGAACCCACCGTCAACATGTCGTTCCAGGTAAACAAATCGCCTTTCGCCGGCCAGGACGGTAAGTTTCTCACCAGCCGTCAAATTCGCGAGCGACTGGAACAGGAACTCAAACACAACGTCGCGCTACGCGTTGAAAACACCAGCGATCCCGACAAGTTTCGCGTTTCAGGACGGGGCGAACTCCATCTGTCGGTACTTGTGGAGACGATGCGTCGCGAAGGCTATGAATTGGCCGTTTCCAGGCCGGAAGTCATCATGCGCAAGATCGACGGCGTCGATCATGAGCCATGGGAACAACTCACGGTCGACTTCGAAGAGATCTACCAGGGCGCCGTAATGACGCGCCTTGCAGATCGTCGAGGCGAACTGCAGAACATGCTGCCCGATGGCAAGGGACGTATGCGTCTCGATTACAGAATTCCGACGAGGGGCCTGATAGGATTTCGCACCGAGTACTTGACCGCCACCTCCGGCACCGGCCTGATTTACCATGTTCTTGACGGTTACGCGCCCCGTGTTCCGGGTGCCATTGCACAAAGAATCAACGGGACCCTGGTGTCCATGGTTCAGGGTAAGGCACTGGCCTACGCGCTCTTCAATCTCCAGGAGCGCGGCAAGCTGTTCATCGGGCACGGTGCGCCAGTCTATGAAGGGATGATCATCGGGATACACAAACGTCAGAACGACCTGGTTGTGAATCCTACAAAGGCGAAACAACTGACCAATATTCGCGCCGCAGGCACCGACGAGAATCTTATCCTGACGCCGCCTATCCGCTACTCGCTGGAACAGGCGCTCGAATTTCTCGACGACGACGAACTGCTCGAGGTAACGCCGCACAATTTGAGATTGCGAAAGAAGAATTTGACTGAAGTCGAACGCAAACGAGAATCCCGCCTGAAGGCCTCGTGACCAGGGACGCAGCGACACTGGCATTTGCCGACCTGCGACCCGAAGATATCGTTGCGACCCTTGAAGGCCTCGGATTCGAATGCGACGGCCGGTTTTTGGCACTCAATAGCTACGAAAACCGCGTTTACCAGATCGGCATAGAAGGTGATCGACCCGTAGTAGCAAAGTTCTATCGCCCGGGACGCTGGTCGAATGATTGCATTCGGGAAGAGCATGCTTTTTCCATCGATCTCGCCGCGCAGGAAATTCCCGTCGTTCGTCCTCTTGATATCGATGGCGACACGCTCAAGCATGCCGGACCCTATCGTCTCGCGGTATTCCCGTGTCGCGGCGGCCGTGCACCGGACCTCGACAATTACGAGTTGCTGACTCAGCTCGGACGGCTGATTGGTAGAATTCACCTCGAAGGCGAGACATCGGCATTCAAATATCGACCCCGCATCGACATAGAGAGTTACGGTAATCAGTCCATCGATTTCCTGCTGGAAAACGAGTTTATTCCTGACGCAAACTGTGACGCCTATGAAAGCACCGCCGAGTTGGTGCTCGCCGGTGTCGAAGCCTGTTTTACCCGCGCTGGCCGTACCCGGGAGATTCGCCTTCACGGAGATTTTCACCCGGGCAATGTGCTCGTCAATCAAGACCAGCTGCATATTGTTGATCTGGATGATTGCCGCACCGGGCCCGCAATTCAGGATATCTGGATGTTCCTTTCCGGCAACCGCGAGGAGCAAACGCCCCAGCTCGACGCCCTGCTGGAGGGCTATCAGTCGTTTCGTCGGTTCGACGCTCGCGAGTTACACCTGGTCGAAGCCCTGAGAAGTCTGCGCATCATGCACTACGCTGCGTGGCTCGCGCGCCGCTGGGAGGATCCGGCGTTTAAAGTAGCGTTCCCATGGTTTGACAGTGCCCGCTACTGGGATGATCACATCCTCGCTCTGCGAGAGCAGGTGGCTTTGATGCAGGAAGCACCGCTCGAACTAACGAGACGGTAGTTGTCGACGACGCGGACCGATCTCGAAGCGATCTATCCAGCGCGAAAACGTCTCCCGACTCTGCGCCTCAAGCGCATCGATAGACTCGCCGCACTGCCGTCGGATGCCCGCTGGATCAACGCGTCCCACCTCATCCTTAAGTGTTGCCTGGTTCGCCGGCACCGTTAGCCAGCGGTCAATCAGGGACGCATTGGCTTCCAGGTGAAACTGGAACCCGTATGCATGATCGCCTTGCCGAAAAGCCTGCACTGCACTTGCGTCCGACGAAGCGAGATGTACGGCACCGGGCGGCAATACGATGCCGTCTTCATGCCATTGGAATACCTGCTGGCGCTCCGCGAAAGTCGAAAGCACCGGGTCGTTCGCGCCAGCCTCCGTCAAATCGACGTCATGCCAGCCAATTTCCCGTGTCTTGTTTCTCACAACCGCCCCACCAAGAGCCTTCGCCAGCAACTGCGCACCGAGGCAAATTCCCAGCACGGATTTTCGCAGATCGACTGCCTCGCGAATGATCTCAACCTCCCGGATCAGGTTCGGGTAGGTTTCGATCTGGTCGCTGTTCATTGGTCCCCCGAGGATGATCAACGCCTCGTAGCCGCTGAGACGCGGGCGGGACTCGGGTTCCCTGCCAAAATTGACATAGCGAATGCGAAAACCAGCCTCCTTCAGCAGAGGATCCAGGGTGCCCAGCGGTTCATAGGGAACGTGTTGAAAAACGAGTATCTTCGGCCTGGCCATCGATGGAATCCGGTACTTCGGTCGGACGTGGGTGAATGCGACTTTATACCCGTAGTCGCCACTCTCTTACACCCAATTTTGATTTGCACTGGACAATAGGCCCATCTAAAGTGGCATCGACCGCCGTCCGGTGCATTTCC
>JAOUNH010000094.1 GCA_029881055.1 Gammaproteobacteria bacterium
TGACGCACATTGCCGGGCTACTCCGCCGTGACCAGCATCTCGACAGCTTCCGGCGCGTAAACCTTTCTTTCCTGATCCGATTCTCGCGATATCTGTTGCAGGAAATGTGCGACCAGCATGGGTATGTCTTCGCGGCGATCGTCCAGTGCCGGCAAGCGGATATTGACCACGTTCAAACGGTAATAAAGATCCTCGCGAAATCGACCCTGGCCCATCAGTTCCTGCAGGTCCCTGTGCGTTGCCGAGATCACGCGCACATCGATATCCAGCGCCTCGGTGCTGCCTACCGGACGTACCTGGCTCTCCTGCAACACGCGCAGCAACTTGACCTGCAGTCGCATGGGCATATCGCCAATTTCGTCGAGCATCAGGGTGCCGCCTTCTGCTGCCTGAAACAGGCCCTCGTGACTGCGAGTCGCACCTGTGAATGCGCCTTTCTCGTGACCGAACAATTCTGACTCGAGCAGGTTCTCTGCCATTGCACTGCAGTTGATAGCGACAAACGGTTTATTGCGTCGATCGCTTGCTTTGTGAATTGCCTGCGCGAGCAGTTCCTTGCCCGTGCCGCTCTCGCCCGTAATCAAAACGCGAGCATCAGTTGCGGCAACCATCTTGGCCTGCTGTATGACTTCTTTCATCGCCTGGTTGCGCGTAATAATCGCGGACGCCCAGTCCTCGTCAACGTCGACCGAACCCGAAACCTTCAATGCCCGTTCCACGAGCGTCATGAGTTCGTCTTTGTCGATGGGCTTGGTCAGGAACCCGAAAGCCCCGTGCTGGGTTGCCGTTACCGCGTCCGGAATCGTGCCATGTGCCGTAATAATGACGACACGCAGTCCCGGTGAACGCGTCTGCAGCTCTTTCAGGAGCCCAATACCGTCCATCTTGTCCATGCGCAGGTCTGTGATCACGAGATCCGGACTGAATCGATTCAGGACCGCCAGGGCGTTATGCGCGGACTCGACAGCTTCGACGTCGTAACCTTCTGCACGGAGCCGGATACTCAGCAGGCGCAGCAGACCCGGATCGTCGTCGACGAGGAGGATCTTGCCGCTGAACTGGGACTTCTTGTTGGTCATATCGGATTATGTCGCATGGGACTCTAAGTTGGCACAGATTAGATCATTCCTGCTCGCGGATCGAGCGCTCGATAGAGGTGATTGCCTCAAGCTTTTGCTCGGCTTCTTCAAGCTCTCTCAATAGCCGCCGGTTCTCCGCTTCCGCCGCGGCGAGCCTTTGGGCGGTCGCCTGCTGTTGTGATTGCGCGGCGCGCGACGTTGAAGCGCGCAAGCGCTCCGTCTCGAAATTGGCGATGATCTGCCGTTCGACACTATTGAGATGAATGACCGCCAGCGAAATTTCGGCTGGCGTCAATAAAATGGTCTGCGCCAGAACTTCACGCAAGATGCTTTGCGCCAGTTCCGGGTTCGATTCGGGGTGACCGGGAATAGCAAGTACGAGCCCAAAGCGCAAATTGGTCGATGCGTTCGGCGTGAGCTTAGCGGCCGCTGCAGCGTCAGCATAAATCTCAGCCTGCGCCGCAGGATCGCCGCCCGCAATTCTGCCGAGCTCGCTGATATAGACCTCGATCTCAGGCGCGCCGAGGATTTCGGGCTCGCTCGCGCTTGAATCGATTCGTCCTTTGATCCAGTCCGAGGTCTGGCCACAACCTGACAACAAGGCGGCGGCCGATACCGCCATCGCGAATGTTCGTACACCTGTTTTCGTCGTGACTTTAGCCATTTGCTGCCAGTCTATGTTGTCCCACGTGCCGCTTCTGCGGTATGTGTATTCTGAAATGTGCACCCGGAAATTCTTCCGAGTTGATTAATTCAACGGAACCATTGTGTGCCTGGACGCACTCCAGCACCACCGACAGCCCGATGCCCGTGCCGCCAACCTGCCCACCCTGTTTACGCTTACCCTGGAAGAAGGCGTCAAAAATCCGAGGCCTCTCTTCTTCAGGTACTCCCGGGCCTGTATCACCAAACTCCAGCACAAAGGCGCTCGGCAATCGATGTGCCCGAATCGTTATAAATCCGCCACGGGGCGTGAATTTGACTGCATTTGACAGGAGATTATCCAGCACGGTGCGAATTTTATCCTGATCCGCGTTCACAATAATGTCATCAACTTCCAGTTTTAACTGGATATTTGCCGCTTTCAGGGCCAATCGCTGCGCCCGTGCAATGGAAATGACCTGCTTCCTGAGTTCAAAGTCCGACAGGGTCAAAACTTCGCTCTTCGCCTGCCAGGCACTGAAACTCAGCAAGTTCTCGATAAGCTGCTGCAATTTCAATCCATTCATGCGCAGGATGTCAGTGACTTCGCGCTGCGGGCTATCGAGTTCGCCGACCGAGCCGTCGAGGAGCAATTCAGTGCCCTCGCGAATGTTGGCGAGTGGTGTTTTGAGTTCGTGAGACATGTGGCGGAGAAACTTGTTCTTCTCCTGCGCGAGTTCCAGGAGGCGCAGGCGCAGCCATTCGAGCTGGCGGCCCAGGCGCTGCAAGTCAGTCGGACCTTTGATCTGTATCGGCTTGGAAAATCCGCTGGCACCCAGTTGCCCGATTGCAAGGTCGATCTGACGAATTGGGCGCGCCACCAGCAATGTGAATATCAGGACAAGAATCAGGGTGCCGGGTACCAGAGCGGCAACCTGCCAGGCCGATACGCGGCGTGCATTGCGTGCAGTTTCCTGCAGCACTGACAATTTGCTGTCGACGTGTGCCGTCAGTTCGCCGGTCAGGACGGACAGGCTTTGCCGCAGCGGTGCGAATCGCGCAATCGCTGTGTCTAGTGCGGCATCATCGGACGAGTTTTGCGACAACGTGACGATGATCGCACGAGCCTCCTTGCTTAGCGTATCAGCGAGCGTCGTCGCGTCGACCTCCGCAATCAGCGGCGCCATGGCATTTAGCAGGGATTCAAAAGTCTGCAAGTCCTGCGACATAAGTTGCAGGCTGGCTGGATTCTTCAATACCTGGTACTGGCGGGCCACACGTTCCAGCGAAATCAGCTGCTCATTCATGCGCCGATTGTTTTCAGCGGCAGCAACACCCGTGAACACAAGCTGTTCACTTTGCTCAGTAACACGATCCAGGTTCACGAGTGCCCAGATCACGGCAATCAGCAACGGCAGTGCAACCAGGCCGAAGCCGACCAGTATCAGTCCGTTGAGCGATCGTGGGCGGGGGAATCTCATCGTGAAGGTCTACGCTGCCCAGTAGGCGCTGGGGTCGCGGGCGGCAATTTTTCGTTCCCACTCAAGGCTGGTACGGACAATAGTATCGAGGTCATTGTATTTGGGTGTCCAGCCCAGAATTTTCCGGATGCGATCGGCGACTGCAATCAGCTCGGGCGGATCGCCGGCGCGCCGGGCTTCTTCCCTGATTTTGAGCGGACTGCCACTGGCTTTCTCAACGGCGGCAAGCACGTCGCGCACGCTGTAGCCATGGCCGTAGCCACAGTTGAGCACGGTCGATTCGCCACCCTTGCGCAGGTAGCGCAAAGCGTCGAGGTGCGCGGTCGCCAGGTCTTCAACGTGGATGTAATCGCGCAAACCTGTGCCGTCGGGTGTGGGAAAGTCGGTACCGAATATCGACACGCCGGGGCGCCGTCCGGTCGCCGCTTCGCAGGCCACCTTCACGAGGAGGGTGGCTTTCGGCGTGGACTGTCCTATCGAGCCACCGGGCTCACAGCCTGCCACGTTGAAATAACGCAGCGCGACGTACCTGGGCCCTCCCGCCGCCGAGAGATCGCGGAGCATCCACTCGGTCATGAGTTTGGACGTGCCGTAAGGATTGATCGGCTGCGTCGGCGACTCTTCCGAGGCCTGGCCGCCAGCGGGAATGCCATAAACCGCTGCCGTGGACGAAAAGACAAAGTTCCTGACGCCGTGACTGGCCGATGCTTCGAGCAATGTCCGGCTCGAGGCGGTGTTGTTGCGGTAGTACTTGAGCGGATCGCTAACCGACTCGGGGACGACCGTATGTGCGGCGAAATGCATCACCGTATCGATCTTGTGTTCGCTGAATATCCGCTCCAGCAGGGCGGCGTCGCCCGTGTCACCGGCAATAAAAGTGCCGGTGGTCACGGCAGCCTCGAAACCCGTCGACAGGTTGTCCAGTGTCACCAGGTCTTCGCCCGCCAGGCCGAGTTGCCGAGCGACGTGGCTGCCGATATACCCGGCTCCGCCCGTAACCAGTATCTTGTTGTTTTTCATCAGTTAATTACTCTAGCCTGCGCTTTTCCGCAGAAATTGTGAACCCTGAGCTGTTTCGAGGGACGAAGTTTAACAATACTTGTGGGCGGAATACGGACCTGGATCGCACTCTAATCTGTGATCTAACAGTTTGAAATGTCGCAAAAATCGGACGCCTGCGCCGGTTTTCGCGCTCAGGTTTCGCAGGTATTATCGGGTCAGTCTTGGGCAAGACGATGAATATGTTGAAAGATTTGAAACCAGGCAAGTTTTTGCTGCCGCTGATCGCTTCGCTGGCGGTATCGGCTTGCAGCAGCGGGGGCTCGGGCGACTCTTCGGGTGGATCGGGTAATCGATCACCGGTCGCCGTCGCGGGCGCCGATCAGACGGTCAGTGAATTTGCGGCCGTGACGATTGACGGCGGTGGATCCTCGGATCCGGATGCCGGCACTACGTTGAGCTACGCATGGACACAGACAGCCGGCGCGGTCGTCGCCCTCACCAATGCCAATACCGCGCAGGCGAATTTTGATGCACCGGACGTTACGGCTGTCAACACACCGACCACATTGACGTTTCGGCTGACAGTGAGTGACGGGACTGCGAGCGCCAGCGACACCATGAACGTCGTCGTCAACGATGTGGGTCTGGGCATTAACTCACCGCCGGTAGCGAACGCCGGGCCGGATCAAACCCGCGCAGAGCTTACTACGGTCAATCTTGATGGTACCGCGTCCCTGGATCCCGATGGTGATGCAATCACGCATGCATGGCTGCAAACGGGCGGTCCGAATGTTGCCCTGTCAAATGCGACGGTAGCATCGCCGAGTTTTACGTCGCCGGATGTCGCCGCGGCGACGCCGGAAGTCCTGACGTTTCAACTTACGGTTGACGATGGTACGGACTTCAGCACGGACACGGTGGAGATCACGATTCAAGAGGCGCTGAGCGCCGTGACTGTCTCCGGCACACTCGAATTTGAATGGGTGAATCCGAATAACAATTGCAATGGATTGAATCTGAATAATCCGGTACTGAAACCGATTCGCCGCGCGACGGTTGAACTGGTGGATGCATCCAATCCAACCGTGGTACTGGCATCTTCGGTAACCGGCAACGACGGTTCCTATTCCTTTACCAATATCGATGCGAATCAGGATGTACAGGTTCAGGCACGAGCTGTGTTGGCTGACGGTTCGCCGGCGACGTGGAATGTTGAAGTTCGGGACAACACTTCAAACATAGGATCGCCGCTTACACAACGACCGATTTATATAGTTCGTTGGCCGCAGTTCAACACGGGTGTCGCTGACAACAGTGACAACAACTTCGTAGCCCGGACCGGTTGGGGCGGAAGCTCCTACACAGGCACACGCGCTGCTGCACCGTTTGCGATTCTCGACTCGATACTGGATGCGATGACGATGGTGACTGAGGTTGACAGTAACGCCGTGTTCCCGAATCTTGACGTTTACTGGAGTGTCAACAATACACTCACAAGTCCGACCGACGTCGATGCCGGCGAACTGTCAACGACCTTTTATACAAATCGTGGTCTTTATATGCTCGGCGATGCGAACGTCGACACAGAAGAATTCGACGATCACGTTTCCATTCACGAGTGGGGCCACTATTTTGAGGACGTTTTTTCGCGCTCGGATAGCTTCGGCGGCAACCACTTCATCGGCGATCCGCTGGATCCCCGGGTTGCGTTTGGCGAAGGCTTCGCAAGCGCTCTGGCAGCGATTGCTTTGGATAACCCCGTGTACTGCGATACCAGTGGACCGAACCTACTGACCAGCGGCTTCGGCATTAACTGGGAATCGCAAAATATCGGTCTCGTCGGCTGGTTCAACGAGTTGTCCGTCGGCAAACTCATCTATGACCTCTGGGACACGGGAACCGATAACGGCAACGACACAGGGTCAATCGGATTCGGGCCCATTTACGAAACGATGGTAGGGCCGCAAAGAACTGTTGGGTCATTTACGACGATGTTTACGTTTGCCGCGGGACTGCGACCCATGCTCAATGCTACCGATCTGGCCTTCGTGGATGGGCAGCTCAATCGAATCAACGTTGATACAGCCGCAGGCGTCGATATCTGGGGCGACAGCCAGACCACGGCACCGACGAACGGTACTTATAGTCAGGGCCGGGATATCCTTCCGCCGTATACCGAGCTCTTTGTCGATGCAGCCCCGGTCAATGTATGCCTCAATAACGACTATTTTGCGGACTTCGCAGACGGTGACAGTGAGAACAAGTTCGGCATGTTCAGGCATTTTCGATTTACCACGACGAGCACAGACAGCTATACGATCACAGCGACTGCAAATCCGGCGCCAACAGCCACCACCACGACAGGCGACGATCCGCCGCGGGACGACAGCGATCCGGACTTGTTCCTGCATCGCGCAGTACCGCAGTGGTGGTTTCCGTTTGCCACCAGCACCGACGACGGCAATGCCTCGGAAATTTTTACGACGCCAACAATGAGCGCCGGTACATACATATTGCGCCTCCAGGAATGGCGACACGTCGATGACTCACGCGCTGCAGGATTCCCGTCACAGGTTTGTTTTGATGTTTCAGTGAGCCGATAGAGTGCTCACCCAACCAAGGTAATAGTAATGACCAGAATGACACTCAGCATATTCTCCGCGCTGGCCCTGCTGGCGCTGGCGGCGTGTGGTGACGATCAGTCGAGCTCGACGACAATTGCGCAAGAGGAGAAGGCAGCGCTAAAGGCGAGCGAGGATCCGTATGATGGAACGGTTGCAAAACCGGGTTCCCCATACGCCATCAGCTACCGAATCATCGGTACGCCTATCGTGGGTAGCCCGGTGACGGTTGACCTGCGCGTTACTTCGGCACTGCCAGTGCGTCCGATGACACTCGACTATCGAATTAACGATGCGACATCGATGATGTTCGCCGAGTCTCAGCCCGACAGTGTTCGCATGGAGCTAGCGGAAAATGAAGAGGCGTTTCAACAGCGGGTCACGGTCATTCCACAGCGAGAGGGGCGGTTCTATCTCAACGTCAGCGCGTCCGTCGAAACTGAGGACGGCACGGTGTCCACGGGTATGGCCATTCCCATCCAGGTCGGCAGCGCACCACGCGAAATGCAGGAACACGGCGAGCTGCAAGAGGACGAAAACGGCGAAGCGGTGCGGGTTCTGACCGGTGACTAGGCCAGATATAAGGTCACTGTCACCTTAATTTGGATATACGGTGACAGTGACTTTATATCCAAAAAAGGGAAAAAATTCCCAAAAAATTTTCCAGAATTGAATTTGCGTCACAGATCAAAACCGGGCGGATAATCTAGAGTCGTTGACCAAGCTGTAGGACGCTGGTCAATGCAAAAGGACTTACGGGACAAGATCAAGGCCGCCACGGTAGCATCCGGCCTAACCAAGCCGGACTTCGTCGAGCTGCTGTCATTGATCGACCAGCATTATGACAAAATGGAGGCGACCATTACGCAGTCGGTGCAGGTCGCTACCCAGTCCACTAATCTAACCCCCATTGAGGCGATTTTTGACAGCGTCGGCGAAGGGCTTCTGTCCGTTGCTGCCGACGGCATCATCCAAAACTGCAACAAGGTCTGCTCGCGCTACTTCAAATTGACGAAAGAGCAGATTATCGGTTCCAGGATTTCCGCTCTCCTGCCTGGCGCCAATAATCAGTGCGTCAGCGAATTCCTCGCGCCGTACACGTCCAATCTCGAAGCTACCAATGTTGACCTTGCAGGGGGCGAACTGGATGCCGTGCGCGCGAATGGTGAGCGATTCGTTGCAGAGGTCAATGCCAGCAGCGTCGCGACGCTCGACGGCGAAATTTTCGTCATCAGCTTGCGAGATATTACCGATCGTAAATTGTCCGAGACCGCCCTTCGCGAGAATGAAGGTCGTTATCGCGCACTCGTCGAAAACGCGCCTGAGGCGATCATCGTTTTTGATGTCGATCAGAACCGGTTCACAGACGCCAACGATAAAGCCTGCATCCTGTTCAATTTGGCTCGTGCCCGATTGCTTACCGTGGGCCCGGAAGCGATCAGTCCAACAACGCAACCTGACGGCACGCCGTCATTTGGAATCCGCAGGGGTTATGTGGACCGTGTATTCAAGGGCGAGCACCCGACCTTCGAATGGACGCACCAGGATTCAACCGGACGCGAATTCCCCTGTGAGGTGCGCTTCAGTCAATTGCCGTCAGATGAACGGCGGCTGATCCGGGTCAGTATTACTGACATCTCAGAACGCAAGCGCGAAGAAGCGCTGGCATACGCACAAAACAAGGTTCTTGAGATGATCGCGTCAAGTACGCCACATGATCGAACCTTGCGCGCCATCTGTCGTTTCGTCGAGAAGCTCGGCAGCGATTTCAAAGCCGCGATCATGATACTCGATGCCAATAGCCATACGCTGTCGGTTGCACAGGCACCGAGCTTGCCCGAGAAGTTCAAGCTGTGCCTCGACTTCGTCAAAGTTGAAGTCGATGGCCTTACCTGCGGCGCGGCGGCTTATCACAGCCAGGACCGTATCACCAAAAGCATAAAGAAAGATTCGGCCTGGGAGGGCAAGCGGAAATCGGCCGCCCAGGCTGGCATCAATGCTGCCTGGTCGTTCCCGATCTATGGTGCGGCTGGACGAGTGGTAGGCACACTGGACACGTATCTTGATGAGCCGCGTGCTCCGACGACAGATGAACTCGACAAGCTCAGTGGTATGGCACGTTTGGCTGGAATCGCTATTAAACGACAGCAGGACGAGGACAGGTTGCGCAGCAGTGAGTCGCGTTATCGAGGTCTTTTCGAAAACGTCGTTGACGGCGTATATATTGCTTCGCGTGACGGAGAGATAATTGCAGCTAACCCGGCACTGATCGAGATGCTTGGCTATGAAAGCGTCGAGGATTTAAAGGCCATCGGTAAGACGACAGTGTTGTATGTGAACCCAATCGATCGCGAACGGGTATTCGCCCGCCTCGAGGCGCAGGGGGTTGTGAAGAACTTCGAATACCGTTTGCGCCGCAAAGATGGCGTCCAGATTGTCGTGTTGGAAAACTCGCGCGCAATCAAGGACGAAAACGGCGTTATCGTGGCACATGAAGGAACGATCACCGACATCACTGAACGTAAACGCGCAGAAACGCGAATATTTGAAGAGAAGGAACGTGCACAGGTAACACTGCAGTCCATTGGCGACGGCGTTATCACGACAGATGCGGACGGCAAGGTCGACTACATCAACCCGGTCGCCCAGGATCTCACTGGCTGGGATATGCGCAGTGCGCGAAACGTTCCTGTCACCGACATCATGATGCTTGTCAATGAGCACACGCGGGCGACGGTTGAGAATCCGGTTATTCGCTGCCTCAAGGAAGGCCGGGTAATTACGCTCGCCGACAATTCGATCCTGATCACCAGGACGGGGGACGAGGTGCCGATTCAGGACTCGGCGGCTCCGATTCGGGACAGGATAGGTAACATTATTGGTTCGGTGATGGTGTTTCACGACGTCAGCAAGGATTCACGTTTGTTCCGCCAGCTGAGTTACCAGGCATCACATGACACCTTGACGGGATTAATCAACCGCCGCGAGTTCGAGAATCGATTGTTTGCCGCGTTGGACAGCATCCGGGACAATGCGGAACATAATCATGCATTGCTGTATGTCGACCTCGACCAGTTCAAGGTCGTCAACGATACATTCGGTCATACGGCCGGAGACGCATTACTGCGGCAACTCTCCGAGCAAATACAGGCAAAAATTCGCTCAACCGATTTGCTCGCACGCCTGGGTGGTGACGAGTTCGGCATCTTACTTGAGCGCTGCAATGAAGAGCGTGCCATCAAGGTCGCGGAAGACATTCGCCAGTCCATTGAAGGCTATCGTTTTGAGTGGAAGGATTCTTTTACGACCGTGCGCTGTTCAATCGGTGTGGTCATCGTTTCTGGTGAGAACGCAGATGTCGCGAGTGTCATGAGCTCTGCTGACGTGGCCTGTTATTCGGCTAAAGATATGGGTCGCAATCAAGTCCATCTTTATAAAGACAGCGACGCCTCATTGCGGCATGAGGAAATGAAGTGGGTGTCGCGAATTACCAGCGCGGTCGAAGAGGATCGCCTGGAACTGTTCTTCCAGCCAATCATCGGCATCGGCAATCGCTCAGGGAAAAGCCGCGGCCACTACGAACTCCTGTTGCGAATGCGTGACGAGAAAGGCGAACTGGTTGGTCCGGATCAGTTTATTCCGGCAGCGGAACGTTACAACCTGATGTCGACCCTGGATCGGTGGGTGATCCACGAGGCGCTGACAGAACTGGCTGACCGCAATGACGAAGGCGAAGCGCGTTATACCCTGGCAATCAATCTATCAGGCACATCGCTCAGCGAGGATCGTTTCCTGGAATTCGTGATTGACGAACTCAAGAGACAGAATCTTCCGAAGGGCGCGATCTGCTTTGAAATTACCGAAACTGCGGCGATTTCAAATTTGTCGAGAGTGGTGCATTTCATGCAGACCTTGAAAAAGCTCGGCTGCAAATTCTCGCTCGACGATTTTGGCAGCGGCCTGTCGTCGTTCACATACCTCAAGAATCTGCCTGTCGACTACCTGAAGATCGATGGTCAGTTCATTCGCAATGTCGCGGAAGATGCTGTTGACGAAAGTATGGTTATTGCTATCAGCTCTGTCGGCCATGCGATGGGCATAGAAACGATTGCGGAGCGCGTGGAATCCAAGAAGGTGCTGGACAAACTTGGTGCACTCGGTATCGAATTCGCTCAGGGCT
>JAOUNH010000095.1 GCA_029881055.1 Gammaproteobacteria bacterium
GGGTGTCTCCCGAGACTGCCCTGTTCCCTTACGTCCCCGTCGACAGGATTCACGAAAGCCTGCCGCATACCGGGCCGCGAACGATCGTGCGACTGCACCGCGTCGACGGCATGCGCTTTTGGGAGCCGTTCAGCCGTGAACACCGCGGACGATACTCGGTAAGTCGCAATCTCTATAAAAGTGCGCTGGGCGACAAGCTGTGCTTTGAAGAGACCAATCACGACCTTGGCCTGGTTTTTCGCTACACATGGGCGACCAGCGCGGAGCATGGCTTTGTGCGTGACTGCGAGCTACAAAATTGCGGCTCCGACAGTGCCCGCGTCGACATTGTTGACGGCCTGCAGAATATCCTGCCCGCCGGCACGCCGCGTTATACACAGACCAACTCCAGCAATCTCGTCGACGCCTACAAATGGACCGAGCTCGACGCACAATCTGGACTGGTCTTCCTCACTCTTTATTCCGGTATCACAGATCGCGCGGAACCCTGTGAATCGCTCGAGGCAACGACGGCTTACTGTCTTGGCCTGGAAAATCCAACAGTGCTGGTGTCAACCAAACAACTCGACGCATTTCGCGACGGGCATGATCTCACCGAAGAGCGGCACAAACGCGGTATACGCGGCGCTTATTTTGTGGTCCATAGCGCAAAGCTCGCGTCAAACCAGGCCAGTACCTGGCGCATCGTACTCGATGTGCAAAAGAATCAGGCTGATGTAGTGCAGCTGCGCAAGACACTGCTGTCGGACACGTCGCTTGATGATCGCATATCGTCAAGCATCGCTGATGGCTCGGACAAACTGGCGAGAATCATGGCGTCCGCCGACGCTTTCCAGGCGACGGCCGAGGAAACTGTCTCCGTACATCATTACGCTAATGTGCTCTTCAACGTGTTACGCGGTGGCATCGCGGCCGATCAATACAACGTCCGGACCGAAGACTTTCGCCAAACTATCGGGAATTTCAACAAACGCGTCCACGATCGCAATCAGGACTTTTTGCGCTCCTTGCCCGAGCGGGTTCGCTCCGACGAACTCCTGGAAGCCGTGTACAAAACTGGCGACAAGCAGTTGCGCCGCCTTGCTCTCGAGTATTTGCCGATTACATTTGGTCGCCGTCACGGGGATCCGAGTCGTCCGTGGAACGAATTTGCGATTCGCTTGAAAGATAATCACGGCAAGGAGCTGCTGTCGTATCAAGGCAATTGGCGCGATATCTTCCAGAACTGGGAAGCGCTTGCCTTCAGCTATCCCGAATTTGTCGAGAACATGGTCGCCAAATTCGTAAACGCTTCGACGATTGATGGCTATAACCCGTATCGGATCACCAAAGAAGGCATCGACTGGGAAGTCGAGGAACCCGACAACCCGTGGAGCTACATCGGCTACTGGGGCGATCACCAGATTATCTACCTGCTCAAGCTGCTCGAGCTGTCGCGTAGCTTTCACCCGGAGAAATTGCACAAATTACTCCACGACCCGGTGTTCTGTTATGCCAACGTGCCATACCGGATCAAGCCGCTCGACCAGTTATTCGTTGACCCGAAGAACACCGTGGTCTTCGACAAGAAGGTCGCGCAACTGGTCGATGAACGAGTCGCATCGCTCGGTGCCGATGGCAAGCTGATCCAGGATGCGGCGGGTGAGATCTTCCAGGTTAACCTGCTGGAGAAACTCATCGTGCCGTTGCTCGCCAAGCTCGGCAACATGGTAGTGAACGGCGGAATCTGGCTCAACACGCAACGTCCCGAATGGAACGATGCGAACAATGCTCTCGTCGGTCAGGGTCTCTCGATGGTCACCCTGTATTACATGCGACGCTATATTCAGTTCCTGAGAGATCTGCTGGACAGCGATTCCGGCACGTTTGAACTGACCGAAGAAGTCGATACGTGGTTTGGCGACACGGCCACGGCGCTTGCACAATTGCGCGTCGAACTCGGTGGGAATGCGGATCTCGACGCACTTCGGTATCGATCACTGCGAGCGGTCGGTTCCGCCGCTGCCAATTTCAGAGCGCGCGTATACGCACAAAGTTCACTGAGCGGCAGGTGTGAACGAAGCATTGGCAGCGTTCGCGACCTCCTCGACGATGCCCGAGCAATCATCGATCACAGTATTACCGCAAACAAACGCGATGACGGCCTGTACCACGCCTACAACATCGCTCACTTTAATGCCGACACCGTAGCGGTCAAGACCCTTTACCCGATGCTTGAGGGCCAGGTAGCGGTCCTCAGTGCCGGGACGATCGGAGCAGACGAGGCAGCGGATGTCGTCGAAGCACTGTTTGCCAGCGCAATTTATCGCGCCGAACAGAACAGCTTCATGCTTTACCCGGATCGCGAATTGCCAGGGTTTCTTGAGCGTAATCGTCTGCCCGAGGATCGAGTGCAGGCGATCCCGACACTCAAGAGTCTGCTCGAACGAGGTGACACTCGAATTGTTGTTCGGGATGCGGACGGTCACCTGCGCTTCAATGCCAGGTTCACCAACGAAGGCGGTCTCGACGAGGCACTGAATCAGATTGCCCGAGAGGTAGGCGATACCGTTGCTACGGATCGCCCTGATATTCTCGCCCTGTATGAGTCGGTATTTCACCACAGCGAATTCACCGGCCGTTCCGGAACGATGTTCGGCTTCGAGGGCCTGGGTTCAATTTACTGGCATATGGTCGCGAAGCTGCTGCTGGCGGTCGCCGAAAACTTCTTCGCCGCCGTCGATAGTGGCGTCGACCCGGTCGCGCGACAGCGACTCGCGGATCTTTACTACCGGGTTCGAGCGGGCTTCGGCTTTAACAAGACGCCGGCAGAGTACGGCGCCTTCCCGACGGACCCTTATTCACATACGCCCAAGCACTCCGGTGCACGCCAGCCGGGCATGACCGGCCAGGTCAAGGAAGAGGTATTGACGCGTTTTGCGGAACTTGGCATTCGAGTACACGACGGACAAGTTTCTATCCGGCCTGGGTTGTTGCGGGCTCGCGAGTTTTGCGCAGAGGCGAAATCGTTTCGCTACCTCGACATCGACGGCAATTGGCAGAGCATCGATGTTCCGGCGTCGAGCCTGGCGTTTACCTGGTGCCAGGTACCGATGGTGTACCACCTCGATGACAGTAGCACCGCGCGACTGGATATTGAGCTCGACGACGGCAGCTGTGCAAGCTATACAGAACTGACTTTGCCCGCCGAACTCAGTTCCGAGTTATTCGCACGCAATGGCCGCGTACGCAAGGTAACAGTGACGCTCAAACGGACGATGCTGTTCACCGGCAGTGACTGAACGCCGCAAGCGAAATTGACAGCGCTGCCATTCGCAACTTAGTGTTGTCTATTGCTGAAGCGAATGACAATGGGATGTCTGCATGACAAAACACAGAGCGACGATTGAAGATGTTGCATCGCTTGCCGGCGTCTCGATCAAGACTGTGTCGCGCGTTGTCAACCGGGAAGCGAATGTCAGTGCCGCGACAACGGAAAAGGTCGAGAAAGCCATTACAACGCTCGAGTACCGTCCAAATCCGTCCGCCCGCAACCTTGCCAGTCACCACGCTCACCTCATCGTGCTCGTGTACGACGACCCGAGCGCCTACGACGCCTCGAGTGCGGGTTACATCATCAACATGCAGGAGGGTGCGCTGCGAGCGTGTCGCTCGGAGGGCTTCGAATTACTCATTCACCCCTGCAACCACCGCGAAAAAGGTGTTGGAGCCGAACTGCAGGAACAAATCCGCCAGGTGCGGCCGTCCGGCATCGTGGTTGCCGCCCCGCTGTCGAACATGCCGGTAATAGTCGATGCCGTAAAAGCGACGAACACGCCTTACGTGCGCCTGTCAACGGGGACCGGTAATGGCGACGAATACGAGGTTGCCACGAACGACCGTGAAATCAGTGCAGAGATGACACGCTATCTTGCGTCGCTTGGCCACACACGCATCGCCTTCATCAAGGGAGACCCGACGGCCAGGGCGGTTGGCAATCGCTATGTCGGTTACGAGGATGGGCTTGAACAGTCCGGCCTGCCATTAGCAAAAGAGCTTGTCGCCGAAGGCGACCTCTCGATCGGTTCGGGCGAGAAATGCGCAGAGCAGCTGCTGCAACTCGAGAATCCCCCCACCGCAATATTTTCGGCCAACGACGATATGGCAGCAGGCGTTATCCGCGTGGCAAACCGCATGGGCATTAGTATTCCGCGGGAACTCTCGGTTGCCGGCTGCGATGACATCGCGCTGGCACAGATGATCTTTCCCGCATTAACGACGATTCGACAACCGCTGAGCGCGATGGCGTATGCCGCATCGAAGGCGCTGATTGACGGCGCGCGCGGGCATCCCCATGAACCCGGACTCGAGATCGTGCCGGGAGCGATCAAGAAACGGGAATCGACGGCCGCCGCGCCCAAAAACGCCTGACCTTTATTTCACGAATCGAATACTGTCGAGGTAAATAGTGACCGGTTTGCGCTGCCCCTCCAGGGTGACGACGAAGCCGACTTTCAGACTCGACAGATCGTCATTCTCGTCAAAGTCGATGCGGAGTTTTTTCCATTCAGACCCCAGCTCGATTATCCGCGTCTTTACGATGACGGAGTCCGGGTACTCTGTATCTTTGTCATGCAAGCCAACGCCGAAGCTGGCTTTCTCGCCGCCGGTCTCGCCGCGCACCCAGAATTCAAGCGCCGAGGCACCGGTCAGGTCGAAACCGCCATCGTCATCACCCCAGTTGTTCGGCGGGTGTTGCCACGCCACGCCGGCCCAGCCCTTACGCCCGGAATAGTGCATCCGTATTGCGTTTGATCCTTCGAAGACGGACTCCTTCCAGCTGCCGTCGAGCAAAAGTGAATTGGCGTTGCCCATCATTCCGCTCGGTGTCCAGGGCATGTGCGCGAATCTTTCCTCGTACACCGAGACCGGAAATTGCGTCCCCGGCACGCCCTTGACCAGCAGCGGTATGTTGGCGGTCGCCGCGTTGCCTGCCGGGTCACTCGCATAGGCGAACAGTCGGTAAGCACCGGGATTCTCCGGCATGCGGATTTTCGCGGTGCCACCCACCGCTTCGAGCACAGCATCGTCGATGTCGTGCAGTGCCGGCTGGAAGTCGCCACCCGTCGCGTATTTTCCCGACTCGGGTCGCAGCACCCAGCGCAGCGATACGGGCTCGCCTTCGGGGTCGGTAACCAAGGTTGTAGCCGTGAATTCAGCGCCCGGGTCCAGTTCGCTGGCGACGTCGATCGTCACGGGCTCGATCGTCGGTGCCAGGTCAGCGGGAAGCTCGCCCGACCACAGCTCCGTCATTGTGTCGAGAACCGCGAGTCTTGAGCCGTCGTCCAGCCACATGCCAAACCAGGTTGCGGTACCTTCCATCTTGGCGCCCCACAGGAACGCGTAGGCACCCAGCGCCATGCCCGGGTTGTCGATAACCGATTGCTGGAAGCTCTGGCGATAGAAATCGGCTTTTTGCGTACTCGTCTGCTCGAACGGCGCACCCCAATCGGTCGTCGGCACTTCCCAGGGGCCGGCCGGACCGAACTCGGTAATAACGTAGGGCTTGGTCGCGCCACCCTCACGCATCCGCTGTGCAATGGACGACGCAGCCCCATAGGCATTGATGCCGTGAATGTCGATTGCAGGCGTGTGCTTGTGCACCATCTCAATACGTCCACCGCCGATTTCGGCGGTGACCGTCATCGTCGGATGGTGCGGATCGAGTTCCTTGATCATGGCGGCAACGTCATTGACGGCCGCCCAGATCCGCGGGTCGTCGCCGGATTCGGGGACTTCCATTTCATTGCCGACACCCCACAGCAGTAATGCCGGGTGGTCCTTGTAACGCAATACCGCTTCGCGCGCCTGCTCCAGCTGAGCCCTCACCTGTTTCTTGTCGCTATAGTCGAAGTCGTGGCGCTCATGCTCGAGCCAGATCCCTACGGTCACCGTCATGCCCAGTGCGTGTGCCTCGTCGAGGACCGGCCCGACATTGACAGCATTCCAAGTGCGAATGGAGTTCGCCCCTGCCGCGGCCAGGCGATCGAGCGGACCATCTCCGCCCGCTCCACGTATCTGGTAGGGCTTGCCATCGCGCAACAATTGCCAGTTACCGTCAATCTGGCGCAGCTCAACCGGTACCGGGTCCGCGCTGCCAGGAGTCGCAAACAGGGAAAGTCCTGTTCCGAGCAACATTGGCAATACCCGCTTCGGTAAAAATCGTTTCATGATTGGATACTCTATTACTCCATTACCCGCTTCGGCGTGCGATCGACCCTGAACAATCCCCAGTGCTTCTCGGCACCGTTGGCATCGTTCGGATCTCCTTTCCAGGGCTCGTCGAACGCCTCAAAGAAAAAGACGGTTACGTTTGCGGCCCTTGCCCAGGCCTCGAGATCCGCATAGTGCCGCGCCTGATTGGCCTGGCTGGCCTGATCGGGGAATTCACTGGCCGTCGTCACCCACCCGGCCTCCAGAATCACTATGGGTTTGTCGGGCAGTGCGGCATGCACGCCTGCAATGTTTTCGATTGTGTACGCGAGACCTTCGTCAATGCTCTTGTGCTCCCATATCGGGTAGGTGTGTACGCCGAGAAAATCGACTTCGGCTGCCAGCGGCGCGCCTTCATTGATCCACCACAGGTAGTTGTCCGCGACGGTAACGGGTTGCGAGATCGAGCTCTTGACCTTTCGAACGTACTCGATCACCTGCTCAAGTGGCACCATGTGATCGTTCCAGTCCACGAGCGCCTCGTTTCCCACATTGACTGCAACAATAATGTCTTGGTAACGCCCGGCCAGTTCGATACCCCGATCGATCTCGGCAGCATTTCGCACCCGGTTCTCTGCCAGCGTCTCCTCGGGAATCGGCTCATCGAGCCACGGGCAACCCTCGTGATTGCTGAATTCTGCGCGGAGCCACATGCCAAGGACGACTTTGATCGGCAAATCGTGGCGCTCAATGAGGTCGAGCGTCATCTGCGTGTTCGCATCGACGTCGTACATCCGAATGAGCCTGAAGCCATGGTCGACGAGGATCTCGAGGTCCTCAAGCACCTGCTCGCGGCTTGGAAGCTTCTCGCCGTTACCGCGATCGGGATGCTGTCCTTCGCGGTAACCGGAGTAGGAGATCGCCATTACTTCCCCAATGAGCAAGGCCTCTTTCTCCTGAGTGAAGCCCGCATCCTCCTTGACCGAACCGATCTCAATATCGTTCGGCGAACAGCCCGACAGGAAAGCCAGGATCAGGGCAGTTGTCAGAATGCTGTTTCTTGCTCCGGCTGCCTGATTTGTGCGCAGGCTATTCAAGCACACGGAATGACACTCGCAACTCTGCATCCGAACTACCGCCAATCCAGGCGTGGAACTCGCCCGGTTCGACGATCAGGGTGTTATCACGTCCGAAGAAAGCCAGATCGTCGGTGTGCAGCTGAAACTCCACACGCGTCGCCTCACCCGGATCAAGCCGGACTTTTCTGAAGCCTTTCAGTTCCCGCACCGGGCGAGTCACGTTGCCGACGAGGTCACGAACGTACAGTTGTACTGTTTCGGAAGCCGGGACGCCCCCCGTGTTCTTCAATTCCGCACTGATCGTAATCGTCTCGCCGGCACGAATTTCGGCCACGCTGGTGGCGATGTCGCGGTACTCGAAAGACGTGTAAGAAAGTCCGAAGCCGAACTCCCAGAGTGGTCGGTAACCGGCGTCGAGGTGAAACGCCGTCATGCCAAACGACGTTTGCGGCGCGAACGGATCGATATCATCGATATGGACTGTCGTTTCAGGCGAAGGCGGCTTGCCCGTATTTTTCTGTGCAAAATAGATTGGGATCTGGCCAACCATGCGAGGAAATGTCACCGGCAGTTTGCCGGACGGGCTCTCGACACCGAAAAGTACCTCAGCGATTGCCGCCCCACCCATCGTGCCGGGATGCCAGGCAAACAGGATAGCGTCGACATCGTCGACAATGTTGGTCAGCGTCAAGGGTCGGCCCGCAAGAATGACCGCGACGACGGGTTTACCCGCTTTGCGAACTTCGCGGACCAGTTCCGCCTGTGCGCCGGGCAGGTTGATGTCCGCGCGCGAGTGGGCTTCTCCTGACAAAATCGATTCTTCGCCGAGGAACAGGACGACAACATCGGATTGCTGCGCAGCCTCGAGCGCTTCTTCGAACTGCACGTCCGCTCGGCTTCGGCTCGTCGGCATCGCGCGGACGTAACGAATCTTTGTATCCTTGCCGGCCAGGTTTTGAATACCGTCGAGCCCCGTCACGCTAAGCGACACATCACCGTCGAATATCCATGTGCCGAGCTGCTCGTAAGGCGCTTCAGCCAGCGGCCCGATCACTGCGATCGATTTGACTTTGCCCTTTTGCAGCGGCAACACGCCGATTTCATTTCGCAACAGCACGATACTTTCAAGTGCCGTCTGTTTTGCAACTTGCAACGCATGCTCGCTGCCAATAGGAGGTAACTCATCGGGATCCACGTAAGGATCGTCGAACAGACCAAGGAGAAACTTGATGCGCAGTATGTTGCGTGCGGCCGCATCTATCACGTCGGTGCTGATGCTTCCGTCGGCGACCAGGTCGTGCAGGTGCTCATAAGCCTTGCCGGCCATTTCCATATCGACACCGGCGGTCGAGGCTTCGTAGGCCGATTCGCGATCCCCTTCGGTCAGCCCGTGTACTGACAATTGGTGTACAGAGTCCCAATCGCTGACGACAAAGCCGTCGAATCCCCACTCATCGCGCAGTATTTGCCGCATCAGAAAGCGGTTGCCCGTCGCAGGCACTCCATTCAGGTCGCTGAAAGACGCCATGAAAGTTGCCACGCCCGCATCAACTGATGCTTTGAACGGTTTCAGGTAAACATTGCGAAGTTCGTTTTCGGGGATATTGGTCGTCGCGTAGTCACGGCCACTTTCAGCCGCCCCATAACCTGCGAAATGCTTCGCGCATGCCGCAATCGTGTCCGCAGCAGCGAGGTCATCGCCCTGGAAACCCCTGATCATCGCCACCGCCATGGCCGAAGTAAGGAACGGATCCTCGCCGGGGCTTTCCGCGATCCTGCCCCAGCGCGGGTCCCGGGTCACATCCACCATTGGCGCAAACGTCCAGTTCACACCGTGCGAGGCCGCTTCGCTGGCCGCAACACGCGCACCCTTCTCGACAAGCTCCGGATTCCATGTTGCCGCCTGTCCCAGCGGGATCGGCAAAATTGTTTTGAATCCGTGAATGACGTCCCTGCCGACGAGGAGCGGGATACCGAGTCGGCTTTCCTCGACGGCAATGCGCTGCAGTTCATTGACGACGTCAACATCGACGAGGTTCAGAATCGCACCGACCCTTCCGGCCCGGATATCGTCACCCAGGTAATCCGGCGGATTTCCATAACCGGCATTCGCCTGGCGCATCTGGCCAATCTTCTCTTCGATCGACATCTGACCCAGCAATGCATTAACGCGCTGTTCCACTGGATCGTCTGCAAGGACTTCGCTGATATTTGCGGTCATAGAAAGAATCGCTGCCACGGCGGCGGCAAAAACTGGCGAACAGCGCAAGAGATTCGGTCCCGGCGCATTGAAAACTGTTCGACAGGTCCGACGCATATTCGGGCACCTCGTTCCGGTCAGGAAAATGACTGTCTACCAAGGATTGACAGCGCTGTCAATCTCGTGGAGGATACCTAGCCTGAATATGAAGCCGGAGAAGCCTCGTGGGGGAAACGACTGAAAAACTGAAGTTCACCGAGAAATTGGGCTATGGGCTTGGCGATACGGCCTCGAATTTCTTCTTTCAGGTCTTCAACATCTTCCTCTTGTACTACTACACCGACATATTCGGCATCCCGGCGGCGGCTGTCGGCACAATGTTCCTTGTCACCAAGATTGTCGATGCCGCGAGCGATCCCGTCATGGGCCTCATCGCCGACCGGACGACATCGCGCTGGGGCAAATTCCGCCCGTACATCCTGTGGGCCGCCATTCCTTACGCCGTCCTGGGCTATGCAATGTTCGCGGGCCCTGAGCTGTCGGATACAGGCAAACTGGTTTATGCCTATGTCACGTACACGCTGATGATGCTGGCCTACACAGCCATCAACGTCCCCTACTCCGCGCTGATGGGCGTGATTTCCTCATCGTCGATTGAAAGAACCAAGGTAGCCAGTTACCGCTTCATCTGCGCATTCGCTGCCGCCTGGCTCATTGGCACGTTCGTTACACCGCTGAAGAACATCCTGGGTGGTGACAATGAAGCACTTGGCTTCAAGTTGACGATGGCCATCTTTGCGGTTGTTTCGGTCGCGCTGTTCTGGATCTGTTTTGCGACCACGAAAGAACGAGTGCGTCCTGTGCAGGATCAGACAGACATTCGCGGTGACTTTAAAGCGCTGCTGAGCAACGGACCGTGGATCGTGCTGTTTGCTGCAGCAATATTCACCCTGATGAATGTCGCCGTGCGAAACGGCACCATCATGTACTACTTCAAGTACTACGTCGGCGACGACGGAACATCCATATTCCTGATCTTCGACAAGACGGCGGTCTTCATGTCGCTGGGATTGTTTGCCATGATCATAGGCACGGCGCTGACGTCGACGCTGTGCAAGTATTTCGAGAAGCGCATGCTGCTAATTGCGCTGACGACCCTGAATGCGATCAGTATGGCGGCCTTCTACTTCACGCCGCCTGACCAGTATTGGCTCATGGTGACTATAAATTGCATCGGCGCGCTGATTAGCGGGCCAACGCCGGCACTCGTCTGGGCAATGTACACAGACACTGCTGACTACGGCGAATGGAAAACCGGGCGCCGAATTACGGGCCTGACATTTTCCAGCCTGCAATTCGCACAAAAGCTGGGGCTCGCCGTTGGCGCAGGGCTCGCCGGCATCATTCTCGGCTGGTTCGGTTTTGTCGCCAACGAGGTGCAGACGCCCGAATCACTGGCAGGCATTCGCTTCCTGTTCAGCCTCATGCCGGCGGCGCTTGCTCTTGCCGGTGCTGTGTCGATC
>JAOUNH010000252.1 GCA_029881055.1 Gammaproteobacteria bacterium
ACCAGTCTCACGCAATCTTGAGTACGAAGGTCACGTCTGTTATTAAGTGACCAGGTCAGTCCAGTCGAGGATGAATGCAATGCCACGGTCAGCTCTATTATTGATAAGCCTGTCGATGTGCGTACTGGGCGGCTGCACGGAGACGAATACTCCGGAAACCACCCCTTCAGCGATCCAGCCTGATGTCTCTCCGCCGGATCCGGGTCCGACTTCAGCTTTGCTCGGAACGGTATGGCAATGGGCCGGCACCGTTACACCCGTTGAACGTATCGATGCGACTGACCCGACGCGCTATACCCTGCTCTTGCAGGCGGATGGAAAAGCGGTCATTCAGCTCGATTGCAACCGTGGCGGGGCCAGCTACGAGATTACCGGTCACCGGATATCCTTCGGCCCGATTGTGTCCACCCGCATGGCCTGCGCGGAAGATTCGCAAGATGGCGTTTTTATGAAGCAACTCGTAGAAACGACGTCGTATTTCACCCAGGAACAAGAGTTGTTCCTGGAAATGCCCTACGACAGCGGCACGATGCGTTTTAGTCCGGCGCCACACTAGAATTCAGGCACCGGACCGAGCGGTTTCGCGGCCCCTTCTTCCAAGCGCAGCCTTATTTAGGTTGCATCTTTTGTCGGCGACACCGGCTGCCGAGAAGGGATCGATCAGACGGTGGTCCGTTGCTCCGGCGCGCAACCGCTTACGACCATCCGTGGCAACAAGACGCAGGAAACGGTCCGCTACATTGTCTAAACAGTTTGCTTTTCGGCGATGTAGTCATCGACGAGCCGTTCGAGGATGTCGAGCGGCACCGCACCATTCTTCAACACGGCATCGTGAAAGTCCCGGATATCGAACTTGTCGCCCAGTGCGTCCATCGCTTTCTGTCGCAGCTCGAGGAACTTCATCATCCCCACTTTGTAGGCCGTAGCCTGGCCCGGCATCACGATGTAACGCTCAATCTCAGCCACGACGTCGGTCTCGGCCATGCCCGTATTTTCGAGCATGTACTCGATCGCTTCTTCCCGCGTCCAGCGCTTGTGGTGTATGCCCGTGTCGACCACGAGCCGAACGGCCCTGAACAACTCGGCTGTCAGACGGCCGATATTGTCCGCGTTGGTCGGCATCAAGCCGTATTCCCACGCAAGACGTTCCGCGTACAGCGCCCAACCTTCCGTGTAAGCGGTGAATGGCGCGAAGCGACGCAGCAGCGGCATACCTTCCAGCTCCATCGCAATCGCTATCTGGAAGTGATGTCCCGGGATACCTTCATGCACCGCCAGTGTGCGCATGCCAAATTTCGGTGTTGCCTTGATGTCATACAGGTTCGCGTAAAAACGGCCGGGCCGCGTTCCGTCGATCGCTGGCTGATTGTAATAGGCACCCGGTGCTGTCTTTTCCCGAAACTCGGGTATCCGCAGCACTTCCATGCCGGCTTTCGGGCGAATATTGAAAATCTTGTCCATCTCGGCGTCGAACGCATCGAGCATCGCCTGGTAATCCACGAGAATCTGCGCCCTGCCCTCGTCGCTATCCTCGTAATAAAACTCCGGCCACGATGAGTAGGCTTCCATCGCGTCGCTGTAACCCAGCGATACATCGACACCTTCCTTGGCAAAAATCTCCAACATTTCGTCCTGGATGCGCGCTACTTCGGCCAGCCCGGTTTCATGAATTTCGTCAGCGGTGTAGTCAGTCGTCGTGAACAGGCGCAGTGCCAGTTTGTAAGCGGCGTCACCGTCCGGCAAATGCCAGTAGCCATCCTCATTCCCGGCCTTGGACTCGAGTTCGCTAAGGTAATTGGTGAACAGATCGTAAGCGGGATAGACCACCTCGTTAATTGACACCTCGGCCTGATCGAGAATCCGGGCAGCCTCGGCGTCGTCGATGTCCTCAGCCTCGGCCATCTTTTTCGCGAGCGAGGTATACAGGATGTTTTCCTTCGCGGGCGTCGCCACAAAATTTCTGACCTCATCGAGTACGCGGTCGATGACGAAGCGCGGCGGAATAATGTTGTTGCGTTCCCGAATCTGCAGGCCGAGCAAGTACTGTTCGTGCTTGCGGCGTATCTCACCCAAGCGAGAGAGGTAGTTCTCCGCGTCCTTTACAGAATTCACCTGGTGGCTCGCATCCATAAAAGTCGGAAACGAACTCTGGATACCGAAAGTCCCGTTGGCCGGATAAGTGTGATAACGAAACGGCTCCATATCGACCACCATGTTCGCGATGTACTGCGCTACCTCTTTGCTGAGGCGCTGGTCGGCATCGAGATCCTCGTCGTCATACTGATCGAGTCCCTCGCCAAACTTTTTCATGTCAGCGAAGAACTCGTCGGTCCCGTCCGGGTGTACGTCATCGAGGTGCGCATTGTGACCCTTGATACCCATGGACTCGAGAAAGCCCAGTGAGGTCAGCAGCTCCGGATCCTGGAAGGCGATCTTCAACGGCATGCGATCGAGGTAGGCGCGAAACAGGAAGGGCTTGTCAGCGTACCACTCGTGCGCGGCGAATGAGCCTCCACTGACAATCACGACCAGCAACAGGATGCCGGTCCATTTGAAGAATTTACGGACCATTTTTAGACCTTGCGGCTTCGGGGAAAATCTAAGGATGCGTCATTCTACCGCGCGAACACGGATTATCCAGCCGGCAGCTCCCTGCTTTCAGTCCGACTGGCCGCTAGATGACGTCAGCGATATCGGGCAACCACGCCCGCCAGTAGGCAAGTTTCTCCGCCAGTTCACTGGCCGCATCCGTATCCCGGCGCTCGATCAGCGTCAGACTGTTGCCCGGCCTTAGCTGTCCCAAAAGATGCAAGTCCATTCGTGTGACCTTGGCGACACGTGGGTACCCGCCTGTCGTACCGGCATCGACGGACA
>JAOUNH010000253.1 GCA_029881055.1 Gammaproteobacteria bacterium
TACAAGCCAGGATCGATAGTACCCTTCACCACCAATTCAATATCCAGAGCCGTCCCGGGAAATCCAGGACGGCTTTTGTTATTGATGCAGCGCTCTGGCTCAGGCCGCGCGCTTTAGCCGCGCTCATCAACAAGCTGCACGCTGTGCCCACCGAACTGCTTTCGCATCATCGCGAGCAGCCGCGCCGAGTAATCATCCTGGCCCTGGCTTGCGAACCGTGCCATCAAGGCAAGACTCATGACCGGCGCGGGGATGCCCTGCTCGATTGCTTCGAGTGCCGTCCAACGGCCTTCGCCCGAGTCGGCGACGAACGGTTTGACCTGGTCGAGACTCGCGCCATCCAGAAGTACATCCGCTGTCAGGTCCAGCAGCCAGCTGCGAACGACGCTGCCGTGCCGCCAAGCTTCGGCCACGGCCGCGAGATCGAGGTCGAAATCCGCGCGGCCCTTCATGAGGGCGAAGCCCTCTGCGTAGGCCTGCATCAGGCCGTATTCGATACCGTTATGAATCATCTTGACGAAATGCCCGCTGCCCGTGATCCCGGCATGCACCCAGCCGCGATCCGGCGCAGGTGCGAGTGCTTCAATGATCGGCCGCAAGAGGGCAATCGACTCGGTGCTGCCGCCAAGCATCAGGCAGTAGCCGTTCTCCAGTCCCCAGACTCCGCCCGAGACACCGGCGTCGACAAACTGCACGCCGCATTGAGAAAGCGCCTGTCCTCTCGCGACTGAATCCTTGTAATAAGAATTCGCGCCGTCGATGACGATGTCCCCGGCAGCGAGCAGCGGGGTCAGTTCGTCAATGACGCTCTGCGTGACGTCCCCGGCGGGCAGCATCAGCCAGAGGGCCCTGGGCGACTCGAGTGCGCTGACAAGGGCTTGCAGCGACGCGGCGAATTCGAAATTCTCTTCGTCCCTGAGCATCTCCGCGGCTGCGGGGTCATCGTTGTATCCGGTGACTGCTATTCCATGGTGCAACAGGCGCCGGCTCATATTGCCGCCCATCTTACCGAGACCGATCATGCCGATTTTTTTCATTGCAGGTTTCCTCGCGATTCCAGGTGCATTGCCAGGATCATGCTACATAAAAGTCTCTTATAACTCAGACATCTTTAGGTAGAAGCCCGGATTGCAACAGGCTGAAACGGTCGACATCATTACTTTGCCGTTCCTGTGTCCACTGTGCGTCAATTCAGACACTGTCGGTCCAGGAAAAATTGGAGGGGTTGCGATGCAAACTGTGTTCGTGAATCCCGAACGCTGCATTGGCTGTCGGCAGTGCGAATTTGCTTGTTCCGTCGCGCATTCGCAAAGCAAAGACCCGATCGCGGCTTTACGGGAGAATCCTGTACCCCGGGCCCGAATTCATGTCTCGCCTGGACCAAGTTTCAATACGTCATTCCCGAATCGTTGTCGCCACTGCGATCCGGCACCCTGTGAACAGGTGTGTCCGACCGGTGCGATTGCGCGGGATGTCGACAACGACCTCGTGTTGCTCGATGTCCATAAATGCATCGCCTGCGCGATGTGCGCCATGGTTTGCCCGTTCGACGTAGTGACCTTTTTCCCGCAAGGCAACGGCATGCCGGCTCGAATCGTCGCAACGAAGTGCGATGGTTGTATCGAGCGGATACGGGACGGCCGGGAACCGGCATGCGTCGAGGCCTGCAAGGTCGGTGCATTGGTTTTCGGCGAGGTCAATGAGCTGATAGCGGCAGGGCGACTCAGGCAATCCGGTGCAGTGCTTGCGGCAAGCAGATTGCAGGAATCCGCTATCGAAGCACCTGGCACCGTCGCTGGCTGGCGCAAATGGGGCGAGTCGACGACACAGTTGAGCGAGGTAATGTGAGATGAATACTTCCGGAAATGTACGAAACTTCAGCATTAACAATGATGCTCGCGAGATGCTGGTGCGGGCACGTGAAGAAGGTATCGAAACGGTGTGGGATCGACTTGCCGCACAGCAGCCGCAGTGCGGCTATTGTTCGATGGGCGTGAGCTGCCGCAATTGTGCGATGGGACCCTGCCGGGTCGATCCTTTCGGCGAAGGGCCGCAAAAAGGCGTGTGCGGCGCCGATGCCGACATCATCGTCGCGCGCAACCTGGGCCGCACGATCGCGGCTGGCGCGTCGGCACACTCCGATCACGGGCGCGACATACTTGAAGTGTTCACTTCCCTGGCGGCCGGCGACACCAGCGGCTATGAAATTCGCGATACGGAAAAACTCATGGCGCTCGCAAAAGAGTGGCAGATCGAAACGACTGACCGGGCGACAGACGAGGTGGCCCGGGATCTCGCAGATGCCATGATGGAAGACTTCGGCAGCCGCAAGGAAGCGGTCGGATTCTTGAGCCGTCTGCCCGAGCAACGCAAGGAGATGCTGCACAAGCTGGGCATCACGCCAAGAGGTATCGATCGAGAGAATGTCGAGATGCTGCACCGGACCCACATGGGCGTGGACAACGACTATGTGAATACTTTGTTGCACGGCTTACGCACGAGCTTGTCGGATGGCTGGGGCGGATCGATGATTGCTACGGAGCTCTCGGACGTCATGTTCGGTACGCCAAAGCCGGTCCAGTCCCGTGTCAACCTCGGTGCGCTTAAAACAGAATGCGTAAACATCGCGCTGCACGGACACAATCCAATGCTGTCGGATGTCATAATGCAGGCCGCCGAGGACCCGGAGCTGATTGCCCTGGCGAAGAAAAAAGGCGCCGATGGCATCAATCTCGTGGGCCTGTGCTGCACCGGAAACGAATTGCAGATGCGCAAAGGTTTACCGATGGTCGGCAACCACCTGATGCAGGAGCTGGTGCTTTTGACCGGCGCGCTGGACGCCAT
>JAOUNH010000254.1 GCA_029881055.1 Gammaproteobacteria bacterium
GTTGATCCAGCTGGCCTGCAGCCTGGGCCCGGAAATTTTCTGTATGCGCGTGAGCGGCTGGACATCGATCTCGCCAAATTTCGAGAAATCGATGCTGGGCACTTTTGGCAGGCCGCCACCACCACCGGACAAGCTAACCTGGCCGGTCAATATGGCTTTGACGAAGGCCTTGACGTCGTCGTGGAGGATCCTGTTTTTTGCGCCCTTGCCCGTTACCTGCGCCAGGTTGACACCCAACTCACGAGCGAGTTTTCGTACGGAAGGACTTGCGTGAGCCTTTGAGAAACCGGCCTCATTGATTGCCGGCAGCGATCTCGGTGCCGCTGCAGGCGTAACCGGCGGTGACGCCGTCGATTTTTGCTCTGCTGCGGGCTTGCCCTTCACATCGGCCTTATCGGCCACATCGGGCTTTTCAGCGGCCTTGGGCTCTGCCGCCGCTACCGCCTCGATTATCGTTAGTGACGAGCCTTTCGAAACCTTGTCCCCGACCTTGACGAGCACAGACTCGACCGTGCCAGCAACGACAGCGGGCACGTCCATTGCCGCTTTGTCCGTTTCCAGTGTAACGAGGGAATCCTCAAGCTCAAGCTTGTCGCCAGGCTTGATATGAACCTCGATAACTTCGACGTCCGCGAAGTCACCGAGATCCGGCACGACCAGTGTTTGCTTTCCGGCGGGCTTGCGTGGCACGTCCTCTGCGTCCGCAAGAACTGTAGTTTCACCACTGATCGGCATGCGAATTGCCGGCGTGATGACGACCGTGTCGCCGACCTGCATTGACAGAGTACCGATAACATCGCCCGTCGATACCGTGTCCCCAACCTTGACAGTCAGCGTTTCGATGACGCCGTTTTCCGCCGCGGGAATATCCATTGATGCTTTGTCGGTCTCGACAGTAATCAGGCCTTCTTCTCGCTCGACCGTATCGCCGACTTTGACCAGCACCTCGATGACTTCGACATTCTCGAAGTCGCCAAGATCGGGAATTACTATGTCGATGGTTCTCGCCACTTGGATCCCCAAACCGCTACAGCGTCACCGGATCGGGACGATCCGGATCGATGTCGTATTTCTTGATTGCCGCCGCGACGGTCTTATTGTCCAGAACCCCGTCATCGGCCAAAGCCTTGAGTGCAGTAACCGCGATATAGCGCTTATCGACCTCGAAGTGCTGTCGCAAGGCCTTGCGCCCGTCACTACGTCCATAGCCGTCAGTGCCGAGCGAGACAAATCGTCCCGGGACCCAGCGCTGGATCTGATCCGCAACAATCTTCATATAATCCGTCGCCGCGACGTACGGTCCCGGTCGCTTGGCAAAACATCGGGCGATATAGCACTGGCGCGGCTTCTCGGCCGGGTGCAACTGGTTCCATCGTTCAACCTCAAGCGCGTCACGGCGCAGTTCGTTGAAACTCGTAACCGACCAGATGTCCGTCGGAATACCGAAATCATTCTTCAGCAATTCAGCGGCGCCGATAACTTCGCGCAGTATCGTGCCAGAGCCTAGCAACTGTGCCCGAACCTTGCCCTGGCCACCGACATTCAGGAGATACATACCGCGCAGGATGCCGTCTTCAACACCCGCAGGCATCGGCGGGTGAGCGTAGTTTTCATTCATGCAGGCAATGTAATAGAAGATATTTTCCTGCTCGCCCATCATGCGACGAAGGCCATCCTGGATAATGACCGCCAGTTCGTATGCGTAGGTCGGATCATATGCACGGCAGTTCGGAATCGTCGACGCGCTCACCAGGCTATGACCGTCCTGGTGCTGCAAGCCCTCGCCCGCGAGGGTCGTGCGGCCAGCCGTACCACCAATCAGGAAGCCGCGCGACTGCTGATCGCCGCCTGCCCAGATGAAGTCGCCGATACGCTGGAAGCCGAACATGGAGTAGTAGATGTAGAACGGCACCATCGGCACGTTGTGATTCGAATACGAGGTACCGGCTGCAGCCCAGGAACAGAATGCACCGCCTTCATTAATGCCCTCCTCAAGAATCTGGCCTTTCGTATCCTCGCGGTAATACATCAACTCGCCGGAGTCCTGCGGTTCGTAAAGCTGTCCTTTGCTTGAATAGATACCAATCTGGCGAAACATACCTTCCATACCGAAAGTGCGCGCTTCGTCCGGCACGATCGGCACGATGTGTTTGCCAATTTGCTTGTCACGTGTCAGCGCCGTCAGGATACGGACGAACGCCATCGTTGTTGACGCTTCGCGCTCGCCCGTGCCTTCGAGTTGTGTCTTGAAGGTCTCAAGCGCTGGCACAGGCAAGGCTGTGGATTTTGCGCGGCGTGCCGGGAGGAACCCGCCCAGCGAGCGTCGCATTTCGAGCATGTATTCGAGCTCGACACTGTCTGCTGCAGGCTTGCAGTACGGCACTTCCTCAAGGTCCTTGTCCGCAACCGGTATGTTGAAGCGGTCACGAAATTTCCTGATCTCCTCGATACCGAGTTTCTTCTGTTGATGGGCCGTGTTCTGGCCTTCGCCAGCCGATCCCATACCAAAACCCTTCACGGTTTTCGCGAGGATAATCGTCGGCGTGCCCTTGTGCTTAATCGCTGCGTCGTAGGCCGCGTAGACTTTTCGCGTGTCATGGCCGCCGCGTTTCAGATACCAGATTTCGGTATCCGACATGTTTGCCACCATGGCGGCCGTTTCCGGATGTTTGCCGAAAAACGAATCGCGCACATATTTGCCGTCCATCGACTTGATCTTCTGGTATTCGCCATCGACCGTTTCTTCCATGATCTGGCGCAATTTCCCGGAATGATCGTTGGCGAGCAACGGATCCCAATTGGATCCCCAGACGACCTTGATGACATTCCAGCCGGCGCCAC
>JAOUNH010000255.1 GCA_029881055.1 Gammaproteobacteria bacterium
GCTCGCAACTTCGACCTCCAGCAGGCCGCTGTGAAGCTGGTGAGCTGGTCGCGACTGCACTGACAGCAAGGCGTCTGATCCCGATTTCCCCCTGATTCTCCCGGCTTCGGCCGGGATTTTTTTGCCTGCGATTTGTGCGACAATGCCGCCCCGTCAACCCGGGCTGGGCAATTCGACTTTTCGGCAAATACATGAGCAACGACGAGAAAACATTTCGCGGCATTCCCATCGTGCCGGGCGAACCAGTCAAAAGCGGCCAGAAATATCGCACCGAAGCCGGGTTCTCGGCGGTCAAGAACGGCGTCAAACAGCGCCGCGATAACGAACCGCTTGTGCGTGGTGACAAACCACGCTGGTTGCGAGCAAAAATGCCGTCGGGGTCCGGCTATTCAGGTACACGCAAGATTGTGCATGAGCACCGACTGAGTACGGTTTGCGAGGAGTCCATGTGCCCGAATATCGGCGAATGCTGGAATGCCGGTACCGCAACAATCATGGTTATGGGGTCTGTCTGCACACGCGCGTGCCGCTTCTGTGCCGTCGATACGGGCAACCCGAAGGGCTGGCTGGACGCTGAGGAGCCCTTGAACGCGGCAAAGGCCGTGCAACTCATGGGCCTTGAATACGTCGTTATCACATCGGTGGACAGGGACGACCTGGCCGACGGTGGTGCCGCACACTACGCCGCCTGTGTGCGTGAGATCAGGAAATTGAATCCCAACACGGCGGTCGAAGCGTTGACGCCGGATTTCAACGGCGTCCTCGAACACGTCGAAACGGTTGTTGATTCCGGCCTGCAAGTGTTCGCTCAGAACGTCGAAACCGTAAAGCGACTGACACACCCGGTGCGGGACCCGCGAGCGAGCTATACACAGACCATTAACGTGTTGCGTCACGCGAAACTGCACCGGCCGGAAGTGTTGACGAAGACGAGCCTGATGCTGGGTCTTGGCGAGCGGGACAATGAAATCATGCAAACCATGCACGATCTTCGCGAGGCGAATGTCGATATCCTGACCCTGGGCCAGTACCTGCGGCCAACGCCCAACCACCTGGCGGTGGAGCGCTACGTGACGCCGGCGGAATTTGAAGCTTATCGCGCTGAGGGCCTGGAAAAAGGATTCCTTGAAGTTGTGGCCGGACCCATGGTTCGCTCCAGTTATCGTGCCGAACAGGTACTGCAAAAAAACAATGTTGGCATCGCAATATGATCGAATTCCTGGCCGCCTACGGACTGTTTCTTCTCAAGGTGATTACGGTAGTTGCCGGAATCGTTGTCATTATCGCGGTGGCAGCCTCTGCGGGGCGGAAGGCTGCGCATGAAGGTCTGGAGGTCGAGAACCTTAACAAGAAGCACCAGGCCCTCGTTGAGACGCTGCAGCACGCAGTGCTGAGCAAGGACCAGCGAAAAAAAGCAGCCAAAGCTAAAAAGAAACAGGACAAAACCGAAGCGCAAGCAGACGCGCAGAAACCACGAAGTTTTGTCATGGATTTTAAGGGTGACCTGAAAGCGAGCGGGGTCCCATCCCTGCGCGAAGAAATCAACGCGATTCTCGACGTGGCGACGGAAGACGACGAAGTCATCGTGCGCCTCGAAAATCACGGCGGAGTGGTGCATGAGCACGGGCTGGCAGCGTCGCAGCTTGCGCGCATCCGGGATCGCCATATCCCGTTGACCGTCTGTGTCGACAAGGTTGCTGCGAGTGGCGGCTACCTGATGGCCTGCGTGGCGACGAGAATCTGTGCCGCACCGTTCGCGATATTGGGCTCTATCGGGGTGATTGCACAGATTCCCAATTTCAATCGCATGCTCGATAGCCATGGCGTCGAATTCGAGCAGGTAACCGCGGGCAAGTACAAGCGCACCGTGACGATGTTCGGCGAGAATACGGACGAAGATCGGGCCAAGCTCAAAGAAGAACTCGAGGATGTGCATTCCCTGTTCAAGGAAGCCGTGGCGAAGTACCGGCCAAATCTCGATCTCGAAAAAGTGGCTACTGGCGAACACTGGTACGGTAGCCGCGCGGTGGCTCTGGGGCTGGCCGACGACATCAAAACCAGTGACGAGCTGCTGAACGAACACGCCCGGGACAGAGAAATCTATTCGGTCGTATTCAAGATCAAGCAGCCGCTGCAGAAACGATTGATGGGCGGCATCGATGGCGCCCTCGAGAAGGTGGATGCGGCGAGCTGGCGACAAAAATTCGAGTCGCGCCTGCCACGTTAGGTGCACGGAACCGATTGCACGCCCGGCTGTCTTAATTCGATGAACTTAATCGCCATTTCGGGCGCTATAATCCAGTGGTGATTTGATGAGGCAAACGGCTATGCATTTTTCTAAACTGTTGATATTGGTAATTATTTCGACCTTGCTTGCGTCGTGCTCTACGTCGCCGACGGGCCGGGGTCAGCTGATATTCAAGTCGGACGCCGAGCTTGAGGCGCAGGCTGCGTCCACGTTCAATGCCTATCGCGCGACGCTGCCGCTGGCGACCGACCGCGCAAAGATCGACTTTGTTGCCTGTGTTGCGCAGGCTGTTGTCGCGGAGCTCGAGCCGCCGTACAGCGATATCGAATGGGAGCTGGCCATTTTTGAGTCGCCACAGGTCAACGCGTTTGCGATGCCGGGCGGCAAGATTGGTGTTTACACGGGCATCCTCGAAATTACGGACGATGGCAATCAGCTTGCCGCCGTAATGGGCCATGAAATCGCGCATGTCACGGCGAAGCATGTCAATGAAAGAGCGTCGCGTGCATCGTTGACGGGCATCGGAATCGAGGCGCTTGCGGTCATCA
>JAOUNH010000256.1 GCA_029881055.1 Gammaproteobacteria bacterium
ACCTGCGGCGCCTTCGATGGTGTGGCCTTCGCGACCGATATACAGCCGCATCGCAGCGGCGATCTGATCCTCGTCAACGATGACCCACTCATCAATTACTGCCTGGTTCAGTGGAAATGTAATCGCACCGGGCTCGATGCCACCGGCCGTGCCGTCCGATAAGGTCGCTGCGCTGGGTAAATCGAGTATCTCGCCAGCCGCTACGGACTGAGCCATAACGGCCGAAGCTCTTGGCTGGCAGCCATAAACGCGAATATTCGGGTTATGCGCCTTGAGGACGCTTCCGATCCCGCCCGCAAGGCCGCCGCCGCCAACTGCGATGAATACAGCATCGACATCGGGCAGCTGCTCGAGAATTTCCAGGCCGCAGGTTCCCTGCCCCGCGATCACTTCCTCATCGTTATACGGCGAGAGATAGAACATGCCGTTGTCATCTGCGTAGTGCCGTGCGTGCTGTTCGGTGTCGAGTCCATCAACGCCGAAAAATCGCACCTCGCCTCCGTACGATTTGATTTTTTCAACCTTGGCAAGCGAGGTCTGCTTCGGCACGAACACGACGCCCGATGTGCCAAGCCGCTGCATCGCGCAGGCAACGGCCGCGCCGTGATTGCCGCTTGATGCAACGACGCAACCTTTGGCTCGCTGGTCTAAGTCTAGCGTCAAGAGGCGATTGGTGGCGCCACGAAACTTGAACGAGCCCGTTATCTGCTGGTTCTCAAGTTTGAAAAAGACATTGGCGCCCGTGTCGTCACTGAAACTTGCGGACCTCACGAGCGGCGTGTACTCAATTTGTCCGGCGGTTCGTCGAGCGGCAGCACGCACGGCTGTCGCGTTACGTCCGATAATTTCCGGCACTCCCGATGATTCAGACATTTTCGGCACCGAAGGTGTCACAACGATTGATATCGCCAGAGTCCAGGCCGACGCGGAACCACCGTTGCCGTTGTGCCGAGGTCCCGTGCGTGAACGACTCCGGTACGACTGTGCCGCGACTCTGGCGTTGCAGGGTGTCATCACCAATCGCACTGGCGGCGTTCAGCGCCTCCTCGACATCGCCCGCCTCGAGAATATTTCTCGTACGGTCCGCGTGATTTGCCCATACGCCGGCCAGGCAATCCGCCTGCAGTTCCAGGCGAACGGATAATGCATTGCTGTCGGCTTCGTCAAGTTGCTGCTGCATCGAACGGACCTTGCCTGAAATGCCGAGCAGATTTTGTACATGATGGCCGACCTCGTGCGCGATTACGTAAGCCTGTGCGAAATCGCCCGGCGCGTTAAAGCGCGTTTTCATCTGCTCATAAAAACTGAGATCGATGAATGCCATCTTGTCGAGCGGGCAATAGAACGGGCCCATTGCCGCTTGTCCCAGTCCGCAGGCAGAGCGCGTTGCTCCGGTGAACATCACCAGCGTCGGTGCCTCGTAGCGCTGGCCATTCGCGGCGAATATTTCACTCCAGACATCCTCTGTATCGGCGACCACTACACTGACCATGTCAGCGAGCGGATCATTTTTCAAATCTTCGGCGCCGGGTCGCGTACCTGTCGAAGACACTTGACCGCTGGATTGAATGCCTTCCAGCAGTGGTGTCGGGTCCACGCCAAAATACATGGCAAGCAGTATCACCGCGATCGTGCCCAGGCCGCCACCGAGCAGCTTCGGTGCCCCGCCTCGCCCGCGTCGATCTTCAATATTTGAACTTCGTCGTCCGCCCTGCCATCGCATGTTCGCTATCCTCACCCATCCAAGGGCTTTCAGAACCATCTGCAGCGAGCCACTTTACAATAATTAACTCATTTTTTGTTTGCGTTGCATTGGACTCTGCTCCATGCAAGCATTGCCGTTCAATTGAAAAGGGCACAACTGCCGAAAGGCAGCGTCGCAAAGCCACCGGTCTACGGGCTAACACCTACGACAGCGGAGTTACCAATATGAAGTCAGATGGATTTCGTGACACGGGCAGATTCGATCGCCGCCCGGCACAACCCGGCGCATACGCGCCCGACAACCTCGCCAACCTAATGCGTTGCCTCGATGGCAGTGAAAACATTGCCATCCCGATTCGGCCGAAAGGTGCAGGTTCATCAGCAACCGACTGCAATCTCGCATCGTCCGGAACTTCCGTGAGGATGACCGGACTTGACCGTATTATTCACGTCGACACACAGAACCTTACGGTGACTGCCGAAGCCGGCGTCCGGCTCGGCGCGCTTATTTCTACCCTGGCCGAAGACGGCCTCGAGCTAATCGGCAGTTTCGACCAGACAGAGCGGACGCTGGGAGGTGCAATTGCGGCGCCGTGCATGGGTCCGGGCATCGGTGGTTCCGCGTCGATGCTGTCTACCCAGGTGATCAGCCTGAAAGCGGTTACTGCTGCAGGAAAAGTGATGAAGGTGGCGAGCTCACAGAAGCATTTGCTGAGTGCCTTCCGCCTGAGTTACGGGATGTTGGGCGTAATTTTTGAGGTGACCTTGCGCGTCCGCCCGATCACGACGTTCACTGCGAGTCATCGCAGTATGGATATTGATACCTTTGCACAAGTCGCCAATCGCCTGGCCAGCGGTAATGTAGGTCTTAAGTTCTATTTGATGCCGTATCGAAATCACGTGTACCTGGACCTGCGCCACTATGATGCGAGCAACGGCAACACCTATAACACGCCATGGAAAATCAAGGACTGGGGCGAAAGCACCGTTCTTCCCAATGTCTTTAAGAGCCTGAATCGTGTAATGCCAATTCCTTC
>JAOUNH010000257.1 GCA_029881055.1 Gammaproteobacteria bacterium
TTTCCGTGGAGCGATAATTCTGCTCGAGCTTGACGATGCGTGTGCCCGGAAAATCACTCTGAAATCGGTGTATGTGTTCAACGCGAGCGCCACGCCAACGGTAGATCGACTGGTCGTCGTCACCGACCGCGAACGGCACGCCTGTGCTGCCGGCCAGCAAGCGCAGCCAGGCGTACTGAATCGCATTGGTATCCTGAAACTCGTCGACCAGCAGGTGTTTAAATCGCCGGCGGTAATGCTCGAGTAGTTCTGCGTTGTCCCGCAGGACTTCGTGAGCCCGCAGCAGCAGCTCCGCAAAGTCGACCAGGCCGCCGCGCTGGCAAATCTCCTCGTAGGACTGGTAAAAGGCGATCAACTGTCGCCGGTTCGGATCGCCCTCATCGTCGAGGTGAACGGGCCGCAGGCCCTCGTCTTTTTGTGCGTTGATGAACCACTGGATCTCTTTCGGCGCCCAGCGACTGTCATCGATCTCAAGGTTTTTCAGCAGGCGCTTGATCAGGCGCAGCTGGTCGTCGGAATCGATGATCTGAAAGTTTTGCGGCAGATTCGCTTCACGAAAGTGCCGGCGTAGCATGCGGTGCGCAAGGCCGTGAAAGGTGCCGATCCAGAGGTGTTGAACAGGCATTCCAAGCAGCGCTTCGATGCGATTGCGCATTTCCGCGGCAGCTTTGTTGGTAAACGTCACGGCCAGCAGGCTCTGCGGGGATACGCCCTCTACATCGATCAGCCACGCTGCCCGATGCACAAGCACGCGAGTCTTGCCGCTGCCCGCGCCAGCGATAACCAGCGCAGGTTCGGGCGGTGCTGTAACGGCTTCGCGCTGGGCGTCGTTAAGCTTATCCAGTATTGGAGTGACATCCATCGAGAGGTGTTGCCAGGCCTTTGGGAGCGCGAAAGTGTAGCAGAGACTAGTGTCCTGTCTGGTGAATTCGCATCAGCCAGCGCGCTAGAGTTCCCAGCGTACGCCCAGGGAGTACATGTTCCGCTCGTACTGGATGCGCGTGTCGTTCGACACGGTTTCGCGGTAATCGAACTTGCCTACCAGGCTGAACTGACGCGATATCCGGTAGGTGGCAACGAGGCGCGCATCCGCCGATTCCTGGGTCTTGGCGCCGGCGACCGGATTATGGAAGGCGAAGGCATTGGGATAATCGTACAGCCGATATTCGCTATTAAAGTCGAGATCGAAGCGATCTCCCAGTGACCAGTGTGCTTCAAAGCCTGCGCTGTCCCGCGAGTAGTCGTTGTAGCCAACATACTGGTCGATACGTTCGGTCCGGGCGACGTACAAGCCAATCCACAAGCTGTCCAGTATTCGCTGCCGCGCGGTCACCGCGAGCGAGTAGTAGTCGTAGCGAATATTCGGATTGCCCTGACGCTGCTGCCCGTCAAGGTCGAAAGCGGGCCGGTCGCCGAAGCGGCGGCTGTAGCCTTCGAGCGTGACGCGAAGCAATGAAGATGGCGTAAATTTGTACTGGCCGTAAAGGTTAACCAGGAAGTACTCGTGATCGTACTCCGGCACCACCGTCTGTTCGGCATAGTTCCTCAGTTGGCCCTTGATTAGCGCGCCCATGCCGAACTTTTCACTCGACTGCTGCGCACTGAACTCGGGACCATAACGAAGGTAATTCATGCGGTCGTCTATATTCACGCCGCCGACATCGCGAGCCGCACCGTCGTCCGGGTCGTAGTAGGTTTCGTCATGCTGTGCCACTGCGAACGCGCTTCGGACCTCCCGAGTACGCGTTTCGTCCTTGCGAAAGTACTCGCTGCCAAAGCTCGCTTCATGATGGTACTCGTTCGCGTTCTCAAGCAGCTCGTCAGGGTAATAGCGGCCACTCGCGCGATAGGCAACATAAAAGCCTTCAAACTTGAGACTGTTGATAAGGTACTTCGCGCCGAAGTTCACCGGCACAAAGCTGCCGCTCGTAACGACCGGTACGACCAAAGGTGCCTGCGGATCCGAAAGATCGATGTAGGGCTGGTCAGGTGAGCGAAACACATTAGAGTCACTTCCATAGCCGACGATGGCATACAGTTGCAGATCAGTGAACTCACGTTTCTTTTCGCGTTCGACGACGCGAATCTCGAAGTCATCAGGCTCGGCTTGCTGGTCCCGAATTCGCGAGATGGCAACAACAGCGTAAGCCTGTATTTTTGGATTGATATTCTGATCACGGGCCATTCGGAACCAGCGCAGGGCCTCATCAGTCTGGCCGAGTGCATAAGCATTCAAGCCAAGGTTGTATTGCGCGGTAATACTGAGCGCGGGGTCGAGCAGGGCCTTCTCAAGCGATTCGCGCGCACGCACATACTGCCCGGCGCGATAGTGTGCAACGCCCATGTTGTAGTGCAGCAGCGGCGTGTTCATGCCCTCTTCGGCGGCTTGCCGGTAGCGGAGCAGCGCGGCCCAGTAAAGGTCGTCGCGAAACAGGCGGTTACCGTCCGCGAAATACTCGTCGGCTGACAACGCCAGCGCCTGTTTTGCAGGGCTTAGGGCCGCGAATGCCGACAACAGAATCAGCAGGAGTGTGGGGTAAGGCTTATTGACCATGTTGGTGGCGCAGTTCCGCGTTATGTCAGATTCGAAGAGTACCGACTTTATGTTCCCTAAAACTATGACGTAGCGCAAAAAAATCCCCCCGATTGCGTCACAAACGGGGGGATTCGGAGCTCTTGCGTGAAAAAGCCGATCTTTAGACGTTAGTCGTCCAGGTCGTCGTCGTCATCGTCCATAT
>JAOUNH010000096.1 GCA_029881055.1 Gammaproteobacteria bacterium
TCGTCGCCCGCTTCCGCGAGGATTGCTTTTCGCACTGCGGGCGTGCGCAGCACCTGCTGCACCAGCGTGCGTCGGTGAGAAAGATCCGGTCCGACCGTGGCCGCCCGCCGTTGCCGGAAATGCACGCGCAGAATCCGGAACGCCTTTCGAGCGGCGATTTTCGAGTCGATATCGCCGGTACAGATCGAGCGTATCGGCAACGCGTGGCTGAAACGCAGCAAGGTATCGCGCCCGAGCAACAGCGTGACAAAGAGTTTTCGCGTACGGCCGATAATGTCCCAGTTTTCGGACAGCAAGAGCTTGAATACCGAACGCTCTTTTTCGGGCGATCGCCCCCAGTAGATCGCTACCGGAATCAGCAACAGCTCCTGCTCGCATCGGTTTGCGCCTTCGACCAGGCGCTGGAGCCGCGGTGAGATCGTCGTGCTGGGGTGACGCGCCCAAAAACCCTGCAGGGGGCGCATGATAACGATGCGCGTAGTCTCCCTGACGCCACAAAACTCGAAGGATTCTGTTGGCGACGGCATACCGTTTTTTGCACAGGCTTTTTCAAGCGCCAGGATATCGGCCAGTCCGCCCGATTCGAGTACGTAACAGACGGCGGCACTGCTATCCGTGATGTACTCGGACGGCGAATCGGGCTGAATCGCCGGTCGCGCCCATATCGAGAAGATCTTCCCGAACACCCAGTAAAAGGGGCGAAATAGAATTCCGGCAATGTTCATGGCGAACAAGTCTACCCAAAAGAACGCTTCGGCAGACCGTTGACTTTCAACAATTTTCGGAGTTAGGTGGCCGCATGATTCGCTGTTTTTGTCTGCTTTTGCTCAGCGTGACGTCGCTTTCCTTTGCGGAGCCCGGCGTGTTCATCCAGGTCCTCGGCATCGCGCAGGATGCCGGGTATCCGCAGACCGGTTGCTACCAGGAACACTGCCTGCGGGCATGGGAAAACAAAGAATTCCGGCGTCTCGCAAGTTCCATTGCTGTGATCGATACCGCCAGCAGAACAAAGTACCTGTTCGACGCGACGCCCGACATGCGCGAGCAGCTCTACCAGCTGCATAGAACCGCACCCGACGCCGACTTTTCGCTCAACGGCGTGTTCCTGACGCATGCCCATATCGGCCATTACACCGGGCTGATGCATTTCGGCCGTGAGGCGGTCGGCGCGAAAGATGTGCCGGTCTATGCGATGCCGCTTATGACGGCATTCCTCTCAGAAAACGGGCCCTGGAATCAACTGGTGAGCCTTGAAAACATCAAACTTGTGCCGATCGCAGATGGTCTTCCTGTTGAATTGGCTGCAGGCTTGACGGTAACGCCGATCCAGGTGCCGCACCGGCAGGAATACACGGAGACGGTTGGCTACCGGATCGATGGACCGAACAAATCGGCCCTGTTTATTCCCGATATCGACAAGTGGCAAGACTGGTCGACCGACATCCGCGAACTCATTCGCGAAGTGGATTACGCATTGCTGGATGCCACATTTTTTGCGGACGGTGAATTGCCGGGCCGCGACATGAGCGTCATCAAGCATCCCTTCGTTTCGGAAAGTATGGCTCTGTTCGATGAACTCAGCGAAGAGGAAAGAAATCGCGTGATATTCATACATATGAATCACACGAATCCGCTGTTAATTGATGGCAGCCCGGCCCAGGCAGAAGTGGAGAACCGCGGCTTCAGGGTGGCAAAAGAAGGTCTGCGCCTACCCCTGTAGGGATATAAGGTGACAGTGACCCTAATTCAACGTTGAATTAAGGTCACTGTCACCCTATAGGCTACTCGTCGGTGGCCTCTTCGACGGCTTCCTCGACGTCATCCATGTGCTCTTCCATGGTATCGCCTACGTCTTCGGCGGCGTCTACTGCGTCGTGCATGCCCTGGGCCAGGTCTTCGGCACTGCCTTCGACCACATCAGACGCATCACTTGCCGCTTCTTCGACCGCCGTTGCAGCAGCATCCACTGCTTCTTCGGTTGAGCCGCCGGAATCGCTGCCACCGCATGCGAACAGGGCCAGACTCGCCAGCAAAATTAACAGGTTTTTCATTTCTTACTCCCTAAGTTTTAAGCGCTAGTTATAGTTTTAATAAACAGTTCCAGATAACCGTTAATGGCATCAATATTGTCCGTCAGTCTGTGGTCGCCATTGACGATGTGCAAAGTCGCAGAGCAGTTACGTGCGTAACGAACACTATTTTCGACGGGCACAATATCATCATGCCAGCCATGCACAATGCAAATCGGCATCGAGGGCGGCAACGGCGTCAGGTGCTCGTAACCGTCCATATACCAGGCCGGAGCCAGCACAAACAGGCCAATAGCACCCAATGCTTCGGCCGCTGCTGTCGCGACGTGGCCGCCCATGCTGGATCCCACGAGTATCAAAGGATCCCTTATGTCCTTACATTCGCGCAGCAGTTTCTCAACTCGCTCCGTCGGATCCGCTATTCCCTGGTAGTCAATGCTGTCGGCAGTGCAGCCGAGTTCCCTGACTTTTCCGGCCATTGCCCGGATCTTGGTCCCCCAGGGACCACTTTCCTGACCGTGTGAAAATATGACGGTAGTCATACGATGATTCCATCTCCCTTGTCGCAGAGCTCCTCGATATGCCTTGCGAGCATCCAGTCCCGATCCTGACCCCACACAATGAAGTCACCCATACGAACCGTTGGCACGCCCCACGAACCCGAACTCATCATTGACTCGCGATTGCCCTCGATCTCCTCGCGCCAGTCTTCGTTTTGCATCGCTGCTTTGACACCCGGCCAGAACAGTCCTGACCGACCTGTCACTTTACGCATGCCTTTGTCCGAGGCGACGTCTATCCCCTCGGCCCAGATCGCATTACCTGCATTCAGCAAAAAATCACGCGCCCGGCGCTCAGATTCAGCGTAGCAATAAACAGCGAGACAACGCAGAGCACCGGGCCCCACCGGGTCAGCAATCTTGCCGAAAGGGATGTTGCGACGGCGCGCCTCTCGTTCGGCATCCTTGACGATGTACAGCAACTTGGCGCGCGGCACTTTCATGCCACTCTGCACCATCGGGAGTACGGGACGAAATTTCACTTCCAGACCGAAGGCATCGGCAACCGCACAGGTACGCTGCAGCCCGAGGTAGGAGTATGGGCTCCGAAACGAATGGAAGAACTCTATCGGCGGCAGGTCCTTCGCAGCCGCCGGTGGTTTGACGGGCAGAGACGCTTTCATCGTTTGCTTGATCGACGCAAGCTGCGGGTCCGGTCCACTCGCTTTCGTAACACCCAGTCGGTCCAGCCGCTCCAGCAGGTAATGCAGACGATCCACGCCCCAATACCACTCGCCCGCGTAGTGCAGCATGGCGGAATTGTAATGGCCGAGTTTTTTCAGGAGCGCCTGTGATTCGGCGATGATCGTGTCCGCCCGATGCCTGGACTCCGGCGCCTGGCTCATGTTCGCGGCCGCCGCGGTATTGCCACGCCAGAATATGGCGAGCGCCCGCCTAAGGTCCTCGTCGAATGTCGCGCTACCTGCGGCCGATGCCACTGCATTGGTCAGGCCTACGCGATGCTCGGTCGGCGGAAGGCTGCCTTTGTCGAGAAAAGATATGCCGAGTTCAAGTGCAAGACGGGTACAGTCGGTGACAGCGTATTCGGCAAGCATCTCCGGCGCCGGCTGGTACTCGTCACCCAACGCCTCTGACAGATACAGCCGAAGTTCGATGTCATAACTCGCTGCGAAACTCGGCAGGTAGTGCGACAGGATGTAGGAGTAGGGATCGTCGAGCTGCAGAAATACGGAAACGACGTGCTTGCGCCCGGTGAGTTGCCGGTGTTTCTCCGCCAGCCAGCGATTCATCCTGATGACGCCTGGCCTGAACATCAGTCCCAGCAGCAGCGATCGAATTTTTCGCCTGAAGATCATTCCTCGTCCCACATCGAACTGGGTTTCCAGAGTAACTCATCGAGGTCCGGCGCCCACCGATTTTTCCTCATATCGACTTTCCCGTCGATCACCGTGACACCCTCTTCCCGAAGGCGATCACGCTGCAATCGAAAATGCCTGCTGCCCGGGTCGAATGCGATTTTGCCGGACGACGTAATGACCCGGTGCCACGGCAACTCAAGGTTTTTCGGCGTATGGCGTAGTGCATATCCAACTTGCCGCGCGCCGCGCGGGATACCCGAGATCTCAGCGATCTGCGCGTAGTTCGCCACGCAACCCCTGGGGATGTCCTGAATGGTTTCCCAGATTCGGCGCAATCGCGTTTCGCGATCCAGAACCGACACCTCAACTCAATCCCAGGCGCGCCTGAATCTCGCGCTTCGCGTCCAGCAAAACGGTGTCGCGATCGAGTGTATCCAGTATCTGTTTGACAACCTGCTTCGGCCCGCCCGTGCCCCAGGACTTGCCCGCTGCAAGATATTCAGCTGCAGCCTGGCCGACGAGGTAAGTGCTGTAATACGCAATTGCCCCTTGCGCACCTGCGGTCAGGATGGTCGACAGCCCGATCGTTCCGACCTTAAGCGCACTCGAAACAAAATGCAGGGCCCATACCGTACCCATGAGCGCGGCCGACTCCGCCATGATGACCTTCACTATGGACCCGGCTTCTTTCTGATTGAGCGGCAGGTCATACACTTTCGACAGGTGCACGACCATGCCTACGTCGATAAAAGCGGCCGCAAACAGGTCGGCGACCGGTATCGGATTGAAGGCGACAGCAATTCCCTTGGCGACGCAGTAGGTTCGCACCAGCTTCTCACCCAACTCGTGCCGCGCCGCCAGGATGCGTCGTCCCACCTGGTCCGACAGGTCGGCCGCAAACAGGCTGGCGTTTAATGCGGCGAGTGTTTTTCCTTCCGCCTCGAGTATTTCCCACAATTTCAGGCGCAGCGCTGCAATATCCGGTTCGCGATGCCGCGCATGTTCGCGCTCCTTGCCGTCGGCGTCGAGCTCTACAACAACTTGCGGTCGTGGGTGCGCCGCCACGGCGAGAACATGTTGTGGTTCTATGATTCCGCGGGTCTTGCTGCGTATGGACTGCAACAACGCGTCTCGCTCAGCGAGCGTGTAGAGATCCGACTTGTTCAGTGCCACCAAAATCGGTCGGCCTTCCGCAATCGCGGTTTTCAAAGCTGTAAGTTCGGTGTCCGTGATATCACCGTCGATAACGAAAATGATCAGGTCGGAGCGGCCAGCGACTTCCTTGGCCAGCGACTCACGATCTTCACCGCCAGCCTCGTCGAGCCCGGGGGTATCGATCAGGAAGACTCCGCCGACCTGCCGTTCACTCCAGGCTTGCATCGATGAGTAGCGGGTTTCTCCATGCACAGGGCTGACGGAAAATTTTTCTTCGCCGATGAGCGCGTTCAGTAAGGAGGACTTGCCGGTACTTACCCGACCCAGGGCAGAAAGATGCAAGTGGCCGTGATCGAGCTTATCGAGCATGGCCTGAACGGCTTCGTAATCACGCGACAGCGACTCACGTACGCCTTCAGGAAGACGCGAGTCGCTGATGAGATCTCGCAAGCTCTCGCGCGCGAGACTCAGGTGCCCGGCACCATCGTTGTCAACGTCGTCAGTGGGTTTTTTCGTCCAGCGCGATTTTGACAACGCGGCGTACGCCCGCTTCCAAATGCTCACTGATTCCTTCCTCGAATTCTTGCGCCGCGGTTTCGGGAAGCAACTCGCCATGTCGCTCTAATGTCAGCACGAGGCTGCGCCCAAGCGCATCGAAAATCAATCCGTAGGCAACGGCGTGTGCCAGGCCTCCAACGACTGTACCTAATCCCGGGAATGCTTTGAGGCCGTTGCCGGCCACTGCCATCGTCAACGGCAGGGCCCGTCCAACCCGACTTTGACCCAGCGAAAGAAACTCTTCAACGTCCAGGTCGCGCGGTGCGGCGCCGTAGAGCTTGCAAAGCTCCTGCGTCATTGCGGTACCGATGTAGCCCTGCACGAGTATGTCGGTCCCGGGGCTGACCGATGCCATCGCACCGATAACTGCCTTGCGCGTCGCGCTGCGAATAATCTGTTCCGAGCGTTGCCGCCGATACTCACCTTCAGCGGCCTCGAGTTTTTCGGCGGCGATCTGAAACACGGCACGCTCGCGGCGCGCGTCGAGCGGCCGTGCGTAATCACCCAGCAGTCGATTGATCGCGACGACCAGTACGCCGATGTTGGCCGGTCGCTGGCGACGTTTCGTTCCTTCACGGCCGTCCGGCAATCGCTCGACAACTTCGCTCTCACCGCCGGCGCTCACAGCGACGACCTGGTCGCGTTGCACTTCACCACCGAGCTCGTCAATTCTTTGCAACAGTTTTTGCAGCAAGGTTGCTCGCTCGTCAGCCGAGTATCGATCCGCCTTGTTCAGCACGACAATGACGGGCTTGTCGAACTGCAGCAGCAGTTTGATGGCGTTGAGCTCTCCTCGGGTCAGGTCACCGTCGCAAACGAAGAGCACCAGGTGCGAACGCCGGGCCTCCTCGGTTGCGATCTCGCCCAGGCCTTCTTCATGCCCACCGATCCCCGGGACGTCAGTAAGGAGAATTTCGGTACCGGCGTCGTTGCGCCAGCGATAATGCCGGACATCGCCGGTCGAGCCACCGAGCACATCGATGACCACTTCCGCTTCCGGGACCAGTGCTTTGATCAGGGAACTCTTGCCACCGCTGATTTCACCAAAAAAGCACAGATGTATTGCCCCCGTCGCCTGGCGCGCAGCAAGGTCCCGAAGCTCGTCCTGTGCCGCGCGCGTATCCACTCCTGCGGCTTCGGCTTGTTGCAGTCGTTCCTTGATCTCATTTCGGGACAGCCCCTTTACCTTGCGTTCGGCGACCGGCTTTTTTTTCACGACAAGTCGCCAGATCAGCCATACGGCCGCCAGTGCCAGCAGGCACACGACCGCAACATAGGCATAAAGAAACAGGGGTGGACCGGCGCGCAGACGATCCCAGACATTGAGCGCCGACTCCGTAATAAACAGCAGCGCCCCGGTCCCAATGACGAAAACCAGCAGCACGGCGACCGCAATGGCAACACGTATGAATCGATCAAGCTTCATAAGACCTGCACGATAGCGCGGATTCACGGTGCGATATAAGGTGACAGTGACCCTATATCGGGAATTAAGGTGCCAGTGACCGTATATCGAGATATAGGGTCACTGGCACCTTATATGGCGCCTTTTGTAGAATTTGGCTCTATAGCTGGGATTGTACCCAGCGATCGATCTTGGCTTCGAGCATCGACAGGGGCATAGCGCCGTCTTTCAGGACTTCAGTATGAAAATCCCTGATATTGAACTTGTCGCCCAGCGCCGCTTCGGCCTTGCTGCGTATCTCACGGATCTTGAGCTGCCCGACTTTGTAAGCCAGTGCCTGCCCCGGAATCGCCATAAAGCGCTCCGCTTCCGATATTGCCTGCACCTCAGGCCGGGCGGCATTTGCGGACATGTAGTCAAGCACGTCCTGACGTGTCCACTGTTTCGCATGCAGCCCTGTGTCGACCACCAGCCGGACAGAGCGCCAAAGCTCCGCGTTTAGCGCGCCGAAATACTGGTAAGGATCCGTGTAGACGCCGAGCTCCTTGCCCAGTGATTCTGCGTACAGGCCCCAGCCCTCTGAAAATGCCGTGAACCCGCCGAAACGGCGGAAACCCGGCAGCGCCTCGTTCTCGCGCTGGATCATGATCTGGAAGTGATGCCCGGGAATGGCCTCGTGCAGGAAGAGCGATTCCATCGCCCACTTGCCGCGCGATTTGATGTCGTAGGCATTCGCATAAAAAATCCCGGGGCGCGAACCGTCGGGTGTGCCCGCCTGATAACTACCACTGGACGAGGACGCCTCGCGGAATGGCTCGACACGGCGAACCTCGAAACGTGTATTCGGCATAATGTCGAACAGCTTTTTCGTTAGCTCCGAAATGTGTCCGGACATATCCCGGTAGCCCTGGATCAATTCTTCCGCATCGTCGTAGAAGAACTGATCATCGGTATTCACAAACTCGAAGAATTCCTGCAGCGTGCCGTCGAAACCGACCTCCTCCATCACACCCCGCATTTCCTCGTGAATCCGCGCCACCTCGTTCAAACCGATCTGGTGAATTTCGTCAGGTGACATGTCCGTCGTTGTGCGCAGCCGCACCATGTACGCGTACCATTCTTCGCCGTTGGGTTGCGCATATAGTCCTACGGTCTCGCGCGCAGCTGCGATGTACTCATCACCCAGGAAATTGCTGATGCGCTGATAGGCGGGAATAATCGTATTGCTGATTTTGTCGGCATACGCGGCCGTCAGGCGCGCGCGGTCTTCCGCGCTGAAGTCTTCGGGCATGTTCTGCACAGGCTTGTAGAAATCGCTGAGCGTGACGTCATCGACAATATGCGCCTCGATCTGCGGCACCAGTTTCTCGATCAGAATACGAGGCTGGGTGACGCCCTGCTTGACGCCCTCCTTCATGTTTGTGATGACCTGATCAATGTTGATCGAAAACTGGTCCGCTCGGCTCAGAAAATCTTCATAGTCCTTGACGGTCGTGAACGGGTGCGCACTCGTCCCGCTGCCCAGCTGCACGAAGAAACTCGTCATTGAGTAAAACTGGTTGATCGGCTGCAGCTCAAACGGAAACTGATTCCCTTCGAGCGACTGTTCCCTGTTGAGTTTGAACAGGTCGTAACTCAGCTGATCCTGGTAGTTGAGTTGTTCGCGATCGATTTCCAGCAGCCTGGCCAGAAACTCTTCATCCATTGCCGCTGCCGCAGCGATGTACTCAGGACTGTTGGTGTTGGCCATGCGATCGTTGTAACGATAGTCACCGATAAACGTCGCATCGAGCGGGTTCATTTCAAGATCGCGCTCGAAATGTTCGTCAAACAGTGCGTGCAACGCCACGCCGGCATCGATCGCAACCGCGTCAGATGCGCTTTTTTCCCGGGACTCGCCGCAACCGACAAAAACGACAAGAACGGCAAGCAATGCCGCAACAGAATTTTTCATTAGAGGACCCCTGCTCTGGAATCAGGCGATCATAAACCCTGGATCACGCTGTGCAAAGTTTCCGGGGTTCGGGGCAACGATCTCAAGGTCGATATCCGTAATACCGAACCATTTCGCGATGGATGCAACAGGTCAGCCAGCGGATTGCCTTATTACAAGCCCAAACGCGGTGCTGCCGACGCGAAAACCGGATGCCGTCTGGTGCAGGGTCAGCGAAATGGGTTCCTCGCAGGCGACTGGATGGAATACGAGCAGGATGGTTATGCCGTTCTCCTGATTGTCGGAACGGTGGTTCAAACCTGCATCGCATTGCACGATGAAGCCTTCGTTGGCGAAAGCCCCAATCTCGTACAGGTTCTGAAAATAGGCCAGCACCTGGTCACGAATACGGGCGGCCAGAATCTCGCCCGCAGGCTCGAACACCGCCCAGCGAGTCGCCTTCACGATCGCGCTTACTATTCGCAGGCACAGTCGACGCACCGGTAACCTGGCGTAGTCGGCACTGGCTTCACTGCCACGACCCATCGTCACGGACCCGGAAAGCCAGGCGGCTCCGGCGGGACGGCCGACCAGTACATTCAATCCGGCTCGAACCAAAACCTTAAGTTCCTCATCGCCGATTTCCTGCTCCGGCCGGAATCGTCGGTGCAGGCTGATTCCCTGCTGGTCGAGTGATTGCCACGGACCGTACAGGCGATCCTGTTTACACATGAGGCCCGCGATTGCGCCGCCGACAACTCGCTTCCGGTCGTCCTCGTCGCCGCGCTCGCGAACGCGTGGAAAATAGCCCAGCAAATTGGGGCTCGCATAACCAAGCTCACGGATACCCCGGGTCGCTGCGTCGACCGTTGTCCACTCCGATAGGGGATCGACGACGAGCATGGCGCCTCGCTCGCGGCAATACATTTCTGCAGCCAGGACGGCGGCCGGGCCGGTGTCCATCCCCCTGCCCGGTGGCGGTAAGTACAGCAAATCAAAGTTGTCGACCCGCTCCAGCGCGAACAAGCCACTGCGTGCGTGGCGCGAACCGATCAGGTCGTAGTCCGACAGCTCGCCACCATCCGTACCCGCCTGGGCATGACTGACATACGCCGATTCGTAGGAGCGCCCGTTCGCAATCGTTCTTTCGGGTCGATGCGTCGGATACGGCGCTTCAGCGCGAGCGAGCTCGGAGCTCATCAGTTCGTCGGCGACAAAAACGCTCGAGTCTTTCTTCCAGGACACTCTCTGAAACAACTCCTGGTCGATGACCGTGCCGGTCGACGGATTCACACGCTGCAGAGTGAGATTGAAGAGATCTTCTTCGCCGTCATCCATTCCATCGTAGTCAACGGCGGCACGTACATGCTCGGTAGAACCGGGATCCACTGAGCGTAACACCAGCGCAGAACCGCTCGCCGGC
>JAOUNH010000258.1 GCA_029881055.1 Gammaproteobacteria bacterium
TATCGGTGGTGGCACGTTTTCGGTCATGACGCTGACACTGTTCAACCAGCCCATACACCGCGCAGTGGGTACGGCGGCTTTGTTAGGACTCGTCATCAGTTTGCCGGGCACGATCGGTTTCATCCTGAGCGGCTGGAACGATGTTCGTGTTCCGCCCGGTAGCCTTGGCTATGTCAGCCTCGTCGGATTCGCTCTGATTGCGCCAGCGACAATACTCACCGCGCCTATCGGCGCACGCATCGCGCATTCTTTTTCCGCGAGAAAACTCAGCATGTGGTTTGGCGTCTTCCTGATGCTCGCGGCCATACGATTGTTCTATGGAGTGCTTGCATGAAGTTTTCCGGCCTCATCTTGTCCGCCTTGTTTTTCATTGTCGCCTGCGGCCCGCGAGAGCTTGATCCCGATCCGGCTTCGGATTGCTCTAATTGCGAAAGCTGGAATCAGCCCCAGGACCCGTTTCGGATTTACGGCAACACCTGGTACGTCGGGACGGCGGGGTTGTCCTCTTTATTGATCGAAGGCGCCGAAGGTCTGATCCTGATTGACGGCGGACTGACACAGTCCGCCGCGCTCATCGACAGCAATATCAGGGCCGCCGGATTCGATCCGCTGAATATCAAGGCGATACTCGTCTCGCATCCGCACTTCGATCACGCGGGCGGCGTGGCTGCATTACAGCGACTTACTCGTGCGACCGTGTACACGAGTGTCGAAGGCGCGAAAGTGCTCTCCACCGGAGAGCTGCAGAGCGATGATCCGCAATTCCTGTCCGGCCCGGAGCACACCGGTTTCCCGGCGATCAGGAATGTGGTTGCTATCGGCGATCGCGAAGTCGTGAGTATCGGCGGCGTTGACGTGACCGCGGTGTACACGCCGGGTCACACGCCAGGCAGCACGTCCTGGACCTGGGAATCCTGTGCACTCGATACCTGTTATGACGTCGTTTATGCCGACAGCCTCACCGCGGTGTCGGCCGAGGGATACCGATTCGTCGATGGCCCGGCGGCCGATCAGCTTATCGAAAGCGCCGGAACGATTGCCGATCTCGACTGCGACATCCTGTTGTCGCCGCACCCCTTCTTTTTCGGCATGCAGGATAAGCTCGAGATACGAGGCGAGGGCAATCCGTTCGTCAATAATGTCGCGTGCATGATTTACGCCGAGACCTCGCTCGACTGGCTGCAGCAGCGGCTGCAGGCGGAAGGTCGCTGACTATTCGAGACTCATCTTTCGGTCAAAACGAGTTTCACGGCCAGTCCGACAAACACGGTACCGGCAACCCGATTCATGATGCGTTGCGCGCCATCCGATTTTCGCAGCCATTCCCCGAGTGATCCCGCCCCCCACGATATGGCACCGAAAGTCAGGAAGGTGGCAATGATGAACAAGCCGCCGAAAGCCAGCAGTTGCACGGTCAGCGAACCGTTCTCGGGATCCGCAAACTGGGGCAGGAATGCGAGAAAAAATATCGCCACCTTCGGGTTGGTGATATTCATCACCACGCCGCGAAAATACAATTTCCTGAAATCCCTTACTGTTGAAGAACTCGTGGCAAGGTTTGACGCACCGGCGCGAAACGCCTGCCAGGCGAGATAAAGAAGATAGCCTGCGCCGATCAGTTTCAAGGCGTTGAACGCGATTGCAGAGGTCTGGAATAACACCGCAACGCCGACAGCGACGGCCGTGGTATGAAACAGCAGGCCTGTGCAAAGGCCGAGCGTGACCATGATGCCGGACGAGCGGCCGTACAAAGCAGACTGAGTAAGAACGAAAATGTTGTCGGGTCCCGGTGCGAGCGCCAGGGCGACGGATGCGGCAAGGAACAGCGAGACGGTTTCTACAGGAATGTCGATCATGGCCGGAGTCTAGCAAACCCGCGACCTGACCGGATTCAAAGACTGGAGCCGGGGCAGGAACGCAAACGCCAGTCAGTGATGCATCGAATGGCCGGCGCCATGCGAATCACTACCCATACTCATGAGCGGCATCACCAGTGTCGCGATGCCGAGTAGCACAATCAGCAAGCCCGCTCCCAGGCGATAGCGATTCATGAATGACGAGAGTTTCGATGCACTGAGACCCGACAGGATCATTGCAGGCATCGTGCCTAGCCCGAATGCGACCATCACCAGCGCACCGGCGCCGGCTTGAGCCGTGGTGGCCGACAGCAATAAGGCGCTGTAGACCAGACCACAGGGTAACCATCCCCACAGCAGTCCGAGACCCGCCGCTTTCGGCAGGCTGTTTGCCGGTATCAGGCCTTTGGCACCGGGTGCAATGCGATTCCAGATCGACGCGCCGATTCTTTCGACGGGCGCCAGCAGCCGCCAGCGGAACGCGACCTGCAAGCCGATGAGCACGATCAAAAGGCCGCTCGCCAGTCGTATCGGTCCGGCGAGTTTGGGTACGAGGGCAACGGTGCTGCTGCCGATCAATGCAATGGCGCCGCCGAGGAAGGCGTAACTCAATACGCGGCCAGTGTTGTAGGCGAGCGCCAACGGCAGTTGCGTCCTGATGGAAGCAACGCTCGCGCCGGCGGCGAATAATCCGGATAGCCCCGCGCACATGCCAAGGCAATGCGTACTGCCCAGCAACCCGGTTGCGAAGGCGGCGGCGAGTACGGGGATCAGCTCACTCATTCGTCGGAGTCTTTCGGTGCCCGGTCGTCGTCCATCAGTATGCGCATGGCGGGCGTG
>JAOUNH010000097.1 GCA_029881055.1 Gammaproteobacteria bacterium
TCATCCCATGCGCCCGGAACTGGGTAATCGGGTTGTGCCGTTCTCTCGGGAGATCTGGATCGAGCAGGACGATTTCATGGAAGACGCGCCGCGCAAGTTTTTCCGCTTGAAACCGGGTGGTGAGGTTCGCCTGCGCTTCGGCTATATCATCCGATGCGATGAGGTAGTCAAGAACGACGCAGGTGAAATCATCGAGCTTCGGTGCAGCTACGACCCGGATACACGGAGCGGCACAGGGACCAGCGACCGCAAGGTCAAGGGAACCATTCACTGGGTGTCCTGCGTGCACGCGATCGATGCCCGTGTGCGACTCTACGACCGCCTGTTCGATGTCGCGAACCCAAACGCGGAGGAGGATTTTCACTCCGTACTGAATGCAAATTCATTGCTGACGGTCGACGCAAAACTCGAACCCGCTCTTGCCGAACTGGAGCCTGGCATCCCTGTGCAATTCGAAAGACTCGGCTACTTCTGCGCGGACAGCGAAGAACATGCCGCTTCGGCGCCGGTGTTCAATCGGGTTGTGACCTTGCGAGATTCGTGGGCGAAACTCGAAGAGCAGGCGATGCAGGGTCAGAGGCGCTAGTTTTAGGTCGATAGTTCAGGCGGCGTTGGCCCTCTCCCATTGAGAGGTAGTTTGCCGGATACCTTCATCATGGAATGGCTCCCTTCGGTCCGCTTTATTTCCACGATGAAGGTATCCGGCAAGCTGCCTCGGCAATCGGTAGTTGCGACCTGATTAGGTCTTGTACCCATCCATCATGACCAGCGGCGCGCCGCGATCCGACCCTATTCCCTCGGCGGCACTCCCTTCAGAGCGGGCGATTTCGACGACGCCGAAGGAATTGACCAGCGCCAGCAAGTCGCCGGGTTTCGCGCGTCCATAAGTCGTCAGCATCGGTATCTGGTGCCCGGCGATATGGGCTACCGGTTCACGATAGTCTTTGATCAGTGACTGGTCGATATTGCTGATCAGGTTACCGAAGGTGTCAATCGTAATAATCGTGCCCGTGACTTTGTTGGCGCTAACCTGCGGGTCGTCGAGCCAGCCGGGTGTCCATGTGTTCACGGATCTTCCGATCGCTGCAACGGAGAGTCGTCCTGCCGCAAGCTCGGCGGCGACCGGGGCAAATATATCCCGGCCGTGAAACGTATCGCTGGGCTTGGCGAGATGCAGTGATTCCAGGCGCTCCATATCGAGCTGCCAGACTGCCGCGCGCTCGGCGTGATCAAGTAACGGCGCGAGCAAACCATTATCGGGCGCCATGAATACGTGGCCATCGTGCTCGACGATCAGGATTTCGCGCTCGGTGCCGACGCCAGGATCGACGATCGCCATGTGTATCGTGCCGCGCGGAAAATAGCGGTAGGCCCGGCTGATCCAGAAGCCGGCCTCCGGAGGCCATTGCGGCGGAATATCGTGTGCAAGATCAATAATTTGCGCAGCCGGGTTGCGGGTAAGGATCACTCCGCGCATGACCGCCGCGAATGGACCTTTGTGACCGAAGTCGGTGGTTAAGGTAATGACGCCTGACCAATGCATGGTACTTAAGCCTCCGCCGTCTGGCGATGCATAAAAGTGTGTTTGGCCCAATAGATAAAAACCGTATCAATCATCGCGATACCAATTTTGAATACATATTTTGCTGCGCCGAGGGCCAACGCCGTTTTGAGGTCGACGATGCCCCACCACGCTACCAGCGAGTAGATAACGGTATCAAGTGCTTGCGAACTCATTGTCGACCCGTTATTTCTCAACCAGAGCCAGCGCTCGCCGGTTATTTCCTTGATCTTGTGAAACGCCCATACATCGAAGGTCTGGCTGACGTAGTACGCAAGCAGGGAGCCAAAAACAAACCTGGGTGTAAAGCTGACAATCGTCACGAATGACTCGTGGATGCTGGCCGAGAAAGCGGCAGTCTCAGGTCGGTTGCTGGGCAGATACAAGAGTGCAAGGCTCATCATGATGAGAACGATGACACTCACAGCAAAACCCATACGCACAGCCTTGTTGGCCTCGGCTTTGCCAAAATTTTCGCTGAGCACGTCGGTCGCGAAGAAAATGCTGGAATAGAAGATCACGCCCAGGCTGGTCTGCAGGCCAAAAATGACCGTGAGCTTCGGGCCCTGGAGATTGGCGAGAATGATGGCGGTTGCAATGGCGACCTGGAGTCCCGCCTTGCCGAAGTACCGGTACAGCAATACGGTCCCGCCGAGGTCGATGAACACCGTCATTAACCAGAGCGCTTCCTGGTTGCCCGCGAAGAAGCTGACGATGCTATCCGGGATCATGTCTCGGTGACGGTCGCCAGTCGGTCAAGGTGCCAATCCGCATTGCCAAACATGAGGTTAATGGCCGTCAGGCGTTTGAAGTAATGCGCCACATCGAGATCCCAGGTTACGCCCATGCCACCGTGTAGTTGCACGGCTTCCTCGCCAACGCGTGTTCCGGCCTTACCGACCTGGTACTTCAAGGCATGTATTGCGGTTTCGGATTCCGGCCCGCCACTTTCGATTGCCATTGCGGCCCACATCATCAACGAGCGACTCTGCTCGCACGCCGTGTACATCTCGACCATGCGATGTTGCAGCGCCTGGAAGCTGCTGATCGGAACGCCGAACTGCACGCGCGACTTGCAGTATTCAATCGTCTTTTCTGTCAACACGCTCATAATGCCGATGGCTTCAGCTGACACAGCGAGTGTCGCATCGGCTATCGCTGCCTGAAGTGCAGCGTAGCCATTGTTGACGCCGCCGATGAGTTTGTCCGCCGACACAATAACGTCATTGAGTTCGACTTCGGCGGCGCGTTGTCCGTCGACGGTTTCATAGTCCCGTATGGAAAGGCCTGCCACATCGCCGGCGATACCAAACAGGCTGACTCCGTTGTGTTCGCCTGGCTTGCCAGCTGTTCGCGCAGGGATGATCAGCAGATCCGCAGTGCCGCCATTCAGGACGTAGGCCTTGTTGCCCGTGATGTGCCACCTATCTCCGTCCTGCCGGGCAGTGGTGACGATATTGCTGATGTCGTAGCGCGATTGCGGTTCGACGAAAGCCAGCGTGGCCTGCAATTCACCCGCAATCAACGGCGCCAGCCAGTCGGACTTCTGGGTATTGTTTGCTGCGCGCTTCAGGACGCCTCCGGCAAGAACAACGTTTGCAAGGTATGGCTCGATCACCAGTCCTCGTCCAAAACGCTCCATGACCACCATCATATCCACGGGGCCACCGCCGAAACCGCCGTCGTCTTCGCTGAAAGGGACTGCGGTCCAGCCAAGCTCTGCAAAGGTTTTCCAGACGTCCGGGCTATAGCCGGTCGTGCTGCCGGACGATTTTTGGCGCGCTTCGAAGTCGTAGTTGTTTGTGATGAATTTTTCGATGCTGTCGGCCAGCATCAGTTGTACATCATTCAGTGAAAAGTCCATTCTTGATCAGTCCATTCTTGACTAGTGTTAGAGCCCAAGCACGTGCTTGGCAATGATGTTCTTCTGAATCTCGTTCGATCCGCCGAAAATTGAAACCTTGCGATCGTTGAAGTAGGTCAATGCTGCGTGAGTTTCAGTGCCATCGCCGATACGGTCATCTTCTGGAAAGTCCATCGTGTACTGGTCCCGAACGTAGGGCAGCGCGTAGTATGCAGACGCTTCCATGCGCAGCGAGTCGATAGTCTGGCGTAACTCGGTTCCGGCGATTTTCAAAATCGAGGATTCCGGTCCCGGCGCCTTTCCGGAAGCGACGGATGCAAGCGTTCGCAGCTCCGTGTACTCAAGCGCTTTCAATTCAACTTCGGCCGCGGCGATCTTGCGCATGAATGTTTGGTCATTCGCCAGCGGCAGCGCACCGCGTATCGACTGTGCAGCACGGGCTTTTAGTTGTGCCAGCCTGTATTTGGAACCTGCGACACCGGCAATTCCGGTGCGCTCGTGTTGTAATAACACCTTGCCGTAGGTCCAGCCCTTGCCTTCCTCACCGACGAGATTTTCGAGCGGGACTTTTACATCTTCGAAGTGCACTTCGTTCACTTCATGTTCGCCATCCAGCAACACGATCGGTTTCACACTGACACCCGGTTGCTTCATATCGATGAGCAGAAAACTGATGCCTTCCTGGCGTCTCGACACATCCGTGTTGGTACGGACGAGACAGAATATCCAGTCGGCAAACTGGCCGAGCGTCGTCCAGGTCTTGGTGCCGTTAACTCGATAATGGTCGCCATCCAGGTCTGCGCGAGTTCTGAGCGATGCGAGATCCGAGCCGGCCCCGGGTTCGGAATATCCCTGGCACCACCATTGATTAAATTGAAGAATTTCCGGAAGAAAGCGTTGTTTCTGCGCTTCGGAACCGTAGGTATATATGATCGGACCGACCATGGAGACGCCAAAAGACAGGAACGGCGGGGCGTTTACGCGCGCCTGTTCATCGGCAAATATGTACTTTTGAACCGCGCTCCAGCCAGTACCGCCGAGCTCTTGCGGCCAATTCGGCGCGGCCCAGCCCTTCTCGTACATCTTCTTGTGCCATCGAACGACATCGTCCCGTGTCAACGGCACGGCTTTTCGCTGTTTCTCCAGTATGTCTCCCGGAAACTCAGTTGCAAAAAATTGGCGAACCTCTTCACGAAACGCGAGATCACCGGCGGAAAAAGTGACATTCATTTGGAGACAGCCTGGGAAATTGATGGCCGGCAAGCTTACCAAAACGGGGGTTTGGAGTCTGTTTCTATATGTTACTGGCGGCTCTTAATGCACAATATACGTCATGTCGACGCGCTCAAGTCCCGATGAAAACCTGTCTCCGCTGTCCGCGCCCGTCATCGACGCGCTGCATCGACCAATGCACGACTTGCGGATATCGCTCCTGGACCAATGCAATTTCCGGTGTCCGTACTGCATGCCGGAAGCCGAGTTTCATGCCGAATACGAGTTTCTGCGAAAACAGGAAAGACTGAGCTACGACGAAATCGTCAGAGTCGCGGCTTCTGCGAGCGCCTTAGGCGTCAGCAAAATTCGATTGACGGGTGGTGAGCCCTTGCTCGACAAAAATATTTGCGATCTGGTCGAGCGCATTGCCGCATTGCCGCGCATCGACGACCTTGCGTTGACGACGAATGGCATGTTGCTGGCGCCGATAGCCGAAAAGCTTGCCCGCGCCGGTTTGCATCGTGTGACCGTCAGTCTCGACAGTCTCGACAAGGAGATCTTTCGAACCATGAGCGGGGGTCGCGGAGACCTTAATGCCGTTCTTGCCGGCATCGAAGCCGCTGTCGCCGCAGGCCTGGGCCCCATCAAAATCAATGTTGTTGTGCAGAGGGGCGTCAACGATAGTGGGGTACTCGACCTACTCGACCATTTTCGCGGCACCGGTATTATTGTGCGCCTCATCGAATTCATGGACGTGGGCAATCGGAATGGCTGGCGACTGAGCCAGGTAATCCCGTCGCGGGAATTGCTGGCGCAGATTCAGAAACGCTGGCCCTTGCGAGCGGTTGGCAAGAACTACCCCGGGGAAGTCGCGCGTCGCTACGAGTATGTCGACGGTGCAGGCGAAATAGGATTCATATCCTCGGTGACGGCGCCATTTTGTGGTGACTGCAGTCGCGCACGGTTGTCGGCCGACGGCAAGATGTACACCTGCCTTTTTGCTAGCCAGGGAACCGATCTCAGGGAGCCGCTGCGTAGCGGCGCCGACGACGAAGAGCTGCAGCAGATCCTGACCAGCATCTGGCTGCAACGCGCGGATCGTTACAGCGAACTCCGGCGTCCCGATATCGCAGAGCATCACATACTTCGAAAAGTTGAAATGTACAGAATAGGTGGATGACGTGGGAAAGTTGAGTCACGTAGACAGCGGGAACCGACCGACGATGGTGGATGTCAGCGGCAAGATTGCCAGCGAACGCGAGGCGCACGCCCGGTCGATTGTCGTCCTGCCCGCGGCAGTCATGTCCGAGCTCGATGGCGATGAAATCATGACGAAGAAGGGTCCTGTGTTCGCGACAGCGATCATCGCTGGTGTGATGGCGGCGAAGAAAACCCATGAGCTGATTCCGTTCTGTCATCCGCTGGGTCTCGATAGCTGCAAGGTTTCCATCGAGATCGAAGAAAATCAGGCGGTGATCGATTGCCGTTGCAAGGTGACGCATAAGACCGGCGTCGAAATGGAAGCGCTGACCGGAGCATCTGTCGCGGCCTTGACGGTTTATGACATGTTGAAAGCCCTGTCGCACGACATCGTTATCAGCGAAACGAAACTCATGTCGAAAACGGGCGGCAAAGAGGATTTCAGGCGTGGCACATAAACCTGTCTATGGGCTGGTGCTGGCCGGCGGCAGAAGTCGCCGCATGGGTCAGGACAAAGCGCTGCTTGATCACTCGGGCAAGTCGCAACTCGCGTACAGTGTGGAAGTCCTCGGTCGCTGCGTGGAAAAGGTGTTCGTGTCGACACGACCGGATCAGGCGGATGACTCCGAACGCGGCCGGTACGAGCAAATAGTCGACCGGTACGACAACCTGGGACCTGTGGCAGGAATACTGTCGGCGCTACGCGAATATCCGGATGTCGACTGGCTCGTCGTTGCCTGCGACCTGCCCAATATTGACGAAGCGACGATCAGGCACCTGCTGCTGGAAAGCGATTCGGAGCAGCCCTTTACAGCGTATGCGAGCAGCTACGATGGCCTTCCGGAGCCGCTCTGCGCTATTTACCGTTCCGGCTGTGCCGATATTATCCAGGGCTTTGTCGATGACGGTTTGAATTGTCCGCGGAAAATATTGATACGTTCGACAACGCAACTGTTGGCACAACCCAATCCTCGGGCACTCGATAACGTCAATACGCCGGACGATTTACAGAAAAGCCCCTTGCAGGCGATGCGATGAAAACAATTACCGTGCGTTATTTCGCAGGCTTTCGGGAGCACGCCGGTCTCGGCGAGGAGACATTGCAACTTGATGTGGTTACAGCGATGGACGTGTTTAATGAGACGCGTGCGCGCCACGGATCGACCGAACCGACCGGGCACTGCAAGGTTGCGATTAACGACGAGATGGCGGACTGGACAGCCAAGGTGAGCGACGGCGATACCGTGTTGTTGTTTCCACCAGTGGCTGGCGGCTGACATGTTCGCGGTTTCGAGCAGTGCAATAACGGTGGGCGAACTTCGCGCTCATTTGACCAATCCCGGCTCCGGCGGCGTGTGCATATTCGAAGGCTGGGTGCGTGATGAGAACGAAGGCCGCACTGTTTTGCGTCTGGAATATGAGGTTTACGATCCCTTGGCCATTGCTGAAGGTGAAAAGGTTATCGCGGAAGCGGGACAAAAGTTCCCGTTTCTGGAAGCGACCTGTGTGCATCGGTCAGGCCTGCTTGAGATTGGCGACTGCGCCGTCTGGGTCGGCGTTTCCGCCAAGCACAGGGACGAGGCGTTCAAAGCGTGCCGCTATATCATCGATGAAATAAAAGTTCGTTTGCCGATCTGGAAAAAAGAGCATTACGCTGACGGCGACTCCGGTTGGGTTGTTTGCGAACGCTGTGCTAACGTCCGGCACGGTTAGTGGTATAGGTGAGAACAGGCAGAATGGTACGCGTTATCAAATCCATAACTGATGCAAAGTCGCTGATCGGCGAAGAGGTCGGCCTGTCCGACTGGATAGTGGTCGATCAGCACCGGATCGATCAGTTCGCCGAAGCGACCGCGGATCACCAGTGGATCCACGTCGATACCGAACGCGCGGCCAGGGAGATGCCGGACGGCAAGACCATCGCTCACGGCTATTTGACGCTTGCATTGATTCCCGCGCTCACGGGCAAATTCCTGCACATCGAAAACCTCACGCGTGCGGTAAACCTCGGCCTGAACAAGGTTCGTTTTTATGCGCCGATCCCGGTCGGCTCGCGATTACGCGGCAGGGCAACTGTGCTCCAGGCGAGGCAGCGCGCCGGAGCATTGCTGCTGACCTCCGAAGTGCGTATCGAAGTCGAAGGTCAGCAGAAACCGGCCTGCATCGCCGAAACCCTGGGCATGTACGTTTTCGACGAAGAAAATTCGAAAAAGCGCGACTAACGCGCGTGTAACCAACCCGGCAGAAAGCTGTAGGGATCGCGGTTCTCGGCCTGGTTCCAGCTGACTCCACTGGCTTTCAGTAACTCTCCCATCGTGCCGTCTTTCGCCGCATCGAACAGTTCCGTGGCACCGCCGACATGCTTGCCGCCGATGTAAATCTGCGGAATCGTTTTGAGCCCGGTTTGCTCTTCGATGGCGGCCCGAATCTTGCCGCCACGGTTACCGTCCTGGTAAGCGACGGAGTCGAGGTCGACGGAGCGATATGGGATTTCATAATGCGCGAACATTTTTCGAACCGACCATGAGAACTCACACCACTCGAGTGCAAACAGTACGACCGGCTGTTCCTTGTCGTTCGTGACGGACTTCAGGAACTCGCGGGCATCTTCTGCGACGACGGGAGCGTTCGCCGGTTGCGCGCCCTTGCCCGCCGGCGGTGGTGGCGGTGAATCAAAGCGGTAGTTGGGCGTTGAACGAGCGATCTCCTGCTCGTCCGCCGTCATATCCGCCGGAATGTCCTCGAACAGGGGCGTGCTCAGGTAACGCTCACCCGTATCGGGGAGCATGCACAGAATGTTTGCGCCCGGTGCGGCTTTCTCGGCAACAGCGACAGCGCCGGCGAGAGTGGCGCCCGCGGATATGCCGACAAATATGCCTTCCTTTTGTGCCAGCGCTTTCGACATGGCCAGGGCGGCGTTGCCATCGATCGGGACGATACCGTCGATAAGCTTCGCATCGACAACGTCTTCCACCAGCTTCGGGATGAAATCCGGACTCCAGCCCTGCATCAGGTGCGGACGAAACAGCGGGTGGCTTTCCCGGGGTGTCCCGTCAGCCAGGCGCTCCTGCGGGATGCCGCTGCCCAGGATCGGTGAGTTGTCCGGTTCGCAAACGATGATCTTGGTATCCGGGCTTTTTTCCTTGAGGACCCGTGAAACGCCCTTCAGCGTGCCACCGGTGCCGAAGCCGCTGACCCAGTAGTCAAGCTTGCGGTCGGCGAAATCAGCGAGTATCTCCGGGGCTGTGGTCTTGGCATGCGCATCGGCGTTGGCCTCGTTTTCGAACTGCCGGACCAGGAACCAGTCGTGCTCCCGGGCCAGTTCGACCGCTTTGGCCAGCATGCCACTGCCTTTCAGGGATGCGGGCGTAAGAACGACCTTGGCGCCCAGGAACCGCATCATTCGGCGGCGTTCAACGCTGAAGCTCTCAGCCATCGTTACGACCAGCGGATAGCCTTTCTGAGCACAGACCATGGCAAGGCCGATGCCCGTATTGCCGCTCGTTGCTTCTATGACAGTCTGACCCGGCTTCAGGGTGCCGTCTTTCTCGGCCTGCTCGATCACATTCCGGGCGAGCCGGTCCTTGACCGAACCCATCGGGTTGAAGGATTCGACCTTGACGTAAATGTTGACGTTCGCGGGGCCGATCTTGTTGAGCTTGACGACCGGCGTATTGCCGATGGTTTCAAGAATATTGGCGTAAAGCATGGCATCACCTGTTTGGAGTTTCGATGTGGCCAAGTTACAGGGCTTGTTGGCGAATTACCTGACCGGACCGTTCTTATTCGATGACCTTATTCTGACCGGCCATGTCAATCATCCAAAAACTCGGCCGTCGCCTGTCGTTTGCGATTGACGACCAGGCGCGTGACATCAGGCCTCGAGTAATGTCCCGCGACATCGAGGCTGTGGCGTTCCTCGAGCACGCGTGCGTGGTCCAGTTCGACGATGTACAGAGCCTCGTCGCCGGACTGCGGTTCCAGCAACCACTCGCCGTTTGGTGCCGCTACGCAGGAGCCGCCATCGGCCATCAGGTCATCGGCAACTTTCTTCAGCAAATCCGCATGCGGCAGGTCTGCGCCGATATCCGTCTTGCGCATCAGTCCGGAAACAGAAACCACGAAAGAACGACTCTCGCGCGCTATGAAACGCGTGATGTCTTCTGTATTGCGAACATTGCCGGGCCAGATGGCGACGTGCAGGTCTTCGCCGTCCGCATAAAGGGATGCGCGCGCGAGCGGCAGCCAGTTCTCCCAGCAGTTGAGCCCGCCGGCCGTAAACGCGCCGAGCTTGTGGGTTCTGAGCCCGTTGCCGTCGCCAATCGCCCAGACGAGTCGTTCCTCGTGTGTCGGCATCAGCTTGCGATGTACCGAACCGATCGTGCCTGTGGTATCGACGTAAACCATGGAGCAATACACGCTATGCCCGCCACGATCACCGGCGCGTTCCATCAC
>JAOUNH010000098.1 GCA_029881055.1 Gammaproteobacteria bacterium
CGCTGGCGCGATACGGTTCTTCGAACATCGGCCGGATGAAAACGATATACCGGCGGGGCCTCGGTTACCGTTACGGGCGCCAGATGCAGACCATTGCCGGAGTGCATTTCAATTATTCGGTTCCCGGTCAATTCTGGCAGGCGTACAGGGACCTGTCCGGTGTCACGACCGATGTCGAGGAATTCAGGTCCGAGCAGTATCTGGGACTGATACGCAATTTCCGCCGCATGGGGTGGATCGTGCTGTATCTGTTCGGCGCATCGCCGGCGCTGTGCAAGTCATTTACGGGCGCCAGGGCCAATGAAATGAAATCCTTCAGTGCCTGCACGTTTTTCGAGCCATACGGAACGTCGTTACGCATGAGCGACCTGGGCTACAGCAATCAGAATCAGTCGCGCATCAATATTTCCCTGAACAGCCTTGATGAATACGTACGAGACCTTGGCAGGGCTATAAGAACTCCCGAGAAGAGCTACGAAAAAATCGGCGTCAAAGTTGATGGCGTGTATCGGCAGCTGAATGCGAATTTGCTGCAAATTGAAAACGAGTTCTATTCACCGGTGAGGCCGAAACGAGTGACGCAGTCGGGCGAGAGGCCGACCATGGCGTTGCAGCGGGGTGGCATCGAATATGTGGAAATCCGTTCGCTGGATATCAATGTGTTTGACCCTTGCGGTGTCAGTCAGAACGAGATGCGCTTTATGGAGGCGTTTCTCATTTATTGCTTGCTGATGGAAAGTCCAAAGTTGGATCAGGCGGAACTTGAAGAGATCTCCGGCAATCAATCTGCAACGGCAAAAAGGGGGCGCGATCCCGAGTTGCGCCTGCGCAGGAATGGTGACCCGGTATCGATCAGGGATTGGGGATCCGAGATTATTGAGGGAGTCCTGGCCGTTGCTGGGGAATTGGACAAACGCGAACAAAACGACAGTTACACGGCAGCGGTCCAATTGATGCAGGAAAGCGTGGATTTGCCGGACGCTACCCCGTCGGCACGAGTCATCGCCGAACTTGAAAAATCAAAATCGGGATTCTTCGACTTTGCATTGTCTATGGCTCGCAGTCACCAGGACTACTTCGCGTCGATAGCAAAACCGAACGACGGGTCGAGCAAGGTGCTTCGTGAAGAAGCTGTTGAATCCCTGCGACGGCAAGCCGAAATCGAGGCGAGTGATACTTTGAGTCTGGACGATTATCTGGCGAACTACTTCGCCTGATCCGGTAGTGGAAAACCTTGCTCGAACGCGACATTTCGGTGCAGTTTTTGCAGGCGTCGGGTTAACTTCCCTGCAGATCCGTCTCCGATGACCCGGCCATCTGCTTCGAGTATCGGCGTCAGTTCCCCCATAGTTCCTGTGGTAAATGCTTCATCGGCCGTATAGAGCTCGGTCAGGGAAAGATTCCGTTCGACCGCCGCAATACCTTCATCCCGGCAGATTCTAAGGATCATCCTGCGTGTCAGGCCCGGCAAGCAGCTATCGGCATGCGGCGTAAGTACCCGACCATTCCTGACAAGAAAGATATTGGTGTCGTTGGTTTCCGAAATGAAACCGTGAATGTCGAGCATCACGGCCGCATCGGCCCCGGAGACATTCGCCTCAATTGAGGCCAGTATGTTATTGAGCAAATTGTTGTGATGAATCTTGGAATCGAGGCATGAAGGTGTATTGCGTCGGGTAGACGCGGTGATGACCCGGATCCCCGTGTTTGAGTAGACCGGTGGTTTCCATTCGGCGAGTACGATCAAGGTGCAGCCCGACTGGTTAAATCGTGGATTCATTCCCGAAGTGACCTTCTCGCCACGCGTTAATGTCAGACGAATGTGGACATTGTCCCGCATGCCGTTAGCCGCCAGGGTTTCAAATATCGCCGCGCGGACTTCCTCGGACGATGGAACTGCGGCGAAAGCCAGTGCTTTTGCGGAGTTTTGCAGGCGCTCAAGGTGTCCATCAAGCTCGGCGATGCGCCCGTCGTATACGCGCAGCCCCTCCCAGACGGCATCACCTCCCTGCACAACACTGTCAAAAACCGAGACGGTTGCCTCGGCTCGCGGTCGCAATTCGCCACCAACGTAAACATAAATATCAGCGTTTCGAGGATCGGGAAGGTTCACCATTAATCTCCTGCTGCATCAGCACGCAAAGCGTGTCTGTACAGTTTTTCATAGTAGGGACTGCATTCATCCAACAAAGCTTGCAGGTTTTCAGGAAAGTCCAGCTTGGCTTTATACGGTGCGAAACCGGTGCTTTGGTGAACCGCGTGGTACCAGTGCGGTGCCCAAATACCGTCTTCGGGGCGGCCACCCGCATGCCAGGACAGCATACCGGGATCAAACTCAAGATCGAGATGTGTACACAATGCGCAAAGTACGGTTTCGGGATCGCGTAATAACTCCCGTGAATCCAGAACAGCCGGCCCCTGGCCACTTTCGGTCAGATTACTGAACAATTCCCATTGGCGCTGCAATCCTGTATCTGCAAGTGTCGCATGCGGCAATTGAATGGTTAAGGACGGCAGCATTTCTCGCGGATCACGGATCAGGAAAACGTTGTTGGTTGCCTGAAGAAATGCCAGGTCCAGGTCAAGCAGGTGATGTGCCATGTGCTTGATAAACAAGACGACGGACGGATCTTCAGATTGGGCAAAAAGCAGCATCCGCATTACGGCGTCACCGTCGCAATTCATTGCGTCCAGAATCTCCTGACGCCCTGGATGTTCGGCGCCGCTGACGCGCAAGTAATGCCCATAAAGAGGTTCGTCCACAACGCGGACGTTTTTCAGCTGAGCGAAGCTGTACATCAGCGCGGTTGAAACGTTTCTCGGGCCGGACCACAAGCAGATGGGCACTGTCATTTTCGGTCTATTCCTGCTGTGGACGAACGAAACTGCGGCATTGTACCGGCCCGGCACGCCGCCGCAACAGCGCGTGGCGGCTCGATTTATGCGGTTTGACAAGAGCCCGGCAAGCACTGCGTGTGCGGTCTGTCACAAAATGGCCTGCTTCATTGTTGCCCCCGGTGTAATTTAACTAAACTTGCGGCAAGAATCTCTGTGACGCAAGAATTTGCGCGGTGGAAACATTTTGCTAAAGACATTCCTTGTCGGCATTTTACTTGGCGCGGCGGCGGTGGCCGGCGCGCTCTACTCAATTCCGGTGGTCGATCAGTACCGGGAAGTGTCGATTATTTCGGTCGCCCCGAACGGCGGTAACACCGAGTCTTTACATATCAATATGCCGATGGACCGGATAATGGCCGGTGCGCCGGGCGGGAGCGCTGCTTGGCCGGTCGGTATGAAATGGCCGGATGACCCGATCCTGGCGAACGTAAGCTCTGAGATTTTCAAGATTCGCAATGCGCGGGACGCGGTGATCGGGGTTGCTGTCAGGACGGTTGCCCGCGAGGAAGGGGGCGACGTTATCGACTGGGTCATCCATCTACCGGCGCGCGGATCATTGTTCATTAATATGGATCCTCAGCCGCAGGACAGCGGAGAACGCATCGGTCGGCTACAAAGTGGTGCGCGAGAGTTCGAGCCGCTTACAGGTTTTGTCGAAGAGCGATGGGTGTCCGACACGTCCGGTGAAGAAGACGCTCCCGCTGGCCGCATAGAGTTGGTGACCCGCCTGATAGGAACCCTGCTCCCGGAAAACGAACGCACAGAGGAGGTCGCAGAATGAAATACATCCTGGCTCTCCTTTTGGGACTGGCGACAGGTGGGGCACTTTTTGCGGTCGGCCTGGCGTACAACCCGTTTTTCGGCAATGCGGATCTGTCACCCTTGGCGGTAACGGATTCGCAGACCGTTATGTTGGGTTATCCGGCCGTTACGACTGAGAGCATCGTATTTACCAACGATGGGGAATCTCGCGTCCAGCCACATCCCGAAAAGGTCCTGCAACTCTGGGAGGCGCCGATTCGACAGACGTCCGTAATGGCCGTCGTATTGTGGGATGGTCGGAATCAAACCGCTGGCCTCGGCTTCAAGTTCGCATCGACCTCGGAAAGCACGCGGCTGCTGGACGGACGAGCTATCGTGGACAGCGTTTGGTATGTGTATTTGCCCGGTCGAGGCAGCCTTTTCATCGAGCAGTCCGAAAACTACTGGGATTTTTTGCGCGACATCGTGTTGCCCGCCTACCGAAGTTCTGCAGACGCCTGGAGGGGGCAGTGGCACGGAAACATGACGGTGGGTCCCGGCGCTTTGGGCACTGCGAAAGTCACCGGAGGAGCAGGCGACTTTCTCGGGCATACTATGCTCGGTGTTGAGTCCCAGTCCGTGCGCGCCTGGCATGTCGACCGTGGTGTTATCGCAGGCGAGGGGCAACTCGTTATCGAACTGCCAACCAATCCGTCGATTGAATTCGCAACGGAAGCCGAAGAGCTATAAAAGCAGTTCCTTGATCTGCAGGTCGTCGCTGGCCAGCTTGTCGCGATTCACACGAACCTTTGCCGCGATCAAGGCTTTCGACTGCACGAATTCCCTGGCCGAATTGACGGCGTCGGTCGCGATGAGTCTGCCATCTTTCAGATAGAGACATGCGAACGATCGGTCCACCGGGTTGCCGCGTATCACGACATCATCGTAGCCTGCAGACAATCCCGCGATTTGCAGCTTTAGGTCGTATTGGTCAGACCAGAACCATGGCACCTGTGAATAATGTGTTTCAATCCCGCAGATGTTACTCGCTGCGGTTTTCGCCTGTTCCACCGCGTTGTGTACGGATTCCAGCCGCAGGTGGCGCCCGTAAATAGAATTCGGGTGCAGCGTGCAATCGCCGACGGCGTAGATGTTCGGGTCGGCAGTCTGACAACGATCGTCAACCACGATGCCGTCGTTGGTCTCAATTCCGGCGGCGGATGCGAGTTCGGTATTGGGGATTATGCCGACACCGACAACAACGAAATCGGCAGGAATCAGTTCGCCGTCTGTCGTTTCGATCGCCTCAACACGACTCTCTCCATGAAACGCTTTCACCCCGGTCGACAAGCGCAACTTGACGCCCTGGTTCCTGTGCTCGATCTGGTAAAAGTCGGAGGTCTCGGGAGACACCACTCTGCTCATCACGCGATCTTCCATTTCGACAAGCGTGACTTCGAGGCCTAGCTGGCGCGTCACCGCAGCGACTTCCAGGCCGATATAGCCTGCACCGACAATTACAGCATGCTTCCCCTTCTGCAATTCGCCGCGAATGCCTTCAACGTCAGCTATGTTACGCAGGTAATGCACACCTTTGAGATTGTCGCCTTCGACTGGCAGGCGACGAACTCGAGATCCGGTCGCAAGTATCAAGGTGTCGTAAGCGAAGGTCTCGCCGCTGTCGGTCGCGACAGTTTTAGCACTGCGGTTGATTTCGCTGACTCGGGTCTCGAGATGAGCATGAATCCGGGTGTCATCGTAAAAGTTCTGCGGCTTGATGTGCAGTCGTTCGGCCGATAGCTCGCCGGCCAGGAATTTCTTGGACAAAGGTGGTCGCTGGTAGGGCAGGTAAGCCTCTTCGCCAACGAGCACGATATCGCCAGGAAAGCCATGCTGTTTCAACGACACAACCAACTGTCCTGCAGCATGCCCGGCACCAGCGATAACAATTTTTTTACTCACACAAGGTCCTCTGAAAAACAGCTTAAGCAGGCCCTAGGCCGGCACCAATGGCCAAAGTATCGGTAGCAGCACCATCACTGTGATAAACACGACGATAGTGAGTGGTACACCGACCTTGAGGTAGTCAACAAATCGATAACCACCCGGGCCCATAACGAGAATGTTCGCCGGATGCGATATCGGGCTCGTGAAACTGGCCGATGCGGCCATCGCAACGGCCATCATGGCGGTCTCGGGCTCCAGGCCCATTTCTCCCATTGCGGACAACACAATAGGCGACATGAGAACGACCAGCGCTGCGGTTGGTACGATCATGGTGGCCATGGCGGTCAAAATATAAAGGCCCATGATCACCGGCCAGGGTCCGGCATCACCGAGCAAATCCATGACGAGGTTGGCCAGGTAAACGGCGGCACCTGTATCTTGCATGGCTGTGCCGAGTGGCAGCATTCCGGCGATAAGAAAAATCGCGCGCCAGTCAATGGCGCGGTAGGCCTGTTCCATATTCAGGCAGCCCGTCAGGACCATGATCGTGCCGCCAATGACGGCCGCAACAGAGATGGGCGCGTATCCAGCCATGACCGAGCCAACGACCGCTGCCATGATGAGTGCGGCCAGTGGTGCTTTGCGCGTTTCGGGCGGCTCCTGCCCCAATTGCGTGAGGACCAGGAAGTCCGAGTCAGATGACAGCAGTTGCAGGCGATCACGTGGCCCCAACAGCAGCAGCGCGTCACCAATCTGCAATCGCTCGTCGGCGAGCTCGGTGCCGATGGTTTCGCCCTCTCGCCATATGCCGGCCAATTCAATGCCGTAGCGTTCGCGAAAATTCATTTCACCGACGGTTCTGCCTGCCAGCGTACTTCGAGGATCGAGAGTTGCGTCCATGAGGGTCAGGCGCTCGGATTCGAGCGACCCGAGATTGCCGGAAACCTCGGTGTCGATTTCGAGTTCCTGCAATCCGCGAAGTACGTCGAGGTCGCTCTGCTGCCCCTCTATGAGAAGCAGGTCTCCACCCAGCAGGATTTCGCCGCCGCGCGGCATGATCCGGAGTTCGCCATCACGGAAAATGGCGTTGACCCGAAAGTCGAAAACCTCGGCGAGACGGCTTTTCTCCAGTGTTTCTTCAACGAGGCCGCTGTTCTTTGGCACCCTGACGACGAACATTCTTTCGTCGGCCCGGTAGGTCTTCTGCAGTTCCTCGGGCGTATAAACAGTAACGTCCTGGAAATCCGCGGGCTTGTCGAGTTTGGCAACGGCGTCAGCGTCGCCTTGCACGAGTATCTGGTCACCGGCCCTGATCGGCACGTAGGCCAGATTGGTGAGCCGGTAGGTCCCTTTGCGAAGTACGCCAACCACGGCAATGTCGAAGCGCGTCCTGAAAGCGGCATGCCGGATCAGTTCGCCGACCAGTGGCGACTCCGGCGTCACGACAACGGAGGCGTACGCGAGTTTCGAGGCAACCATGGATTTGAGGACTGAGGATTCGCGTTCGATGACCAGGTCACTCCATCGGCGCAGTTCGCGAAACTGGTCGATACGGCCCTGCACCAGCAATCTGTCGCCACCGCGAATCACCGTTTGGCGTCCGGGCAACGACTCGGTTCGGCCCTGTCGCAGCAGCGACAGGATGATCAGGCCCGTCGATGCGCCGATGCGGGATTCTGCGAGCGTCTTGCCGACCAATACCGAGTCTACCGGCACGTGCATCATGAACGTGCGTTCCTGCAACTTATAGCGGGAACGCAGGCTGCGCTGACTGACGTGCTTGCCCTGCTTGGTGCGAATCTTGGGCAACAGGAAGCGTCCGGCGAACGCAACGAAAGCCACGCCAATGATCATGACTGCGCCACCGAGTGGCGTGAAGTCAAACAACGCAAAGGGCTGGTATCCGGCGAGGACCAGTGACTCGCTGATCAGGAGGTTGGGCGGTGTGCCGATCAAGGTCATGAGTCCGCCGAGCAGCGTCGAATACGCGAGCGGCATCAGCAGGCGCGAGGCCGGAATGCGAGTACGTCTGGCGACTTCGACGACAACCGGGAGCATCAGGGCAGCGACTCCGATGTTGTTCATGAAGGCCGAGAGGACGGCGCCTGTCACCATGATGACGAAAATCAATGTGACCTCGCGCTTGCCGCCGATAAGCATGACCTGTCGGCCAATAATGTCAGCGATTCCTGTGCGCGTGAGCCCTTCGCTGAGGATGAACATTGCCCAGACAGTGATAACAGCGCTGTTGCTGAATCCGGCAAAGGCTTCGTCCGCAGTCACGAGGCCCGTGATCGCCAGTGCACCGAGCACGAGCAAGGCAACGACATCCATACGAATCACTTCGCTGATAAAAAGTATCAGCGAGACAACCAGAATGCCCAGGACCAGCGCGATCTCGAACGTCATGCTTTCAATCTTTAAAAGTTAAAAACTCAAAAAAAGGATTCACCCTGTTTATACACGACCTGACGTAACATAGTAACGAGAGCTGCTAAGACAGCGTCAGACGAATGACCATGGCCGACCGCGGCAAGTACGAACCCTCGGTTACGAAACGGACGCATACAAAAGCGATTCGGGGCGTCGAATACCACATCAATGAGTGGGGTGACGAAGCCGCGCCGCTGTTCTTTTATCTGCACGGCTGGGCCGACGCCGGATCAACGTTCCAGTTTGTGGTCGATGCGCTGGCAGCCGACTGGCGCGTAATAGCACCCGACTGGCGGGGTTTTGGACGCACGGTTCACCGCTGTGATTCGTATTGGTTTCCGGACTACCTGGCGGATCTGCACGCACTGCTCGACGAGTTTACGCCCGGCACTCCGGCGAGGCTGGTCGGTCACAGCATGGGTGCCAACGTCGGCTCACTCTATGCGGGTACGATGCCGGAGCGCGTCAGCGCGTTTGTGAATGTCGAAGGATTCGGCTTGCCGGATTCGGACCCAATCGAGGCGCCGCGGCGTTACCGCGACTGGCTGACATCCGGTCGGGAGCGACTTGAGTTCTCGACCTACGCGGACTTCGAGGCATTGGCTGAGAGAGTCAGGAAGCGCAATCCGGGTCTTAGTGCGGCGCAGGCGGACTTCGTCGCTCGCGAATGGGCATACGAGGACGGCGCTGAGGTTCGATTGCGCGCGGACCCCCGGCACAAGTTGCCCAACCCGGTGCTGTACCGCAGAGCCGAAGCGGAAGCCTGTTGGCAGAATGTCAGTGCACGGGTATTGCTCATCAGCGGCGACCGCAGTCCCTTTGCCACCCAGCTCGGCAGGCTCGACGACCTGCCATTCCCGGACAAACGCTCGAGCACGATCAAGGGGTCAGGACACATGGTGCACTTTGAGGCGCCGGCCAGCCTCGCCGAGCACATCGAGCAGTTCTTCAGGCAACCCTTGTAAATACATACAGTACTGTATAAAAATACAGACTTTTGTGGAGGGTGCCGTGCGGATTGCCGAGCCGGTTTTTGATTACCTGGGAACGCTCAATCCCGCGCAGCGACAGGCTGCGGTGTACGGGGAGCGCACACAGGAGCGGGGATTTTCCTCCGGACCGCTGCTCGTGATTGCAGGAGCGGGGACCGGCAAGACGATGACGCTCGCGCATCGCGTCGCTCACTTGCTGATTTCCGGCGTCAGCCCCGAACGCATCCTGTTGCTGACATTCACGCGTCGGGCCGCAATGGAAATGACGCGCCGCGTCGAAAATATTGTCAGGGCAGCCACCAGGGGATCGGGGGTTGCGGCACTGCCGTCCGGTGGCTTGCCCTGGTCCGGCACGTTTCACTCCATTGCCAATCGACTGCTGCGCCGTTTCGCGCATAACCTCGGCCTGGACCCCGGCTTCTCGGTACTCGACAGAGGTGATTCTGCCGACATGATGGACGTCGTGCGTCACGAACTGAACCTGACACGGACCGCGCGCCGTTTTCCCAAAAAGGATACCTGCCTCGCGATCTACTCGCGCTGCGTCAATACGGCGCGTCCGCTGGCGGACACATTGGACCTTACCTATCCGTGGTGTTCGGATTGGGCTGATGAGCTCGGCGAACTCTTTCGGCATTACGTAGTGCGCAAGCAGCAAAGCCAGACGCTCGATTACGATGATCTGCTCCTGTACTGGAGTCACCTCGTCTCGGAAGCGGAATTCGCCGAGCAAATCGGATCGTCTTTTGACCATGTGCTGGTCGACGAGTACCAGGATACGAACCTTACGCAGGCCAGGATTCTGGACGCGCTGAAACCTGACGGCCGGGGCGTGACGGTTGTTGGCGATGATGCCCAGTCCATCTATTCCTTTCGTGCTGCGGAGGTCGAGAACATTCTCGGCTTTCCCGACAGATACATGCCGTCGGCACAAGTCATCACACTCGAACAAAATTATCGTTCGACTCAGGCCGTTCTGGACAGCGCCAATTGCCTGATTGCTGAAAGTGAACGGCAGTACCGCAAGAACCTGTTTTCTGAGCGGCGAGACGGCGGCAAACCACGCTACGTTACCGTGGAAGATGGTGACGCCGAAGCGGAGTTTGTCGTCGAATCGATACTCGAGAATCGCGAGCTCGGCATGCAGCTGAAACAACAAGCTGTGCTGTTTCGCGGCTCACATCACAGTGATCGGCTGGAGCTGGAACTGGTCAGGCGAAATATTCCCTACATCAAATACGGCGGCCTCAAGTTCCTGGAGGCG
>JAOUNH010000259.1 GCA_029881055.1 Gammaproteobacteria bacterium
CTGCGTTGCCAGGTTATAGCGTGGCAAGGTGGCCATGGGGTCAAGATCGGCAGCCGTCCTGTATAGCTCTGCGGCTCCTTCAAAGTCACCCGTGAAATTCGACAGCAGCAATGCCAGCCATACGTACGCAGTCGTATAGCCCGGGCTGACCTCTATCGCCTTGCGGTAGTAGGCCTCTGCCAGCTCGATATCGCCCTCGTACTCCGCCAGGCCACCCATTGCGTTGTAGACGATGCCGCTTTCCTGTTTGAGCGCTTCGAGCTTCGCCACCAGCGGACGAATTTCCGTCAGCGCTTCTCCCAGTGACAGCGTGCCGTTGTTGATTCGTACCAGGTACGCTTCCGCCATCGACCCGTAGGCATCGGCAAAATTGTCGTCCTCTTTGACCGCGATCCTGAAGTAGCCGATCGATTCCGTAACGTCATCCGTGTTGCGCGTCGCCAGGCGTTGCCTGCCGAGCAAATAGGCTTCATAAGCCGCGATGCTATCGGTCGGGCGGTCGCTGATGCGCTTTTGTTCGTCGGGCGACAGGGCCGCGTGCAGGGCATTGGCGATTTCGAGCGATATCTCTTCCTGGATCTCGAATATGTTGTCGGCGGTTAAATCACGATTGTAGGTTTCGGCCCACAGGTGCTCATCAGTTTCAGCGTCGATGAGCTGCACATTGATGCGGATCTTGTCACCGGCACGCTGCACGCCGCCTTCGAGCAATGCCTTGGCGCCGAGTTCGTCGCCGATCACCTTCATCGACTTCTCGGTATCGCGGTACTGCAGCACGGACGTTCTTGAGATGACTTTCAGGCCCGAAATCTTGGCGAGCTGGGTCAACAGGTCGTCGTGCATACCATCCACGAAAAACGCGTCACTCTCGTTCGCGCTGCGGTTGGCAAACGGCAATACGGCGATGGACGGCTTGACTGTGGTCGCGACGACTTCGAATGCGGCGTCGTCCTGTTCAGTCGCAGCAGGTTCGGACGCCGGTATCGGGTCCTCTTTGAAATTGAGGTAAACGGCGGCGGCGAGCGCGACAACGAGAACGCCGATAATCGTGCGATCCATTTTGCGCCCGGTCACGTGTGTGATCGACTCGCTACGGTCGACGTTCTTCTCGAGCTTGACACCCTCGGGCGTCATTTCGAAAGCCCACGCAAACAACAACGCCATCGGGAAGCCGATGACGAGGAGCAGGAAAACGAGACGACCAACCCACTCGGGCAGCGTCAACATCGGCACGAGGATATCGACGACCTGCAGCAACAACCAGGTAACGACGACGTACGCGATCGCAACACGAAACACGTTGCGGCGCTTAAGCTCGTGGAAAAACCCTTGTCCGCCTGATTCTGACATGCGCTGGACCGTGACTAAAGAATGCGCGAAAGCATAGCACTTCCGGGATTTTTAGTGGCCCGATTGGACAAATATCGGGGGCTGGGGGGGAGGGCTAGCGTATTATTTTGAGCCTTTCGGCGACCATATTTGCTGTACGGATCAACGCACCCAACAGGGCGTCGTCGACGTCAAGGTGCCCCTCGTACTCCGCGAGATTTCGCTTGCGGTGTGCTTGATCAAGAATCCGCCATTGCTCATTTGGCAGGTCGAGCGTGTGTTTCAGGCACTGAAAAACCAGGTAGCGATTGTCTGACCGATACCCAGCTTTCCTGAGAGCCGCGAGCGACAACGCATGAGCCGCGTTGTACGCAAGATCAAACCGTGACTCGATACTGAGGGTTTGGTTGGCAGCATCATGTAGTCGAGCGAGACCGGAACTGATCAAGCCGTCGACTTCCTGTTTCGATGACGGCTCCGCTTTGAGTTGTCGTGCCCTTACGAGATTGTCGAGCTGCTCATGCGGCATCCAACTCCCCTGCCAAAACGATTGTCGGTCCGGCTAACACTCGATCAAGAAATGCGTTGTGTTCGGAGCGCCGTTTGTGAAATTCATTCCTCGTGTAGAGGGTCGGATTGACTTGCCGGCCCAGTCGCTGCTCCGCGCTCGATAGATTTGCATAAAGATCCTCAAGCGTAAGGTCATCGGACACGACGAGAAGATCTATATCGCTGCTCGCTCTGTCCGCATGCCTGGCGACCGAGCCATAGATAAGCGCAAGAGACATTCTGGCCCTGAGCGGTTCGAGTGCCGAGCGCAGTTTTTCCTCGATTCCTAGCGTTTTGCTGACGATCGAGCAGAGTTCTTCGAATACCGGCGAGTCGGGATTCGCTCGATAGTGTTTCTGATTTCCGTGGCGCTCAATCAGTACCAGTTCGCTTCGGGCCAGTCGGGCGAGTTCACGCTGCACCGAACCGCGTCCAACGTCCGCGAGATCGATCAACTCCGTAACAAAAAAGCTTCGCTCCGGTTGTCCGAATAACAGCCCAAGGAGGCGCTGCTGGGTTGCGGTGAATAATGCGTCCGCGAGGGATTGCACGCCGGCCGTTTGCGTGGCCTTGGGGGAGCGTCGAGCTGTGGTGGCACTTGTACCCATAGTGGGTATGTTAGTACCCGATTTGGGTATTTTCAAGCGCTAATTGCAACATCGTGGCCAGCGCCCTCGTCCTGATTTAGAGTATCGGGCCATTCATCCACGAACTTGCGAAGACGATGACAAAACTCCTGACCCTTCTTATCTCCGTGCTGGCCCTGAGCTCTGTACACGCACAGGCCGAATTGCCTT
>JAOUNH010000260.1 GCA_029881055.1 Gammaproteobacteria bacterium
TGCCCTTCTTAAGAGTGAATTAGCTTGTTGAAGCGAACTGTGGCAGAGAATCCATTGTCGCGAAAGTCGCCAAGAGCCAATGTATGGAACTAGATGATCTGTCGCAATCCGGGATTCGACGAATAGCTGACTATTCGCCCTACCTGGACCAATTGGCCGGGCTCGCCCAGCAAATGGGTTTGAGACAGCGCAGCAACCTGTCCCACGTCGAATCGGCGCTCCGCCGTTACTGGTCCCTTGGCCAGAACAGCATCCTGAGCTGGGTGCCGCTGGACCAGAGCATCCTGATCCTGGTTGTTCCTCATTACGCAATAGCCGAATACACCTCACCACAGGACGGCAATTTGCCGCCCAAGGTCTCGCCGCGATTCATTACCGAGCTTATCTCCGGTGATCGCCAACTCACGATCTCCCAGATGCAAAAGGTCGCGCGTCTGCTTGATGTTGAACCTACCACCATTCCTCTGCGAGTACCCCTGGAGGGGAGCGTGGTGGAAACGAAAATCATCGAGAAAATGATTCGCAAATACGGGATCAACTTCGTGCCCAGCCGTGCGGTGACATTGTTTGACATCGTCGGCTTCAGCTTGCTGACGCCTTTCGAGCAAATGACGCAACTTAACAGCCTTTCGTACTCATTGAACTCCGCGCACGCCAAAATGCTGGAAGCCGACGTGAATATCGATTTCGCCCGTTCTTCGAGTGGCGATGGATTTTATATCTGGAATCGGGACGAAGGACTGGAAGCGAGCATCAACCTGTATCATTTCATGCATATTGTGCTCGCCGACAATGCAATTGCACGCAGCAAGACTTCATCGAAAGCGGTGCCAAGACTGCGTGCCTGCTTTCATGTCGGCAGTTGCTACGAATTCCACCAGGCCGAAGGCCTGAATCCGACGACACACGATTTCATTGTCGGGGATGTCACGATCGAACTTGCCCGAATGATCGATGCCGCCCTGCCTGGCCAGATACTGGTCGGTGATTTTATGGCCGATATCGAAACGGAAAACGACAAAGGCGAAGTTTCCGTTCAACCGAATGTCGATGCGGTGACTTTTCTGCAGCGCGCACAGGGCGATTTGTCGCGCCTGAGCGGTATTGTCTTATCGGGCGAACGTGTTACCGCGATCAAGTGTTACCTGACGGGCGAAAACATGGGCGGCGGTCAGTTCAATATTCGGCGGCTCACCATCAAGGACAAGCATGGCCTGTCCCGGGTTGCATTCAATGCGAAGGTCAATATCTATCGGGAAACCGCGCAGCCCATTTTGTTGGGCATCCAGGACAAGAAGTTAACCGCTCCGCCCGCGCCTAATTCGCCGCTGCACGCATAATATCGATCGACAGAATGTCGCCTTTCTCAATGAAGTTGACGGTTCGTAGCGACGCCCTGGCGATCACCTCAAGGGAGTTCGGGTCAACGAGGCGAACGACCTCGTCTGCGACATTCAGTCGCTCATCGAGGTTTTGTGAGTCGCTCGGTCACGACGCCATCGAAAGGCGCCCTTATTTGCGTGATGTGCATCGCTATCTGTGCATACCCCAGCTGCGCCTGCGCGATTTGATAATTGCTTTTCGCGACCGCGAGTTCTGCGACGGTCTTGTCGTATTGACTTTTCGCTGACAGGTTGCGCTCGGACAGTTGTTCGAGTCTCTTCAACTCCGATTGGAGAAAGGTCACGTTAGCCTGTTCTCGCTCGACGAGGCTCTGCGTCTCCATCTCCCGAATCTTGAATGTGAAGTTTTCGAGACGTGCGACAGTGTCGCCTGCCCTGATCTCCGTCCCGACTTCAGCGATCCATACAAGCTTCGCTTCGAGTTCAGACGCCAGGCGCGAATCGTTGCGACCGATGACCGTTCCGGGCACCTCTACTGACGGTGCCAGCATCTCCATTGTCGCCCTCTCGGTAATCACTCTTGCGGGCCCGAATTGCTGGGCCTCAACTCCGCACGCGAGCGCTGCCAACATGAGCGCGACAAATCTGAGCGCATCTTCTGTTCTGATCTTCATTTAGCCAACCGTTACGACGTCACCCGCAACGATCGCAACGGACTTGCGAGTCTCGCCTAATCGCAGCGCAGAGCCCGTTTTTCTGACTCGGCCAGGGCCCGACGGTTAGATTCAAAATTGGTCGGGGCGAGAAGATTCGAACTTCCGACCCCCACAACCCCATTGTGGTGCGCTACCAGGCTGCGCTACGCCCCGACCGTTGTGCAAATCCGCGCCTCGCGCGCCTTCGCAGGGCAGCCATGATACGTGCCACCACTCGACTTGGAAAGCTCAGGAATTCAGCGGCGCAGAATCTTCAGAACTTGCTCAAGTTCCAAGCGTATCTGCTTGATTATCTGCTGACTTTGTGTGACGTCGGACTTGGCATCGTCGCCCGTAAGCCGTTGGCGCGCGCCGCCGATCGTAAAGCCTTCGTCGTACAGCAGGCTGCGGATCTGCCGAATTATCAGCACATCCTGCCGCTGGTAATAGCGGCGATTACCTCGACGCTTTACAGGCTTCAATTGTGGAAACTCTTGCTCCCAGTACCGGAGTACGTGTGGCTTTACAGCACACAGGTCGCTGACCTCACCTATCGTGAAGTATCGCTTACCCGGTATTGGAGGAAGTTCGTCGTTATTCCCCGGTTCCAGCATATGCTTCTACTCGGGCCT
>JAOUNH010000099.1 GCA_029881055.1 Gammaproteobacteria bacterium
TGCGTTCTGCAATGCATAACGCGTGACCTTGGTCGGATCCAGGATACCCATTTCGATCATGTCGCCGTATTCGCCGGTTGCAGCGTTGTACCCGAAATTGCCCTTGCCCTTGGCAACTGCATTCAGGACAACACTCGCATCGCCACCGGCGTTACGAACGATCTGTCGCAGAGGCTCTTCGACTGCACGTCGCAGAATGTTGATACCAACCGTCTGGTCGTCGTTGTCGCCGACGAGCGATGCAACTTTGCTCACGGCACGAATGTAGGCAACGCCACCACCCGGCACGACGCCTTCTTCAACAGCAGCACGAGTCGCGTGCAGCGCATCTTCAACACGAGCTTTCTTTTCTTTCATCTCGATTTCGGTAGCGGCACCAACCTTGATGACGGCAACACCGCCAGACAGCTTGGCTACGCGCTCCTGCAGCTTCTCTTTGTCATAGTCTGACGAAGACTCTGCAATCTCGGCGTTGATCTGATCAACACGGCCTTTGATCTCGGACGCTTTGCCGGCGCCATCAATGATCGTAGTCGTTTCTTTCGTGATCTGGACTTTCTTGGCCTGACCGAGGTCGTCCAGCGTAGTCTTTTCAAGCGACAAGCCGACTTCTTCGGAAATAACCTGTCCGCCGGTCAGCACTGCGATGTCCTGCAGCATTGCTTTGCGACGGTCGCCGAAGCCCGGTGCCTTTACAGCAGCGACTTTAACGATGCCACGGATGTTGTTCACGACCAGGGTAGCAAGCGCTTCGCCTTCGACGTCTTCGCAGATGATCAGCAGCGGACGACCGGCTTTTGCCACGCCTTCGAGTACCGGCAGAAGATCGCGAATGTTGGAGATCTTCTTGTCGAACAGCAGGATCAACGGATTGTCGTGCTCAACCTGCTGGCTGGCCGCGTCGTTGATGAAGTAAGGAGACAGGTAGCCACGATCGAACTGCATGCCTTCAACGACATCGAGTTCGTTTGCGAGACCGGAACCTTCTTCAACCGTGATGACGCCTTCCTTGCCAACCTTGCCCATAGCGTCAGAGATGAGTTCGCCGATCTCGGTGTCAGAGTTCGCAGAAATACTGCCAACCTGTGCAATCGCCTTCTCGTCTTTGCAGGGCTTGGAGAGCTTCTTCAACTCTTCGACTATCGCAGCGGACGCCTTGTCGATACCGCGCTTCAGGTCCATCGGGTTCATGCCAGCGGCAACTGATTTCAGGCCTTCCCGGAGGATAGCCTGGGCCAGCACCGTAGCCGTTGTCGTTCCGTCACCGGCGATGTCAGACGTCTGTGAAGCAACTTCCTTCACCATCTGTGCGCCCATGTTCTCAAACTTGTCTTCAAGCTCGATTTCCTTGGCAACCGAAACACCGTCCTTCGTGACGGTCGGCGCGCCAAAGCTCTTATCGAGCACGACGTTACGGCCTTTAGGACCCAGGGTCACTTTTACCGCATTTGCGAGGACGTTCACGCCGGCAAACATTTTCTGCCGTGCGTCATCGCCAAATCGTACTTCTTTAGCAGCCATTATCTACTTCCTCTTTATTTTTCGATGACCGCCATGATGTCGTCTTCCTTCATCACGAGCAGTTCTTCACCATCAACCTTGACCTCTGTACCGGCGTACTTGCCGAAAAGGACCTGGTCACCAACTTTTACATCGAGAGGACGAATATCGCCGTTCTCGAGGATCTTCCCTTTGCCTGCAGCGACGACTTTTCCCTTGATGGGCTTTTCGGCTGCGGCGTCAGGAATGACGATTCCGCCGGGTGATGTGCGCTCTTCTTCCATGCGCTTTACGATTACCCGGTCATGAAGCGGACGCATCTTCATGGTTGTATTCTCCTGTAAATTATTGATTTTTAACCGATTTAAGGCGGTTTTCCCGACCGACTATTATTAGCACTCGGTCGCAAGGAGTGCTAATCATAGGGATGGTGCGGCAGATTTCAAGTGGCAAAATCTGACTCAAGTCGCTGACAACGCCCGGCAATGGCGTAACATTCCCGATTCCTGAGAGGTCCCCTACGCAGAGGACTGAGCTCACCACCACTGCCAAGCAGGGCTACATGACATTAATTCGAAATATGATTATCGCGGTTGTCCTGGTCTTTCCGGTTGCCGCCGTTATGGCGGCCGACGATCGGCCACCGCCGCCACAGGATGTTTTTCACTACGTCGTTAACGACGCCGGTGGCGCATTGGAGATTGACTGGGCGGTCAAAGACGGCGCTTACATGTACCGCGACGAATTCCGGTTTGCTGTCGATGATGCAGCCGTCGTGCTCGGCGAGGCCGAACTGCCGGAGGGCGAAGTCCATAACGACGAGTTCTTTGGCGAGCAGGTTGTCTATCGCGGCAGCTTCTTTGTTCGTATTCCCTACACCCTGCTGGGCGACAAGCCCGCCTCGGTTGCATTGACGATTGATAGCCGCGGCTGTCTCGATTCCGGTTATTGCTACATGCCACAGACCTGGACTGAATCCGTCAAGCTCAGAAGTGCGGCAACCGGCAAATCATTGAATCTGGCCAACATCGGCGGCAATTCCATGGATGAGGCCCTGCCAGCCGACCAGGTATTTATTCCTGACGCTTTTGCCGTCGATGGCAACACCATCGGATTCGGCATACGAATGCTGCCGGACTATTACGTTTACAAGAGCAAGATCTCGGTGCGCTCGCTGAATGACAATGCGCGAGCGGGACAGCTTGACCTGCCGAAAGGCAAGTTGAAAACGGACGAATGGCTGGGCGAACAGGAAGTCTATTTCGATGAGGTGTTTGGCAAAGTCGCCATCGCGCGAGCCACACCCGAAGCAATGGATCTCGATATTGAGCTGAACTACCAGGGCTGCAAGGTGGACGGTATTTGCTATCTGCCCGTAAGCAAGACGCTGACCGTGAGTTTGCCGGAAGCCACTGCAACGACCGACCTTTCCCAGCTCCCCGATCCCGGCCAGCCCGTTTCTGAGCAGGCCCGGCTGTCGCAGATCATCACCGGCTCCAGCATCTGGGTTGCCGCCGGCTTGTTCTTCCTGGCAGGCCTCGGGCTCGCATTCACGCCCTGTGTGCTGCCGATGGTGCCGATTCTGTCGGGCATCATTGCGGGTGAGGGCGACAACGTTACCCCGATGCGCGGCTTTATGCTGGCATTGAGCTACGTAATGGGTATGGCCATCGTGTATACGGGGGCCGGTATTGCGGCGGCCGCTCTCGGTCTGCAACTGCAGGCGACGTTCAACCAGCCGTGGATACTCATTCTGTTCGCAAGCTTGTTCGTGATTTTGGCGCTCGGCATGTTTGGCGCTTACGACTTGCAGATGCCGAGCAGCATTCAGAGCAGGTTATCCAGCGTCAGCGGCAACCAGAAAAGCGGCACGGTAATCGGCGCGTTTGTTATGGGCGCATTGTCCTCCCTGATCGTGACTGCCTGTGTCGCGCCCGCACTGATCGCTGCGCTTACTGTCATTGCACAGACCGGCGACATGTTGCGGGGTGGCAGCGCACTGTTCGCGATGAGTCTCGGCATGGGTGCGCCACTACTGGTCGTCGGCGCCGCGCAAGGAAAATTGCTGCCAAAAGCAGGCGGCTGGATGATCGCGGTCAAGAACGCTTTTGGATTCATGATGCTGGGGCTCGCAATCTGGATGCTGTCGCGAATCCTGCCAGGCACGGTAACGATGCTGTTCTGGGCCGTGCTCATATTCATGGCTGGCGTCTTCATGGGCGGTCTGACCACGCTGGGCGTCGAGGCTACCGGTCGACAGAAATTCGGCAAGGGCTTTGGATTCCTGGCCATAATTTATGGCGTCATCCTGTTGCTCGGCGCGATGACGGGTGGCAGCAATCCGCTGCAACCCCTGGCAAGCGTCAATCTCGGCGGCGGCTCGGCTGTCGTCGAAGCTGAACACGAATTGCCTTTTCAGCGCATCAAGTCAGTGGACGACCTCGACCGTGAGATCGCGGCGGCGACGCAAAACGGCAAGAGTGCCATGCTCGATTTTTACGCGGACTGGTGTGTGTCGTGCAAGGAAATGGAGGCTTATACCTTTGTCGACAAAGACGTGCAGGCGGCGCTTTCGACTACCGTCTGGTTGCAGGCCGATGTCACCGCGAACGACGCTGCCGACAAAGCCTTGCTGGACCGCTTTGGGGTATTTGGACCGCCAACGATCATTTTCTTCGGACCTGATGGCGAACAGCGGCACGGCTATGAAGTTGTCGGCTATATGAAAGCACCGGACTTCGCCGAACATGTCAGGCAAGCCTTGTCTGTATCGGATAGCATGTCGGCTCGAACAGGCAACTAGCAGGTTTCCAGGTGTCACGAGTATTTCTGGTCTTCGCATCGGCGCTGGTCGCCTTGATGGCAGGCGCACTCTTTTACGCGGCCCGTATACCGGTCCAGTCTCCGCCAGTGCAGCACGCTGAACCCGTGAGAACACTCGAAGCTGTCACTCATCCCGCATTCACTTTGCCGGATGTGACGGGAACTCCACACGAGCTTGCCGAGTGGAGCGGGAAAAACCGCATCCTGAATTTCTGGGCGACCTGGTGTGCGCCATGCCGCCGCGAGATTCCGCTTCTGAAAACATTCCAGGATGAGCAGCGCGATAACGGATTCCAGGTCATTGGTATTGCAGTCGACTTTGCCGAACCCGTTGCTAACTATGCTGAAGCCGCACAGTTCAATTACCCGATACTGATTGGGGAGCAGGACGCGATGGCTGTCGCCGAATCCTCGGGAATCGAATTCGTAGGGCTACCATTCACGATGTTCGTCGCGTCGGATGGCGAACTCGTCGGTGCCTACATCGGCGAGCTGCACCGGTCGCACCTTGATACCATTGTCGAGGTCATGACGCGCCTCGATCGAGCGGAAATCTCGAAAGACGACGCCCGCGCCGCACTGAAAAAGCTCTAACCTGAGCCCGCCCCCCAAAGGGGTCAGAGCCCTTTTGGGCTAAAGCAGTGCAAAGGGCTCTGACCCCTTTGGGGGAGGCGGGCCGCAGAGAAAGTTGTAGCAAATTGTGGCGAAACGGTTAGAATTGCTGCCATCTTCGGCTAACACGCTGCGAACCCCTCGAAATGCCCTCACTATTGCTTGTCAATGGTCCGAATTTGAACCTTCTGGGGTCCCGCGAACCTGAGGTTTACGGCACCACTACACTCGCCGACATTGAGCAGCACAGCACTGAACTCGCTGCGAAGCTGGGGCACGAACTCGCTTGCTATCAAAGCAATGCCGAGCACGAGTTGATCAACCGCATCCAGCGAGCCGCCACCGACAACGTCAAATTTATCATTCTGAACCCAGGTGCTTTCACGCACACGAGTGTCGCGTTGCGCGACGCCCTGCTGGCAGTTCAGATCCCTTTCATCGAAGTGCATTTGAGCAACACTTTTGCCCGAGAGGATTTTCGGCATAAAAGCTATTTCAGTGACATCGCAAGCAGCTGCCTGTTTGGTTTCGGTGCATACGGGTATGAACTCGCCCTGCACGCCGCCGCCCGACATGTCAGTTCAAGCTGAGGACAAAAATAATGGACATAAGAAAAGTAAAAAAGCTCATTGAGTTATTGGACGAATCCGGCATCGCCGAGATCGAAATTACTGAGGGCGAGGAGTCCGTACGCATCAGTCGCTACGGGACCGGAGCGACGATGGCCGCAGCGCCTGTGCAAATGTCGGCACCCGCTCCCGCCGCTACAGCGGCAAGTGCTGCTGCGCCGGTAGTGCATGCGGAACCCGAGGAAACGGGTTTCGAAGTGATGGCACCCATGGTCGGCACTTTTTACGCTGCTTCGTCCCCCGGGGCAGCGCCGTACGTGCAGGTTGGCGATCGGGTCAATGAAGGCGACACGCTGTGCATCATTGAGGCTATGAAGATGATGAACCAGATCGAAGCGGAAGTGTCCGGTGTAATCAAATCGATTCGCCTGCAGAACGGCGAACCCGTCGAATACGGTCAGACGATGATCGTGATTGATCAACGAAATAACTCCTAAGCGAGCGCGCCGACATGCTCGAAAAAATCGTAATAGCCAATCGCGGCGAAATCGCTCTGCGTATCCTGCGCGCGTGCCGCGAGATGGGCATCAAGACAGTTGCCGTGCACTCCACGGCTGACAACAACCTCAAGCACGTACTTCTCGCGGACGAAACGGTTTGTATCGGTCCGCCGCAGTCGACCCTCAGTTACCTGAATATGCCTGCCATTATCAGCGCCGCGGAGGTCACCGACGCGACCGGTATTCACCCTGGCTATGGCTTCCTGTCCGAAAACGCGGATTTTGCCGAGCGCGTGGAATCCAGTGGCTTCACCTTCATCGGACCCAAGGCTAGCGCCATCCGATTGATGGGTGACAAGGTATCGGCGATTGCCGCGATGAAAAAAGCCGGTGTCCCTTGCGTGCCGGGATCGGATGGGCCGCTGGGCGATGATGCGGACGAAAACCTGCGTATGGCGAGATCTATCGGTTATCCGATTATTATCAAGGCCTCCGGTGGCGGTGGCGGGCGCGGCATGCGGGTCGTCCACGCTGAAGCATCCTTGCTGGCAGCAATTACGCTGACGAAGTCGGAAGCACGCGCCGCGTTCAACAACGATGTTGTATACATGGAGAAATTTCTCGAAACGCCGCGGCACGTCGAGTTCCAGGTGCTGGCCGACTCGCACGGCAACGCCATTCACCTCGGCGAGCGGGATTGCTCCATGCAGCGGCGACATCAGAAGGTCATCGAGGAGGCGCCGGCGCCAGGCATTACGGAGGAGCAGCGCAATCGCATCGGTGAACGTTGCGTCCAGGCCTGCAAGGACATGGGTTATCGCAGCGCAGGTACCTTCGAGTTCCTGTACGAAAACGGCGAGTTTTATTTCATTGAAATGAACACGCGACTGCAGGTGGAGCACCCCGTCACCGAGATGATTACGGGCATCGACATCGTGCGTGAACAACTGCGCATCGCCAGTGGCGAAAAGCTCAGGTACACGCAGAAGGACGTCAAGATTCAGGGCCACGCGATCGAATGCCGCATCAACGCCGAAGATCCGAAAACTTTCATGCCATCGCCTGGTCTCATCACGCTTTGGCACCCGCCGGGCGGACCCGGCATTCGCGTCGAGAGCCACATCTACAGCGGCTACAGGGTGCCACCGTATTACGACTCCATGATCGGCAAGCTCATCGCACACGGTGAGTCTCGATCAGCAGCGTTTGGTCGCATGAAGACTGCACTGGCTGAAATGGTGATCGAGGGAATCAAGACCAACATTCCGCTGCACCAGGAAATCTTCCAGCACTCGGCATTCCAGGCGGGTGGGACGGACATTCACTATCTCGAGAAACGTCTCGGCCTGACTTGACCCGGAGTACATGACGGTGGCATGGCGTCAGTTTGTTTTGAATCTCGACGCACTGGATCCTTCGGCTGTCGAAGCTATCTTCTCCCGGTTCGGCGCCAGTTCGCTGACGCTCACCGACGCGGGCGACCGCCCGGTACTCGAACCCGGTCCCGGCGAAACGCCGTTGTGGACCGATACCCGCATTACGGGCCTGTTTTCGCCCGAGGCTGACCTCGAGGGGCTGCGCAACGCTTTGCAGGACGAGCTGGGCCTTGCTGAATTACCGTGGCACCGCATCGAAGATCTCGAGGACCGGGACTGGGAGCGCGAGTGGCTCAAGGACTTCGGGCCCATGCAGTTCGGCCAAAAACTGTGGATCTCCCCAAAGGGGTCAGAGCCCTTTGGGACGAACACGGGGCAAAAGGGCTCTGACCCCTTTGGGGTGCGTGCTGCGGTGGTCTACCTCGACCCGGGTCTCGCTTTCGGTACCGGAACGCACGCCACGACGGCACTTTGCCTTGAGTGGCTGGACGGGCTGTCGCTCGAGGGCAAAACGATCCTCGATTACGGCTGCGGGTCCGGCATACTCTCGATCGCCGCCCTGAAGCTCGGCTGTGCCCGGGCTGTCGCCATGGACATAGACCCGCAGGCCTGCGTCGCAACGCGCCAGAACGCCATCGACAATGATGTTGCCCAAAATATCGAGATTTTGTCGTCGGCGGACGAGATCCGGGGCCATTTTGACCTGATTGTCGCCAATATCCTCGCCGCGCCACTTGTCCAGTTTGCCGAATCCATCACATCAACGCTCAGAGGTCACGGTATGCTTGCTCTGTCCGGCATATTATGTGAACAAGCGGACGAAGTTATGGCAGCCTATGAGCCCTGGATTGACTTTGACGATCCGGTGTTCCGGGAACAGGACGGCCAGATATGGTCGAGATTGAGTGGCAAACGGAGAGCGGACTAGCGGTTGAGCGCGTCCCGTAATTAAAGTTCGATGTATACCCAGTGTCCAGATTGCGAAATTGCATTCAGAGTAACGGCTGAGGTCCTTAAACAGGCCGCCGGCATGGTTCGCTGTGGCAGCTGTGGTCATGCATTCAACGCCCTGGCCTACCTGTCCGAGCAAATGCCGAAGCAACCCAGGGCTCAGCAAGTCAGCGCAGCTCTTCCCGAATTGAAACCTGAAATCATTGACACGGATGACGGTCTTCCGAAGTCGATTTCGGCCGAACAAAGCGCTGCCCTGCTCAAGACCCTGGACGAACTCGCCGGTTCCAATATTCGTATCGAAGATACGGGCGTTGAATGGCGAGTGCTCGATGAGGAAGATGCGGCGGCGCCCGCTGCCGACGACGATGATGCCGGCGACAATTTCGATTCGGGCATCACGAACGTCGACGAATATCTCGACGATACCGAAACCCCGATCGATGAATTCCTGACAGCGACACCCGAAGTCGTTGATGCGCCGGAAATATTTGCCGCGGCGGCGAACGAAACCGCAAAAGACCCGGTTGACGAATTACGCTTCGACGACAACACGCCGCTGCCAGATGACTTCGACCTTGAGGCTGCTTCTTCGTATGTTTCGCAGCCGGAGCCGGCCCCGAAACACAACGCCGCGGATGACTTCGAAGAACGCACTGCAGATGTATCGGCAGACTTCGCACTCAGTGAGCCGGACGAATGGACCGACATACTTGGCGAATTTCAGGATCTGGCCCTGGACCTCGCAACGCCGATCGATGTGCCGGCAGCGACCGACACGAGCAACGCAGGCAATGATCTGCCGCTGGATATGGACGCACAGTTCGCGCTGCAGGCGGAAGCTATGGGCATCGAACTAAGCGGTATCGACGACATCGAAGCTGACGATGGGCTCGAAAGTGAGCGTGAACGCGATGACGAGCTTGATCTGAACCTCGACGGCCTTATCGAGGATGCGCAGGATGACGATTTCGATCCGGATTTTGCAGCAGCCACTGACGACAAGCCAGATCTCGTTCTCGAAGACGCACTCGACTTCGAGCCGGCGCTCGATACGAGCGACGAGCAGGAAGCCTATTCTTTCGAGCCCACCGATTCCAGGGACGAGGAATTCGACAGGGAGATCGAGCAACTGGATTTGATCGATGAACCAAGTGAGCTCATCGAGGAACCAATCGTCGCCAGGCATGAGATCGAAGACGAGTTGGCAATAGCCGAAAGCGCGGACGATTCGGAGGATTCCCCGGAGTCCTTCAATCTACCCCCGATGACGGAAGAAGAGCACACCGTCAATATGATGATCGATCAGGATCTCATGTCGTTCGCCGTTGAAGACGAAGACGGTTTTGCTTCCACGATTGTTATAGGGGACAAGAAAGCCGGAATAGATGCGGGGGCAGACGATTCCTTCGATACCGATTTCGCATTTGGTGACGACGACAGCGAAGCTGCCGAACAACCGGGGTTTGAAACCATCATTATGGAAGGCGAATTCGTTCGTTCGGCCTTTGACACGAAGAAGCTCAAGGCGGACGCGGCGGCCGCAGCAAAATTGGCGAAAATCGCGCGCGCCAAAGAGGCGGAAGAAAATCAACAACGTAGCGGGACGCGCTGGGGACTGGTCGCCGGTGTGGTTGTTCTGGTGCTGGCATTGCTTGTACAGGCCGCGCATCAGTACCGCGAAACGCTCGCCACCCTGCCGGCGTTCAGTAACACTATTGGACAGGTCTATCGCGCCCTCGGGAAACCCGTGCAGCCGG
>JAOUNH010000261.1 GCA_029881055.1 Gammaproteobacteria bacterium
TCAACCATGAGGGCGATTTATACCGCACCCGGCTGACGCACTCACTCGAGGTTTCACAAATCGGCCGCACAGTCGCTGTTGCGCTGCAATTGAATGAGCCGCTCACGGAAGCCATTTGTCTCGCACATGATCTCGGCCATACGCCTTTCGGCCACGCCGGCCAGGACACGCTGAACGAGTGCATGCGTAACTACGGCGGCTTCGAACACAATCTGCAATCGTTGCGCGTCGTCGACGTACTGGAGGCCAAGTACGCGGACTTTTCCGGGCTGAACCTGATGTTCGAGACACGCGAAGGAATACTGAAGCATTGCTCCGTGCGCAATGCGCGCGAACTCGGTGATGTCGGCGAGCGTTTTCTCGAGCGCAAGCAGCCGGGACTCGAGGCCCAGATTGCCAACATCGCTGACGCGATTGCCTATAACAATCACGATGTAGACGACGGCCTGCGCGCCGGGCTGCTCACACTCGAACAGCTACGGGAACAACCGCTGTTCGCGACACGTTTTGATGAGGTTCATGCACGCTATCCTGATCTCGAGGATCGCCGGCTGATATACGAGATCATTCGACGCATGATCGGTGCCGTCGTTACTGACCTGATTGAAGAAACCCGGCGGCGCCTCGACGCCGCTGCGCCGGGATCCATAGAGGATGTTCGAAACGCCGGAAAGCCGCTGGTCTCAATGTCGGAGGCCATGTACGAGCAGCATCAGTCGCTAAAGCGATTTCTCTACGCGCACCTTTACAGCCACGAACAGAAACTTGAAATGACCCGCAAGGTGCAGGCGATGGTTCGTGATCTGTTCGACGCCTACATGCGCGATGCGAATCTGATGCCGCGCGAGTTCGCTGCAGCGGCCGCCGGTGCTGCGGATGCTGGCCGCGCACGAGTGGTTGCCGATTTCATCGCTGGAATGACGGATCGGTATGCGATCTCGGCACACGAGGCCCTCACGGGCTGATAGAATGCGCTGCGATTTCATGGAGGACCGCAGTGAAGCACAAAGCCATACCCAGTAAAGATCGCCTGATTTTCGCCATGGACGTCCCGGACTGTGAGCGGGCACGGGAACTCGCCGAGGAGCTCGGTGACGCCGTCACGTTCTACAAGATTGGCCTCGAGCTCATGATGAGCGGTGGCTACTTTGAGTTATTGGACTGGTTGCTGGCGCGTGACAAGAAGGTTTTTTGCGACCTGAAATTTTTTGATATCCCGGCTACGGTTGGTTCGGCCGTGAGGCAGTTAAAAGACCGGGGTGCTTCGTTCGTCACTGTACACGGCAATCGCTCTATCATGGAGGCGGCCGCAGAAAACAAGGGTGACAGCATGAAGGTACTTGGCGTGACGGTGCTGACAAGCCTCGATCGCGGTGACCTGGACGATCTTGGTTTCAACTGCGATCTTGAGGCGCTGGTTTTGTCGCGCGCCCGGCAGGCGCTGGATGCGGGATGCGACGGGGTCATTTCATCGGGGCTCGAGGTGCCGCGGCTGCGCGAATTTGTTGACAACAAATTGCTGGTGGTATCGCCCGGCATCCGGCCTGTCGACAACAAGCCCGTAGGCGACCAAAAAAGAGTGGTTACCGTCGAGACAGCATTTGCCAATGGTGCGGACTACATAGTCGTCGGCCGACCGATCCGCGACGCCGACAGCCCGCGTGCAGCCGCGCTTGCCATGCAGGCCTCCATAGAATCACAGGTAGGAACGCAATGACCGAACTCAAGAATGACGTATTCCTTCGCGCGCTGCTGCGCCAACCCGTCTCGCGTACGCCCGTATGGATCATGCGGCAGGCCGGCCGCTATCTGCCGGAATATCGCGCCACGCGTGCAGAAGCCGGGAGCTTCCTTGACCTCTGCCAAAACCCCGAGCTGGCCTGCGAGGTAACGATGCAGCCGCTCAGGCGCTACAAGCTCGACGCGGCGATACTGTTTTCCGATATTTTGACCGTCCCAAATGCCATGGGCCTCGGTCTGTATTTCGTCGAGGGCGAGGGCCCGAAGTTCAAAAGTCCGGTGCGAACGGCTGATGCGATCCGGGGCCTCAGGGTGCCTGATGTCGAGAGCAAGCTGGGCTACGTTTTCGAGGCGGTACGCACCATACGCCGTGAACTGAACGGTGACGTTCCCCTGATCGGTTTTGCGGGCAGTCCGTTCACGGTCGGAACCTACATGGTCGAAGGCGGCTCGAGCCGCGAATTCCCCCACATCAAGGCGCTCGCAGCCGAGGCCCCGGATGTCCTGGACCAATTGATGGACGTCGTTGCCGAAACAACCATTGAATACCTGAACGCGCAGATCGACGCCGGCGCACAGGCGGTACAGATTTTCGATACCTGGGGAGCTGCGCTCGAGGGCGACGACTTCAAACGATTCTCGTTGGCGAGCATGCAAAAAATCGTGGATGGCCTGACGCGCGAGAAAGACGGGCGACGGGTGCCGGTGATTCTGTTTACCAAAGGCGCCGGCCCGCTGTTGGCCGACCTCGCGGATACCGGTTGCGATGCACTGGGTGTCGACTGGACGACCGACCTCGCAACGGCCCGGCGGTATGTCGACGACAAGGTGGCATTGCAGGGCAACCTCAACCCCGCAACGCTCCGGGAATCACCCGAAGTGATACGCCAGGG